>JAWODB010000070.1:0-16407 GCA_046483505.1 Phycisphaerae bacterium
TGCGGCCGATGTCGTGGAGGCGGGCGGCGATCTGGAGCGCCCCGACCTGGGACTGCGACAGTTCCAGCACCTGGCCCACCGGCATGGCGTACGCCAGGACGCGGGCGGCGTGGCCCTTCAGGTATCCGTCGCGCTGCTCGACGCCGTCGGCGATGGCCTCCAGCGAGGCGTAGATCTGGCACCGCTGGCGGTGGTGCAACTTGGCCGTCTGGATGGCCGGTCCCACCACCTGGGCGAGGTGGCCGACGGCCGTGACGTCGGCCGTCCCGAAGGCGGCGTCCGTGGCCTCGCGGTGGAGGACGATGGTGCCGACGCTCAGGCCCTGGAGCGGAATCGGCACGGCGAGCAGGCGGCCGTCCGGCCACAGGCCGTGTTCCTGTTCGTCCATCAGGCTGCTTTCGGCGATGGACTCCACGTGGACGGTCTTGCTGCTCTGGGCGGCGCGGCACATGACGCCCGAGGTCAGCGGCCGGCGGAGCCACGACAGGGCCGCCGGATCATCGCTGTCCGGCCGCGTCCGGACCAGAAGGCCGACGGCGTGTTCCTGGGTCTCGTAGAGCGCCACGGTGCAGGAGTCGCAGGGCACGCGGTCGGCGGCGAGTTCGGCGCACAGGCCGAGCAGGTCTTCCAGTTCGATGATGCCCATGACGGTGCGGGCGACGTCGGCGCAGACGGACACCTCGTCGAGCCGGCGGGCCATCCGCCGCGTCGACAGGACCAGGTCGTGGCTGGCGATGTCGAGTTTCTGGCTGACCTGGGCGTTGGTGGTCTCGAGTTTCGTCTTGGCCTGGGCGAGTTCGGCGAAGCGGGTGTCGCGCTGCTCGTGGCGGCGGCGGGTCTCCAGCGACCGCGCCACGGCCTGCTTCATCTGCTCCAGGTCGAACGGCTTCTCGAGGAAGTCGTCGAACCGGAGGCGGAGCGCCTCGATGCTGCTCTCCAGCGTGCCGCACCCCGTAATCGCGATGATCGCCAGGTGGGCGTCGGCGGTGCGGGCCTGCTCGGCCAGGCTCAGCCCGCCCAGCGACGGCATGACCAGGTCCGTGACCAGGCAGTCGAACGCCTCGTTCGTCAGGCGCTGGAGGGCCTCGGTCGGGTCCGTCTCGGACTCCACCCGCCACGTCGGGTCGGCGCTGGAGAGGAGGTCGGCCATGAGGGCGGCCATCTCCGGCTCGTCGTCCACGACCAGGATGCGGGCCTGCTGCTGGCCTTCCAGCACGTCGGCGCCGGCGGGACTCATCGTCGGCATCGTTTGGCTCCCCTCTGCGTGTGCGTCGCGTTCTCGGCTATGGCGTCAGGAGGCCGACCGACGGCTGTGGGTCGATCGGCCTCCGTCGAAGGTCAGGCCACGGCGAGAGCTAGCCGCGAGAGCGAGGGGGGAGGGAGAGGCATCACTCGTCGCCGTGGCCGGTATCCGTTGTCGCGTCGGCCCGTGGCGGCGTTGGCCGACCGCGTTCTCGTGTGCGTCCTCCTTCCGCGCCGGGGCTTACGCCGTCTGTCCGGCGTCCCCGGGCGGGACGTTGGGGTCCGACGGTTCCGCGTCGGTTGCCGCTTGTGCAGCCTCGGCCGACGGAAACGTGACCCGGACGGTGGTGCCGTGTCCGGGGGTCGATTCCAGGGCCATCTTGCCCGCGTTCATCTGGATGGTGCGGTAGGCCTTCGAAAGGCCCAGGCCGCGCCGCCGGGCGGTCTCCTGCCCGCTGTAGAACGGATCGAACGCCCGGGCGCGAATCTCGGGCTCCATGCCGGGACCGTCGTCGGTGATGACGAACCGGACGGCGGCGCCGGCCGGCAGGGCTTCGACGCGGATCTGAACCGTCCCGCCGCCCGACCGCGCGCACGCCTGGACGCCGTTGCGGACGGCCTCGCCGAGGGCGTCGGCGATCTGGTCGCCGTCCACCCGGATGGCGGGTGCCTGCTCGCTTCCGACGGCCACGACGCGGACGCCTTCGGCATCCTCGGCGGGCTGTTGGGCGTCGGCGACCCGCCGGGCCAGGGCGACCGGGTCCACGTGGTCCAGGCTTGGGGGGGGCGGCTTGGCGAACGCCCGCAGTTCCGCAATGATCTCGCTGATGCGGTGCGCCTGCTGGATGACCGTCTCAAGGGTCTTGCGGCGGTCGGGGTCCTGCTCGTCGGCGGCCAACTGCTGGATGCGGCCGCTGATGATGGCCAGGGGGTTGTTGATTTCATGGGCGGCGCCGGTGGCCATCTCGCTCAGCGAGGCCACGTTCTCGTCCAGGAGCGTGGCGCGGTGGGCCGCCTCGAGCCGCCGGTTCGCGTCGGCGAGTTCCTCCGACAGAGCCACCAGATCGGCCTCGGCCTGGGCGCGCCGCAGGGCGATGCCCGCCACGCCGGCCAGGTCGGCGGCCTGATCGGCCTCGTGGGGATCCGGTTCCTTGGCGGCGTCGTTCCGCACGAAGAGGATGCCCCCGACGGTGGCGTCGCCGACCGTCATGGGCACGGCGTAGAACGGGCCGGGCCCGAGGTCGGGCCCCTGGCGATCGAGGAGCCAGGCGTGCGTGCGTTCGGCCCGCGCGGGGCCGGCCGTCGGCGGCCCGGTCTCGATCGGTCCGGCCAGGTCGTTCTGCGCCGGCAGGTCGTACAGAAAATGGTCTTCGACGCCCCCGTTGGCCGTGCAGCGGAGCCCTTCGACGTAGCCCCCGTCGCGTGCCACGAGGTACGGCACGACGACGCGGCAGTCGAGGGCTTCGCGGATGGCGTCGGCGATGCGTTCCATGACCGCGCCGGGGCTGGTCCGGGCGGCCAGGTCGGCATTCAGCGCCATCACGCGCCCGGCATGGCCGCATGCGGTCTGGGCAGCCCGGGTCTGGCTCGCCCCTTTGCGGTGAATGCGACCAAGCCGCGCGTTTGCCGCCCGGTAGGCCTGTTGCATCCGGTCCTCGCCGGGGTGGTCATCGAAGCCCACCGGCTGCATATTCAGTTCCATCGCCTGTTCGATGTGTCGGCCGATGTGGTCGGCCTGCACGCCGGAGAGGCCCAGGCGTTCGGCGGCCTCGGCGGGATTCTCGCGGACCTGCTCGGACGGGTAGTACCCGAAGCCGTACTGGCGGGCCAGGAGGTCGGCCAGGCGGACGACCTGGGCCAGCGAACCGACGCCCGGCCGGGCCCCCTCGGGAATCTGGGCCTGGTGGTGCAGCCACATGACGTTCTGGAAGACCTCCGGGAAGCCCCACCGCTGGGCGAGGCGTTTGCCGAAGACCGCGTGGTCGATGCCCAGGAGGTTACGTTCGGCCTCGAGGAGGCCGCCGCCGCTCGTGCCCACGTCGTCGAGGACCTGGCGATAGGCGCGCGGCAGAAGGACCCGGAGGGCAATCTGGCCGAGGTCGTGCAGCAGGCCCGACAGCAGGGCCGTTTCCGGCGAAACGGTCCCGAGCCGCGTGGCGATCATCTGGGAGACCATGGCGACGGCCAGCGTGTGTCGCCAGAGCACGGGCAGTTGAGCCTCCTGGAGGAGGTCGTCGTCGGCGGCCTGGGTGCTGAGCATCTCGGCCGTCAGCGCGGAGAAGGGCACCGTCTCGAAGACGGCGTCGAGGCTGAGGAGGTCGTCGGCGGGCCGGCCGAGGTCGACGGCGAACTTGAGGGCCTTGGCGGCCAGGGCGGGGTCCGCCTCCAGGGCCATCTGGAGGTCGCGCCGGCTGGGCTTCTCGCCCGTCGCCACGGTCAGGACGTGGTGGGCCAGGCCCGGGAGCGTCGGGACCTGGTCCAGGTCCTCCAGCAGCAGTTCGATCTTTCGGCGTTTGAGACCGGCGGCCGGCATGGTCGTACCGCCCTCGGGGGTCAGAGGTTAAGGAGTTCGCCGATGCGGCTGACGAGTTCCTCGATCTGGAACGGCTTGCGGAGGAAGGCGTCGACGCCCATTTCCTTGATCTTGGCCTGTTCGCTCTCGTCGATGTGGGCGCTGATGAGAATGATCTGCGTGTCTTCGAGGCCGGGATTGTTCCGGATCGTCTTGCAGACCACGTCGGCGTTGATGTCCGGCAGCAGGTAATCCAGCACGATGACGTCCGGGCGGAATTGCTGCGTCAGGAGGCCGGCGTCGTAGCCGGTGGAGGCGGTCTTGACCTCGAACCGGCCGTCGCGTTCCAGGACGTCGACGAGGAGTTCCACGATGCCGGGTTCATCGTCGACGACGAGGACCTTGGCCTTGTCGGAGTCGAGGTTCGTCAGGGGGATGTCGTTCTCTTTCATGAACTTGATGAGGCTCTCGCGCGGGATGCGGCGAAAGCGCGACCCCGGCACGTGGAACCCGTCGAGGCGGCCGGCGTCGAAGCAGCGGATGATGGTCTGCTGGCTGACGCGGCAGATTTTGGCGGCTTCCCCGGTAGAGTAGACGTCCTTCATGCCATGCTCCCTCGCTCATTCCCCTCGCGGCGCACGTCACCCTCCCTGTCCTTGCCCATCTCCCCCAGTTTCACACATTATCTATCGGTTCCCCCAGTTTGTCAACTTCAGGTTTTCATTCTGGGAATATAGCAAGTTCGGGCAGGGGCCGCAAGAACGTCCGATAACGCGTGCAGGGCGGATGGCCGGACGGCGTCGCCCTGGGCCGCGGACGACCGGGCGGCCCGCCCGGCGCAAAGACAGCGGGCCGCGCCTGATGCACGGCCCGCGGAGGGTCTGGGAGGGAATCGGACGGTTACCGTCGGCGGCCGCCGTCATAGTGCTTGCCGCCCGTGCCGCTGTAGTCGTCGTCGCGTTCCCAGGGTTTGCGGTCGTCATCGCTGCCGCCGCCCGTGGACTTGCTGCCCGTGCGGGCCTTCTGCTTCAGTTCCTTGGCGATCTTGGTCAGCGCTTCCTTGGCCTCGCCGTTGTCCTTGTCGATGGAGAGAATGCGTTTGTAGTATCCGATAGCGCCCCGGACGTTACCCTCGTCCTGGGCCTTCATGGCCAGTTCCAGGTAAATGTCGATGGCCTTCTGCTCGTTCGGGGCCTGGTACTGCTCCTTGATGGCATTCTTGAGACGGTCTTCGCGAAGCCGGTTAGCGGCGTTCTTGGCGGCCAGCGAGGCGCCCAGGTAGAATGTGGCGGCCCGTTCTTTGCACGCCAGGAGGAGGCGGGGATTCTGTCTGCCGGCCGGTTTGGCCTTCTCCTTCTCGTACGTCTTCATGGTCTTCTCGACGTCGGCCAGTTTCGCCTCGATCGGTTTAATGAGCCGATTGTACTGGACGTCGTTCAGTTCCGTCTTGAGGTCGACCGACCCCGAGGCCCCGGCGTCGTCCTTCTTCCCGTCGCCCTCTTTCCAGGGGACGCCGGCCGCTTCGGCCGTAATCGTCCCGGCAAGGACGACGAGCCCTGCGAGCGCGACGATCAGCGTACGGTGCATGAGATGACTCCTTTCCCCGCCCATCGGCGGTACGGCGTTCGCGTGTGATGCCGAGATGGGTCCCGGATACGTCCTCGGCTCTGCGGCCCTGTCCCGTTGCGCCGGGACGGCCTGCTACCCTTCGTATTGTACCGATGCGCGGCCTGGTGCAAACCCTAAAACCGCGCGGCGCGCCCTAGTACCAGCCGCGGCGTCGCCCGCCGCCGTAGTTGCGCCAATCGCTCCAGTCGCGGTTGTGGTCGCTGTCGGCGTCCCATTCCCAGGACTTCTTGTCTTCGGAACCGCCCCCCGTGTTGCCGGAACGGTTCCGGCGATCGCGGACGGCCTGCCGATACTCTTCGGCCAGTTGCTTGAGCACCTGTTTGGCCTGCTCGTTTTCGGGGTCGGCCCCCAGCGCCTTCTTGCAGAAGGCGGCCGCCTGCATCAGGTTGCCGCCCTCCCTGGCATCGCTGCTGAGTTCGAGGTAGACGCGTGCGGCCTGCTGCCGATTCGGCTTCTCGAATTGCTCCTCGATGCATGCCCGGTGGCTCGTCTTCTGGAGCATGAACGCGGCGCGCTTGGCGGCCTTGGCGGCGGCCTCGTACATCTGGGCCGACCGTAACTTGCACTTCATCAGGAGCGAGGTCCGCCGTTTGCCGGCGGGCTTCTCCATCTCCTTGTTGTAGGGCTCCATGGCCTTCTCGGCCAGGGCCATCTTCGATTCGATAGGTCCGACGATGCGCTCATACCGCGCCGGGCCTACGTCGGCCTTGATTTCTTCCAGCGTGGCCGGACCGCCGGCGCCGTCCTCATTGCCGCGCTTCCACGGGACATCCGCCAGAGCCACGGTCCCGAGGGCGAATACCGTCAGGACCGCCAGGACAAGACGTGTTGCGGCTGTCATGGTCCACCTCCTTTTGAGCCGAATTGCGGGTCACGAAGTGTAACTGACAACACCGCTTCCTATTGCCGTATTATACCCGAAAAACGCCCTGTTCGACAGCACGAAATCCGCCCCGGCGCGCCCGCGGCACCCGCGGCGGCGTCAGGCGGGGCCGGGGTTCGGTCGCTTCAGGCCCCCACCGCCTCCTTGACGGCGTCGACCCAGCGGCGGGCGGAGACCTCGTCGCCGGCCTCGGCCAGGATCCGCAGCACCGGTTCCGTGTTCGACGGCCGCACGTGCACCCATCCGCCCTCCCACGACAGGTGAAGCCCGTCGCGCCGGTCCGCCTCGGCGTCCGGGAACTGCGCCTGGACGGCCTCGATGGCGGCGTCGGCCCGGCCGGTGAGCGGCACCTTGTCCTTCACCATACTATAGACGGGCAACTCGGCGATAAGTTCACCCAGCGAGGCGCCGCGTGCGGCCATCATCTCGAGTACCAGGGCCGCCCCGACGAGGCTGTTCCGGACGAGGCCGACCCGCGGGTCGATGACGCCGCCGTTGCCCTCGCCGCCAATGACGCACCCGCGCGTGCGGATGGCCTCGGCCACGTTCAACTCGCCCACCGGCGTCCGGTGGAGCGTGACGCCCGCCTCGCGGGCGACGGCGTCCATCAGGCGGGAGGTCGAGAGGTTCGCCGCCACCGGGCCGGCCTCCTGCGCCAGGCGATGGCGGGCCGAGAGGGCCAGCGTGTACTCCTCGCCGACGGCCCGGCCGGTCTCGTCGACCAGCGCCAGGCGGTCGGCGTCCGGGTCGAGCGCCAGGCCGAGGTCGGCTCTTGCTTCGCGCACCGCGTCGCAGAGGTCCGCGAGGTTCGCGGCCACGGGTTCGGCGCCGCGGCCGAAGCGGCCGGTCGGCTCGCCGTGGATGACGGTGACGCGGCAGCCGAGGCGGTCGAGGAGCATCTGCATCTCGCGGCCGCCGGCGCCGTTCGCGGCGTCGAGGACGACGGCCGGGGCGCGGCGGCGGACGACGTCGGCGTCGGCGACGGCCAGGACGCGGGCCACGTGGCGGTCGGCGGCATCGGGCACCGGCTCGGACCGGCCGACGGCGTCGGCGCCTGTCTCGGCGAACGTGCCCGCCTCGTATCGCTGGCGGACGGCGGCACCGGTGTCGCGGTCGATGGCCATGCCCCCGGCCGAGAGCAGTTTGATGCCGTTGTAGGCCGGCGGGTTGTGGCTGGCGGTGACGACGATGCCGCCCGCCGCGCCGCGGTCGACGACCGTCACCCCGACGCCGGGCGTCGAGAGGATGCCCGTACCGAGGACGTGGCATCCGGTGGCCAGCAGGCCGGCCCGGACGGCCGAGACGAGCATGACGCCGCTCGGGCGGCTGTCGCGGCCGAGGACGACCGTCCCGCCGCCCAGGTGCGACCCGAACGCCAGGCCGAACCGCAGGGCCTCGCGCGGTCCGAGCCCGTCGCCCACGATGCCGCGAATGCCCGAGATGCTGACGATGAGTTCCGCCACGGAACCTCCTTGCCGGGGCCGGGCGACGGCGGCGGGCCCGGCGCGCATTATCGACGCGCGGGGCGGTCGAACCAAACGAAAAGGAAATCCACGGTGTCGTGCGAAAGGCTTTACTGCACGAGGCGCTGCCGGAGGTGGGCCAGCAGGGCCTCGGCGGACATCGCCCGACGCTGGTCCCGATCGGTCCACACCACCTCGGTGCCGTTGGCGACGAGTTTGCGCCACTTGCGGCAGGCGGAGAGGACGGTCGTGTGGTGCTTGCTCCCCAGGCCGCGGGCGATCTCCGAGAGGCTCAGGTCCGTCATCTCCCTCGCCAGGACCATCGTCGCCTGGCGGGCGAGGGAGATGGGCCGCGCCTTCCGCCGGCTGCGGATGTCGGCGGGCGTGACGGCGAAGAACGCGCAGGCCCCCTGCTCGATTGCCTCCAGGCCGGTCCGCTCCGGCGGCGCGGTGACCACCTCGGCCGCCACGCGCCGGGCCAGGTCCGGCGTGATCGGGGTCTTCAGAAGAGCGGCGCACGCGATGAGGCGGGTCAGGGCGCCCTCCAGGTCGCGGACGCTGCCGCCCAGGCGGTCGGCCAGCAGGTCGAGGACGTCCGAGGGCAGGGGGTGGCCCATCTGGACGGCCTTGGCCTCCAGGAGGCGGCGGCGCGTGTCGCGGTCGGGCGGTGTCATGCGGACCACCAGGCCGGCCACCCACCGGCTGATGAGGCGGTCCTGGATCTCCGCCATGTCGCGCGGATGGCTGTCCGAGGCCAGCACCACCAGCCGGCCCTGGTCGTCCAGTTCGTTGAACGTATGCAGGAACTCCTCCTGGGTGGCGGCCTTGCCGGCCAGGAAATGGACGTCGTCGATGGCCAGCACGTCGAGGCTGCGGTACCGGTGGCGGAAGGCGTCGAGGCGGCGGGTCCGCATGCAGGCCAGGTACTGGTTCGTGAACTGCTCGGCCGACACGCACGCGACCCGCATGGCGTGGCGGGGCGGGCACGCGTTCAGAATCGCCTGGAGCAGATGCGTCTTGCCCAGGCCGCACCCCGCGTGGATGAATAGCGGATGGAAGTCCTTTCCGGGCGCGTTGACGACGGCCTGGGCGGCGGCGTAGGCCATCCGGTTGCACGGTCCGACGACGAAGTTCTTGAGCGTGAAGAGTGGCCGGGCGGCGTGCGACGGCCGCGACGGCCGTTCGGAGGCCGAGGTCGTCTGCGTCTCCGGCGGTGAGGCGCCTTGGGGGGCCTGGCCGAGACGTTCCATGGCCTCGGCCTCGCCCTCCAGGTTTTCCCGGCGCCGGCGCTGGAACAGGTCGGGCTGCACGCGGTAGGTGACGGGGGCGTTCCGTCCGAGCGATTGGCGGATGGCGGCTTCGACCTCGTCGGCGAACCGCCGCTGGATGTGGTCGCCGATGAATAGGTTCGCCACGCCGACCGTCACACCATCGTCGGTGATGTGGAAATCGGTGGCGCCCTCGAACCAGACGCGCCAGCGTTCGGTGCCGATGCGTTCTCGTACGTTCGTGGCGATCAATGCGGTGGCTGAATCCTGAATGGGCGCCACGAGCGCACCCCCGTCCAATGGCGCAAACGGATACTGGTTCCCCACGATGACGCGTGGCCGCAGGACGCCGGCCGAAGAAGACAGGACCGGGTCGAGTCGCGCGGCAGGGAGCATGGTACTACGGGAAAGCAAGGGCGAAAAGGTGAAATTCTTTTTCAGCCTTTGCGAGCGCGGCGCATAGACGTGCAACCGCGCGGCAGACAGGCAGTTAGCCGGATGGCGGGGCCGCCGGAATTTTTTTCTCCACAGGTTCGTGCCGCCGTGGAAAGCCTGTGGAGAAAAACGGGGCGCGGCGGCCGGCTCGAACGGCCGGCGCCGGGCTCCCGCGAGCAGGCAATGTTGGTTTTGCCGTTGACACCTCGCCGGGCCCCTGCTATCTGTTAAGGTCCCGCCAACATCAGCGACCGGCTCGTCTGGCCCCGCCCGGGACGACGCGTCGGCCCGACCGAAAGGGGATGTCAGGATGCCGAGTCCGATACGCGTGGCGGTGGCCGGCGTCGGCAATTGCGCCGCCAGCCTCATCCAGGGGGTGGCCTACTACCGCCGTCTGGGCGAGAAGGACGGCCGGGCCGAGACGCTCGGCCTCATGCACGAGTCGGTGGCCGGCTACCGGCCGGGCGACCTGCAGTTCGTCGCCGCCTTCGACATCGACCGGCGCAAGGTCGGCCGCCCGCTCGAGGAGGCCGTCTTCGCGCCGCCCAACTGCACCAAGACCATCACCGACGACCTGCCCGCCAGCGGCGTGACCGTCCGCATGGGGCCGGTGCTCGACGGCTACTCCGAGCACATGGCCGACTTCCCGGACGACCAGCGGTTCATCCCGGCCGACGAAGACCCCGCCGATGTGGCCGAGGTGCTCAAGGAGACCGGCGCCGAGGTCCTCCTCAACTACGTGCCCGTGGGCTCGCAGCAGGCCACCGAGTACTACGCCGAGGCGTGCCTGGCGGCAGGCGTCAGCCTCGTCAACTGCATCCCGGTGTTCATCGTCAGCGACGCGGGCTGGGCGCGGCGGTTTACGGACGCCGGCATTCCGTGCGTGGGCGACGACATCAAGGCCCAGGTGGGTGCGACCATCGTCCACCGGACGTTGACGCGCCTCTTCCGCGACCGCGGTGCCGCCCTGGAGGCCACCTACCAACTCAACACGGGCGGCAACACGGACTTCCTGAACATGCTGAAGCGCGAGCGGCTCTCCTCGAAGAAGGTCTCGAAGACCGAGGCCGTCCAGTCGCAACTCGAAACGCCGCTGCCCGAGGACCAGGTCCACATCGGCCCGGCCGATTATGTGCCGTGGCAGAAGGACAACAAGGTCTGCTTCCTGCGGATGGAGGGCCGGGGCTTCGCCGGCGTGCCGCTGAACCTCGAACTCCGCCTCTCGGTGGAGGATTCGCCGAACAGCGCGGGCTGCGCCATCGACGCGGTGCGCCTGTGCCGCCTGGCCCGCGACCGCGGCCTGGCCGGGCCACTCGGGGCCCCGTCGGCGTACCTGATGAAGCATCCGCCCGTCCAGATGGACGACGTGGCGGCACGGACCGAGGTGGACGCGTTCATCGCCGAGGCCCCGGCCGCCTGTCCCGCCGCCGCAACCCGGTCGGCGGCCAAGTAGGCGTCGGCGCCGTTTACATTTAGCCGCCGGGCTTGCCCGGCGCGTGCCGTGTTGAACGCGCCCTGCAAGGAGGGCGGCTAATTGTTGCCGGGCTGAAGCGGCACATCGCTCATGCTCCCATCGGAACTCATCAATCGCATCATCGGCCCGTGCCGCGATGCGGTGGCGCGCGGGCTGGTGCGCCTCGGCCTGCGGCCCAACCACGTCACGGCCCTGGGGATGCTGCTGACGGTCGGGGCGGGCGTGGCGGTTGCCTGCGGCCGGCCGTACTGGCGGGCCTGGGCCGTCACCCTCATCGTCGGCGCCGGCGCGTGCGACATGCTCGACGGGGCAATGGCCAAGGTCGGGGGGCGGGTGACGCGCTTCGGGGCCATCTTTGATTCCACCTGCGACCGCGCCGGCGACGCCGCCCTCTACCTCGGCCCGGTCTTCTACTACCTCCTTCGGCCGGATGCTCAGGATGCCGCCGCGCCGAACCTGGGGATGGCGTCCCTGGCGGCCGTGGGGCTGGTGTGGGCGCAGGCGACGTCGTACCTGCGTGCCCGCGCCGCCGCCGAAGGGGCGGAGGGGGGCGGCGGTTTCTGGCAGCGTGGCGAGCGGGTCGTCACGCTGCTCCTCGGCCTGGCGTTCCACCACCTGTCGACCGCCGTGTGGATCCTGGGCGTGGCGCCCCTGGCGACGGTCGTGCACCGGCTGTGGCGGGTGGCCCGGACCACGCCGGGGCCGGACGGGCGGCCGCCGAATCCCCCCGGCGAGGACGAGCCGCGAGGCCTCCTCGGCGTTCTCCTGTTCCGTTGGCCGCGCCTGAGCGTGCCGTTCGACATCCAGGCGGGCGTCACCATCGCCCTGCTGGTGTTCGTGGCGTTTCCGGAACCGGACTGGGTGCGCATGCTGGTGGCGTGGCTGGTTGGTCCTTGACTTGTCGCGCCCAAGCGATAGACTCGCCGGGTGGGAAGAATGCAGGCGGGCCCTGTGGGGCTGTGGCGCGCCAACGAATCGTGGGTTTCCAGAGAGGCGAGAGGGCAATCATGCGAGCGCACACGTGGATTCTGGTGGCCGTCCTGGCCCTTGGCGTCATCGGCTGCGAACAGCAGAAGAAGGACGAGGAACTGCCTCAGATCGACCCGGCTGAACTCGAGGCCTCCGCCCCGCCCCCGGAGCCGCTGCCGGCGAAGACGGCCGACACCGATACCGGCACCCCCGCCGTCGAGGTCGAAACGCCGTCTCCGATGCCGCCGGCCACCACCGCCAAGCCGAGCACCGGGACGCCGCAGACGTACACCATGCAGCGCGGCGACACGTTGTACAGCCTGGCCAAACGCTTCTACGGCGACGGCAAACTCTGGACGCGCATCGCCGACGCCAACAAGGACAAGGTCCGCGACGTCACCGACATTCCGGTCGGCACGGTCCTGACGATCCCCTCGCAGTAGACGGTCCGGGCGTATTCGGCGACACGGTGACGCGTTGCAGGGGCCGGCGTCCGAGCGGCGCAAGAGCAAGCAGGCTATGGCCTATCCGCACGATCGTCCGGCATGGCGGGGGGAGGGCGCCGGCCAGTGGTCGCCCGCGGCGATGCGGGCGGACTTCGTCCGCCGCCGGTTAAGCCTGGCCCGCCGGGCCGCCACTGAAGGACTCTCCCGCCGCGAGTTCCTCGCCTTTCTTGCCGCAACGACCGCCGCCGGAGGCGTGAGCGCGGCCTCCGCCGCCCGCACCCTCGCCGCCACCGCTCCGGTTGAGGCGGCGACCGGCGCACCCCCCGAAGCCGCTGCGCCGCCGCCGAAGAAGAGCCGCGTGGTGGTCGTCACCCATCCGGAAGTCATCATCCGCGACTACCGCGCCAACCTGCCGATTGTCCGCGAGATGCTCGACCGGGGCGTCGCGGAACTCTTCGGCCGCCGGACGGAGGCGGAGGCGTGGGCCGACGTCGCCCGCGAAGGCGACTTCGTCGCCGTCAAGCACAACCAGACACACGCCCCCACGCTCCATACGCACACCGAGATCAACAGCGTGCTCATCGAGCGGCTGACCGGCAGGGCCGGCGTCGATCCCAAACGCTTCCTGGCGGTCGACCGACGCCTGCCCGAACCGTACGACGAACTCTCCGACCCGTTCACCCTGCCGTCGCGGAATCTCACCACCCGGCTGCGGCGGCTGTACACGGAGGCGGCGACGGCTGTGGTGAATGTCTCAGTCCTCAAGACGCATTTCGACGACGGCCTGTCGGCGGCGCTGAAGAACCATCTGGGCAGTGTCAACAACCCGTCGGCGTACCACGGGTGGGAGCCCGACCGCATGCCGCGCTCCCTGCCCGAACTGAACGCCCTGCCGCCGCTCCGCTCAAAGACGCGGCTCGTCATCATCGACGCCATCCGGCCGCTGTATGCCCGAGGGCCGTTCGACGACACGAGGTACCGGTGGGACTTCCGCGGCCTCGTCGTGGCGACGGACCCGGTGGCGGCCGACGCCGTCGGCCTCCGCATCCTCGAGGCGCAGCGGGCGAAGGCGCGCGGTCAGGCCTGGCCGGTGACGGCCGCCCGGGCCATGGTGGCGTGGGGTCAGGAGATCGCCCTCGGCAACGCCGACCCGGATCGCATCGACCGGGTCGAGATCGACATGGGTTGACGCAGGCGCTACCGGCGCCGGGTGGCATGCCCGCCCCGGGCGGATGAACTTTCGCGCCTTTGCGAAAGCATGCGCTGTGCGTCGAGGCACACGCTTTCGCGACAGCACGAAGGCGTGTCACCCGCTTGCTCGGAGGGCGGTGGCCCAGGAGGGCCACCCCGCGGAACGCCGCGTATGCCGGACGCAGGTTGGAGACGACCGTGCGAATCACGTTTCTCGTACCCGGCCGCGGATTCACCGGCGGCGTCAACGTGATGGGCGAATACGCCGGCCGTCTCCACGGGCGCGGCCACGAGGTGACCGTGCTCTACCGCCGTCCCGCCGACGCGTTCCAACGCCTGCGCCAGTGGTGGACCCGCCGACGGTCGCCCGACGCCCTGGACGAGTCGGGCTGTGACCTCACGCCCGTCGGCGCGTTCACGCCGGCCACCGTGCCCGACGGCGACGCCGTGGTGGCGACGGGCCCGGAGACGGTGCGGGCGGCGGGGGCCCTCGGCCCGGAGAAGGGGTGCCTGGTCCACCTCGTCCAGACGCTCGTCCCGCTCGACGAGGACCGCGCCGCCGCACGCGAGATCATGGCTCTGGACGCCTGCCGCGTGGCCGTTTCGGACTACGTCGCCGGTTGCCTCCGCGACCGCTTCGGCGTGGAGGCCGCCGTCGTGCCGAACGGCGTGAACCATTCGCGGTTCTATCCGGGCAATCGCCCTGCGCGGCAGCCGGCGGCGGTGGGCATGATGTATACCCCGCGGACGGGCGAGGCGAACGACGAAGGATTCGAGGCGGTCCAGAAAGTGCGCGACACGCGGCCGGACGTGCGGCTTCTCGTTTTCGGCGCGACGAAACCCCGCGGGGCGCCGCCGGGCAGTGAGGTCTTCATCCAGCCCAAGCGGAGCCGACTGCGGGGCATCTATGCCGCGTGCGACGCCTGGCTGGCCCCGAGCCGCATCGAGGGCTTCGGCCAACCCGTGCTCGAGGCGATGGCCTGCCGGGCCGTGCCCGTGGCGGCGCGGGCCGGCGGGCATCCGGCCCTGGTGGAAGACGAGGTCAGCGGGTTCCTGGTGCCGCCCGGCGACGTGGAGGCGATGGCCCGGCGCATCGGCCTGCTCTTCGACGATGAGTCGCTCCTGCGCCGGATGGCCCTGGCCGCGCACCAGCGCAGTCTCCAGTTCGATTGGGAGACATCCACCGACCGCCTGGAGGCGCTGCTCGCCGAATGGGTGGGAACGTAGTCTCGGGAGCGCGCGGCGGGCTCGAACACCGGCGATCAGGACAACGCCGGTTCGCGGTCCGTACCGCGGGGCTCGCTGATCAGGAAGACCGGCACGGCCGCCGAGACCACATCCGGATCGAACAGGCTCCCGCTGCCGCGAATCAGGATGTCGATGGCCAGGCTCGTGTCGCGGGCCGCCCGGTACGGGCGCGGGCTGGTCAGGGCGTCGAACGTGTCGCAGACGGCGATGAGCCGGGCCCCGAGCGGAATGGCTGAGCCCGCCAGGCCGTCCGGGCATCCGGACCCGTCCTGCGCCTCGCGATGGCAGGCGGCGATGCGGGTGATTTCCTCCAGTCCCTCAACGGGTTCGAGGAACGTGGCCACGCGGGTGCTGCGGGCCCGGACGTCGCGGAGTTCCTTCTCCGAGAGGAGGCGCGGCTCGTCGAGGAGGGTCTTCGGGACGGCCACCATGCCGAGGTCGTGAACCAGGGCTGCCCACTTGGTCTTGGCGGTTTCCTCGGCGGACAGGCCCATCGCCATGGCGACCATGACGGCCAGGTTGGCCACGCGGCGGCTGTGGCCGATGTGGTCGGAGGCGTGGGCATCGGCGAGGGTGGCCAGCAGTTCCAGCAGGGCGGTCATCTCCATCCCGCTGGCCACGACGTCGTCTTCGGCCAGGTGATGCGTCGTCTGCTGCACGAGCAAGTCGACGTCGTCGCCGGCCAGCAGTTGGGCGTAGAACCCCGGCTGATCGAGCACGTCGGTGCCGGCTTCGAGGATGTCGTCGGTCACCTGGCGGGAAGCGCGGCTGTGGATGGCATCGAGCAGGGCCAGCAGTTCGGGCGAGCCCTGCTCGCGCAGGACGAAGTCGCACGTGTCGGCCAGGCGGAGCACCTGCGACGCCCACGGCACCTCCTCGCCCGACTTGCCGCGCGGGTACCCGTGCCCGTCCACCCATTCGTGATGGTCGAGGATGATCTCGGCCACGCCGAGGAGGCGCGGCACGCCGGCCAGCATCTGCGCCCCGACCAGGGGATGGGACCGTGTGACGGGCCGGTTGGCCTGTTCGGCCAGGTTCGGCGGGTGGGTCAGGTCCCATTGCTCGTTCAGCAGGCCGATGTCGTGGACGAGCCCGGCGAGGAAGGCCTCGCGGGGGTCCGTGCCGCCCAGGCGCGAGGCCACCTTGGCGGCGATGGCCGCCACCCGCCCGTGGTGAGGCACTTCGCGCGTGGGCCGGTAATCCAGGACGCGGGCCACCGCCCCCAGGAGGTCGGCCCGGCGGACCTGGAGGGTCAGGTCGCCGGCCTCGCGCGACGCCGTCGGATCGGTCATGGTCGTTAACCTCATCCCACTCTCTCAGACGCGTAGGGGAGGAACCGATTCAGTCTGGGGCGCGCGGTTCTGAAGAGTGTATCGGCCGTCATCCCGCCGGAAATGAAGGATTCCGCCCCTTCTCGGTGGCCCCAAGCCTCCGAAACACAATCTTCACGAAGCGGACAGGTTACCGCTTTCGTGCCTCAGGGGCCCTTGCCTCGGCCCGCCGCGGCCGTCGCGCCGGTGGTATCTCGTATGGCTGTGTGTCAAGACATACGTCGTCTGACATTCGGTTTGACTCGGCCCCGCCCCGGGCGGTACGATGCACCTCGGTGTCGGTCGGGCCGCCGGCACGCACGGTTCCCCGGAAATC
>JAWODB010000082.1:0-10482 GCA_046483505.1 Phycisphaerae bacterium
TGCCCGTCAACGCCGAGGGCGAGTTCGACATGCCCGCCTTCGGCGACGCCCTGGACGACGACACCGCCGTCGTCTCCTGCATGTGGGCCAACAACGAGACGGGCGTTCTGGTTCCGGTGGAGGACATCGGCGCCCTCTGCCGCGACCGCGGTATCCTGTTCCACACCGACGCCGTCCAGGCCGTGGGCAAGGTGCCGATGCGGCTGGCGGACCTGCCGATCGACATGCTGAGCCTCTCCGGCCACAAACTGCACGCGCCCAAGGGCGTGGGGGCCCTGTACGTAAGGCGGGGCACGCGGTTCAGTCCCCTGCTCGTCGGCGGGCACCAGGAGAACAACCGCCGCGGCGGCACGGAGGCCGTGCCGCAGATCGTCGCCCTGGGCATGGCGGCCGAACTCGCCAGGAAGAACCTCGATGCCGAGACCACCCGCGTCCGGGCCCTGCGGGACCGCCTGGAGGACGGCCTCCTCAAGCGGGCGCCCGGGGCACGCGTCAACGGCCGGCGCGATCTCCGCCTCCCGAACACCTCGAACGTCAGTTTCGAGTACGTCGAGGGCGAGGCCATCCTCCTGATGCTCAACGAGCACGGCATCTGCGCCTCGAGCGGCTCGGCGTGCACGACGGGGAGTTTGGAACCGAGCCACGTGCTCCGGGCGATGGGCGTACCGTTCACCTCCGCCCACGGCTCCATCCGGTTCAGCCTGAGCGTCTACAACACGGAGGCGGAGATCGACACGGTGCTGGACGTGATGCCGCCCATCATCGAGCGGCTGCGCGAGATTTCGCCGTTCGGACACGAGGACAGCCCGGCGGCGGCGGCATCTCCCTCTCCCTCGGACGGGAGAGGGCCGGGGTGAGGGTGGACCGGTAGGCAGGGCAAAGCGCGGCGGGTCTGGAGCACCCGCCGCGCTCCGAGAATCGTCCCGTTTGGGCGCGGTGGGTACGGAGACCCACCGCGCCACACACTCCGCGGCCTGCCGCGGCACCCGACCCTCTTCGCAAGCGAAAGGAACCTCCGATGGCCCAGATGTTCTTCAACGAAGTGGAGGCTGCCAAGATCGCCCAGAACATGGAGCGCAACGGCCTGGCCTTTTATCAGAAGGCCGCCGCCAAGGCCAAGGACCAGGCCACCGCCGACGTCTTCCGCAGGCTCGCCGAGGACGAGAAGGACCACCTCGCCCATTTCGAGGAACTGGAGGAGAAACTCCAGAGCGAGCGCCGCACCGGCAGCGGCTACAGCGACGACCCCGACCTGGCCGCCTACATCGACCGCCTGCTGAAGACCCAGGTCTTCGGCGACGAGAGCGACGTGGCCCGCCTCGCGGAGCAGTCCGAGAGCGATTACGAAACCCTCGCCGTCGGCATGCGGGCCGAACGCGACGCCATCACGTTCTACCAGGAGATGCTCGACTTCGTGGACTCGAAGGTGGCGAAGGAGGCGTTCACGCACATCCTCCAGGAGGAACGGACACACCTCCGGTTGCTCGGCGACCGCAGCGAGCACTGCGAGGATTTCCAGGGCTGAACGAATTCGGAATGCGGATGGCGGACTCGTGCTTCGCAGCGAAGCGCTGCTTCGCAGAGTAGCATTTCGGATCGGCGCGCGCTCCGCTGCGCGTCGCGGCTAAAAGGGCCGATCCCGCGCTGTTGGCGTGGTTGTTGCCGTTCACCGTTTCCCGCCGCTGCCGTTTTTGCGGCCCGCCTCCGGCGGGTAAACTTGGCGCCTTTGCGTGAGGCCGCCGTTGTCGTTGCCGTTGTCGTTGCCGTTGTCGTTGCCGTTGCCGTTCAATCCGAATTCCGCAATCCGCAATCCGAAATCGTCACATCCACACCCACCACGGGGCTTCGGCCGCCTCGCCGTAGGCCACCAGGTCGAACGCCACGTGGGCCGCCACGGCCGGCCAGACGGTCCCGCAGACGGCCCGCAGCGCCCCGAACGCCACGCCGCCCACCAGCGTCCAGGTCACCAGGAACCCGTAATCCACCTCCATGTATCCGGGCGGCCAGACGAACAGGGCCGTCTTGTACGCCGTGTGCGCCCCGGCGGCCAAGAGAATGGCGACCGCAACGGACGCGAGCCGTTTTACCACCCTCTCCCCTGGCGGGAGAGGGCTGGGGTGAGGGGGAGAGTCGTTGCGCCCGACACAGGCATCACCCTCACCCTTTCCCTCTCCCGTCAAGGGAGAGAGGAATGCACGGCCGGACAAGACCGGCCGTGGCACATCCGAGGATCGTCGGCCGGGCAAGCCGGCCGGGCCACACAAAAGCCCTTCTCGTCGCATCCCCAGGGCCAGACTCAGCCTTCCCTGCACGTACCCGCGGTAGAGGACCTCCTCGGCGGCCCCGATGAGCATCGCCACGAGGACGAACGCCCGGAAGTCCGGCGGCCAGACGGTCGGCATCCACGCCCACCGGTACAGCATGGCGAGGCCGCCGCCGAGGGCCGCACCGAACGGCACGGCGGCCCAGGCCCATCCTCTCGGCCGCACCAGCGCAAAAAGAGAGACGGGATGCGTCCCCGTCCGCATGGAAAGGTAGAGCGCCAGGGCCGCCAGGACGAGTCCCGCCGCGGCCGCCACGCCCCGTGCCGCACCGAATGCCGAGAGCAGCGCGAAGGCGACCATCCCGGCCGAGACGAGGCCCGCCTCGCCGGCCGCCCGCAGCCGGTCGCGCGCGTAGGCCAAGATACGCTCCGAATGAAGCGCGGCGGGTCTCCGCACCCGCCGCGCGCATCGCGATCCTGGTTGTCGCGGCGCGGTGGGTACGGAGACCCACCGCGCTCGCTTCCCGACCCGCCGTTCCGTTTCGGGACCCCGCACCTCAGCCGTGGCGGCCGACCGTTCCGGACCTCCGCCGCCGCGCCAGCCACCACGCCGCCGCCGTCGCCGGGACGAGCAGCAGAATCCATCCCGACCCCAGGCAGAGCGGCGAGACCTGGACCACCGCCAGGTCCGGGTTCGCCTCCATCACCTGGACGAGCGTCTCCGTCAGCCGCTTCTCTGCGGCGGGCACGCCGTCCCCGTCATCGTCCATGGGCCCCAGCCCCAGCAGCCGGAGCGGCGTCGGCTCGGTCAGCGGCCCGAGCAGGGCGGGGCTCGACACCGTCAGGACCTGGAGCCGCCGCAGGCCCTTCACGGGCGAAAGGTCCGACACCCGTTTGCACGTATCGGCCTGGAGCACCACGAGGCCCGGGTGATCCGTACAGATACGGGCGAACTCCTCCTGCGTGGTGGCCGGCGGCAGGCCGAGCCATTGCAGGTTCCGAAGCGACGCCAGGGCCGAGAGGTCCTTCACGGCCTTGCAGTTGGTCAGGACGAGGGCCCGCAGGCCGGGCATCTCCGTCAGGCGCCCGAGGTCCGCCAGGGACTCCGACAGGGCGACGACGAGTTCCTCCAGGTTCGGCTGCGTGCCGACGGGGCCGAGGTCCTTCATCTTCGCGCCGAAGACGATGAGTGTCCGCAGCGACGGCATCGTCGGCAGGGTGGCCGGCGGGGCCTCGTCGTCCTGGCCCTCCCACTGGGTGAGGAAGAGCGTCCGCACGTGCGGCAGGCGAGCGAGAAAGCCCAGGCCGCCCTCCGCGTCGGCCTTCATCAGCAGGGTATGCAGATGGGGCTCGCCGGCCAGGCGGTCCTGGAGGTCGGCGCCCGGCACGAGGCCGTCGAGTGAAAGCCACGGGGGATCGAACTGCTCCAGCACCATCGCAAGCGGCCCCCCGTCTTCCAGCGCCACGCCCACCCGCGGATTGACCTCGGCGAGGCGCGCCAGCGCCTGGCGGGCCGCGGCCGTCGCCGCCTCGGCGTCGCCCTCCTCCGATGCCACATCCCCCACGTGGATCATGCGGAGGGCGGCCAGGTCCGCCTCCGGCGCCTGGGCCAGCCAGGTCCACGCCTCCTCGTCGTCGAGGTTGACCGCGACCTTCCTACCCCCCAGGGTCACGCGGTCCTGCTCTTCCTGGACCGAGAGGGACGTGCCGTCCTCGGCCGCGTACGGAAACGGCCCGCCGTCCTTCAGGGCGACGAGTTCGCCCGGCCGGGCGAGGACGTAGGTCGTGGTCTCGAGGGTCTTGAAGGGCTCCTCGCCCTCCCCGTCCTTCTCGATGACGCTGCCGAAGAGTGTGCCGTACATCGGCGAGACGCTGTAGGCGTTCTCGGCCCCCTCGATGCGGACGATGCGAGGCGGCTGCCAGGCGTCCTCGCCCATCTCGGCACACGAGGGGCAGAGGCCTGCGGCCAGGGAGAGCATGACGAGGCAGAGGAGCGGGCGGCGGAGGGACATGGCACGGCCCTTTCGCGCGGAATCGTGGATACGCGCAGCCTACCCCCGGCGCGCGGCAATCGCAACCGAATTCGGGGAAACGCGGCGGAGCGACCGAATCTCATCTCGACCGAGTCGCCGGCCTCGCCCCCGCGAGGCCGGCGGCGAGCGGAGAGATCTCGTCGCGAACACCCTCGGCAAGCCCAACAGCCACGGCGAGATTCCTCGACTCGCTTCGCTCGCTCGGAATGACAACCTCCCCCACAGCACCGCGGGCTGTACGCGACCACCACAATTGCTTGCGTCGCGACGTGCCCCGCGGTATCACAGTATTCATACTGCGCGGCCCGGTGAGTGCGGACACCCACCGCGCGGCAACGTTCTGACGACGTGCACGTGCCGGCCCCGAACCGGAGGAACGACCATGGCCCGAATCCTCGTCACGTACTTCTCCCGCAGCGGCAATACCGAGGCGATGGCCGGCCACGTGGCCGACGGCGCCCGCGAGGTGGCCGGCGCCGAGGTCGACGCCAGGCCCGTCGACCAGGTGCCGCCCAAGCGCCTGGCCGATTACGACGCCCTCATCGTCGGCAGCCCGACCTACTACGGCCAGATGGCCGCCGAGGTCAAGGCCCTCTTCGACGCCAGCGTCGTCCTCCAGGGCCAACTGGAGGGGCGGGTCGGCGGCGCGTTCACCAGCGCGGGGAACCTCGCGGGCGGCAACGAGACGTGCCTGATGTCCATCCTCCAGGCGATGCTCATCCACGGGATGGTCGTCCGCGGGACGGCCCAGCGGGACCATTACGGCCCGGTGGCCCTCGGCGAGCCGGACGAGCGGGCCGTCGGCGAGTGCCGCAAACTCGGCCGAAACGTCGCCGACCTGGCCGCTGCCCTGCGGGGGTGAGACCCTGGTCGGCGCACGCCGCCCGGAACGCGCCCTGGAAGCAGGGCGGCTGACGGTGACCGGTGGCGCCACATTTAGCCGCCGACCTTGGTCGGCGCGCGCCGTGACGAACGCGCCGGGCAAGTTCACCCGCCGTAGCCAAAGGGCGAAGGCGGGCCCGGCTGCTGAGTGGCACGTCGGGGCGGCGGGTCCGGAGACCCGCCGCGCGGGGAGTGATCGCCACGCAAGCGCCACGATCCTGAAAGGAGCACCCCATGGACGTCTTCATCTGCCCGGACTACGAGACCCTGAGCCGCAAGGCCGCCGCCGTCGTCGCCCAACTCGTCCGCACCAAGCCCGACGCCGTCCTCGGCTTCGCGACGGGGTCCAGCCCCCTGGGCCTGTACACCGAACTCATCCGCCTGCACAACGAGGAGGGGCTCGACTTCAGCGGCGTCACGACGTTCAACCTGGACGAGTACTGCGGCCTGGCGGGCGACCACCCGCAGTCGTACCGGCATTTCATGAACTCTGAACTTTTCAACCACATCAACGTGCCGATGGACCGGACGCACGTGCCCTCCGGCACGGACGAGGACTGGCAAACGTTCTGCACGGAGTACGAGAAGATGATCCTGGAGGCGGGGGGCATCGACCTCCAGGTCCTCGGCATCGGCAGCGACGGGCACATCGCGTTCAACGAGCCGGGCAGCAGCCTGGGCTCCCGCACCCGGCGGGTGTACCTGGCGAAGCAGACCATCGACGACAACGCCCGCTTCTTCGAGAAGGCCGAGGACGTGCCCACCTCCGCCATCTCGATGGGCGTCGGCACGGTCCTGGAGGCCCGCACCTGCGTCATGGTCGTCAACGGGGCGAACAAGGCCGACGCCCTCGCCGGGGCCGTCGAGGGGCCCGTCACGAGCATGAACACGGCCAGCGCGCTCCAGTGGCACCCCGAGACGCTCGTGTTTTGCGATGAAGCGGCGGCGGCGAAGTTGACGATGCGCGAGTATTACGACTGGATCGCCAGGCAGATGGAAGGCGATTGACGCATGGCGCATCGCGCGGCGGGTCTCCGCACCCGCCGCGCCACGGTTAGCCGCCGGGCTTGCCCGGCGCGTGCCTTTGTAGACGCGCCCTGCAAGCAGGACGGCTAAATGGGCAACTCGCTCGCAGTGACAATCTCAAGCGGCGGCGCGCGGCGGGTGCGGAGACCCGCCGCGCTGGAATGACCACCCGGAGACCACCCATGAACGATACCCAGGTCCTGCCGGCCGGGTCCCTCGGCCGGGACTTCATCAGCGGCCCGTACGTCCCCGAGGGCTGCGACGAGTACTACCTCCGCAACCAGCAGAGCGGCCGCGACCCCGACGCCTGGCGCCACCTCCGGGCCGAGGAGATCGAGACCCTCGTCAAGAACGGCAACGTCTGCGACAACTGGGACGACATCCTCGTCACGGACGAGTTCGACGCCACCCACGTCCGCAACTGCGAGTTCCACGGCCTCGTGCGCATCGGACGCCTCGAGCACGTCTACCTCCGCCACCACGACCTGACGGTCCCCGTGGGCCTGACGAACAGCCGCATCGTCTCCTGCGACCTCGGCGACAACATCGCCGTCCACAACGTCGATTACCTGGCCTACTACATCATCGGGAACCGGGTCATCCTGGCCAACATCGACGAGATGTGCTGCACGAACCACGCCAAGTTCGGCAACGGCATCGTCAAGGAAGGGGAGGAGGAAGAGGTCCGCGTCTGGCTCGACGTGGTGA
This sequence comes from Phycisphaerae bacterium, assembly GCA_046483505.1. Lineage (GTDB taxonomy): Bacteria > Planctomycetota > Phycisphaerae > FEN-1346 > FEN-1346 > BS750m-G62. The sequence goes on from JAWODB010000082.1 coordinate 6,913, forward strand.
ACGAGGCGGGCGGACGCAGTGTCTTGCCGTTCGACGGCATGATCGCCGCCGACGCCACCCTGTGGGCCCGGTTCCCGGAGGACACCGGCCTGGCCGAGCGCCTGGCGGCGATCACGCAGCGGGCGTTCGATCCCCGCCGGGGGTTCTACGGCACCGTGGGCGACGAGTGCGTCATCAAGAACTCGCGAATCATCAAGGACTGCCGCATCGGACCCTGCGTCTACGCCAAGGGCGCCAACAAACTCAAGAACCTGACCATCAACTCCAGCCCGGCCGAGCCGAGCCAGATCGGCGAGGGCGTCGAACTCGTCAACGGCATCATCGGCCGCGGGTGCCACATCTTCTACGGGTGCAAGGCCGTCCGCTTCGTCCTGGGCGAGAACTCGAACCTCAAGTACGGCGCCCGGCTCATCCACTCGTACCTCGGGGCCAACTCCACCGTCTCGTGCTGCGAGATCCTGAACAACCTCATCTTCCCGGCCCACGAGCAGCACCACAACAACTCGTTCCTCATCGCGTCGATGGTGATGGGCCAGTCGAACATCGCCGCCTGCGCCACCATCGGGTCGAACCACAACAGCCGGGCGCCGGATGGCGAGATCCACGCCGGCCGCGGCTTCTGGCCGGGCCTGTGCGTCAGCCTGAAACACAACAGCCGGTTCGCCTCGTTCTGCCTGGTGGCCAAGGGCGACTACCCGGCCGAACTGAACGTCCCCCTGCCCTTCTGCCTCGTGTCGCAGGACGAGGCGGCCGGCCGCCTCCAACTCATGCCCGCGTACTGGTGGCTGTATAACATGTACGCCCTGGCCCGGAACACGTGGAAGTTCGGCAAGCGCGACAAACGGGGCCTGAAGGTCCAGAACATCGAGTTCGACTCGCTGGCGCCGGACACGGCCGAGGAGATGCTCGCCGGCCGGCACCTGCTGGAGATCTGGACGGCCCGCGCCGCCGTCGCCGCCGGGGGCGCGCCCGCCGCCGACCTCGACGACGACGCCCTGGCCGCGCGCGGCCGGGAACTGCTGACGGGCCCGGCCGACGCCGTCGCGGACCTCCAGGTCCGGGCCGACGGCGTCGAGAACGCCGACCGGCCCGTCGTCGTCCTGAAGGTCCGCGAGGGGTACGACGCCTACGGCCGCATGCTCACCTACTACGCCGTCAAGAACCTGCTGGACTGGATCCAGGCCCACCCGGACGCCGACGTCGCGGCGATGGCCGACGCCCTCGACGGGCCGCGCGAGACCCGCTGGATGAACCTGGGCGGCCAACTCGTGCGCCGGGAGGACGTGGATACGCTCCGCGAGCGCATCCGCACCGGCGACCTCGATTCCTGGACCGACATCCATGCCGCATACGACGACCTCTGGTCCGCCTACCCGGAGGCGAAGCAGCGGCACGCCTTCGCCACGCTCCGCGACCTGCTCGGTCTGGAGACCCTGACCGCCGAGGCATGGGCCGAGGCCCTCAACCGCACGGCCGAGGTCCAGCAGGAGATCGCCGACCAGGTCTACGCCACCCGCAAGAAGGATTTCGAGAGCCCCTTCCGCCGGATGGTCTACGAGACGGACGAGGAGATGGCGGCCGTGATCGGCACGGTCGAGGACAACAGTTTCGTCCGCGAGACGCGCGAGGCGACGGAGGCCTTCGCGGCCCGCGTGGCGGCCGTCCGGGAGCGCGGGTGAGCAGCGATTGTCACTTCGACCAAGGGGCCGAAGGACCCGAGCGGAGACGTCTCGTCGTTCGTGTGGCCCGGCCGGCTTGTCCGGCCGGGAGAAACGCCGGGACCGGACCGCCTGCCCGTTGAGCCGGCGGCCGTAGGCCGCCGGTCGTCGACCTCCGGTCGACGGCTCAACAAGCGGCGCCGCCGTCGGCCACGCCGCTCCCCGTTTTTGCCCGGCCGGACGCTTGACAACTCCCCTTCCGTCGCGTATGGTTTGGCGGCTCGGAGCGGAAATACCATGGGCAATCGCTGCGGAATCGCGGTCATGGACAAGCGCACGGTCGTGTCGGCCGCCGCCGGCACGACCCCGACGACGTGCGCCCCGGGACCGTAGGCTCCGCCGAACGCCTTCGACGCGGCCTTGCGGTCCCCCGAATCGCAAGGCCGTTTTGTTTAGGTTGACATAGTTGGCCGCCGGGCTCGCCCGGCGCGTGCCGTGGCACACATGGCGCCCAAGCAACGAAAGGCAGAACGATGGCCCTGAACGTCACCGTGGTCGGCATCGGGCTGGTCGGCGAGGAACTGGTCCGGTGCCTGCGGGAGCGCGAGTTCCCGTGCACCTGGCCCCCGCGCATCGCCGCCACCCGCACCCGCGAGGAAGAGGTGGCCGGCGAGACGATGACCGTCCACGAGACCACCGAGCAGGTCTTCGAGGGCACGGACCTGGTCCTCTTCGCCGGCACCGAGGGCGCCAGCGGCGCCTCCGTCCAGTGGCGCCCCACCGCCGAGGCCGCCGGCGCTATCTCGATCGACAACGGCAAGGACTTCCGCATGGCCGACGACGTCCCGCTCGTCGTCCCGGAGGTCAACGCCGATGCCGTCACGCCGGAGACGACGTTCATCGCCAGCCCGAACTGCTCGACCATCCAGATGGTGGTGGCCCTGGCACCGATTCGGGAGGCGGCCGGCATCCGGCGGGTCCACGTGGCCACCTACCAGGCCACGAGCGGCACCGGCCGCCGCGGGCCCGAGGAACTCGCCAAACAGACGCCGGGCGCGCTCGAGTCGCGCCGGGACATCCCGTTCGACCCGGACGTCTACGGCCGGCCCATCGCCTTCAACTGCGTGCCGGAGATCGGCAGTTTCAAGGACGACGATTACACCACCGAAGAACTCAAGATGGACCGCGAGACGCGCAAGATCTTCGGCGACCCGTCGCTGGCCGTCTCGGCCACCTGCGTCCGCGTGCCGACGTTCGACGGCCACGCCGAGGCCGTGTGGGTGGAGACCGAGCGGCCGCTCTCCGCCGACGAGGCCCGCGAGGCCCTCCGCGCCGCGCCCGGCGTCCGCCTCATGGACGAGCCGACCGACGACGGCCGGCGCACCTACCCCGTGCCGCTCGACGTCGACGCCGGCCCGGGCCGCGACCTGACGATGGTCGGCCGCGTCCGGCGCGACCCGTCCGTCGAGAACGGCCTGGCCCTGTGGTGCGTGGCGCACAACCTGCGCAAGGGGGCCGCGCTGAACGTGGTCGAAATCGCCGAGAACCTCGTGGAGCGGGGTATCCTCAAGGCGTAAGGCGTGCCCATGCGGCAACGCGCCCTCGAAGCAGGGCGGCTAACTATGGGCGGTGGGGCCACCGTTAGCCGCCGGGCTTGCCCGGCGCGTGCCGGTAGCGCCGCGAAGGAGCGCGGTGGGTCTCCGTACCCACCGCGCGAAGCTATGCGGCGGCAAGGCGCGGCGGGTACGGAGACCCGCCGCGCTCGCCCGTGGAAAGGGGCCTCCCGTGAAAGTCGCCAAGTTCGGCGGGTCCTCGCTCGCCAGCGCCGACCTCGTGGGCCGGGTTTGCGATATCGTCCTCTCGGACCCGGACCGGCGGCTCATCGTCGTCTCGGCCCCCGGCCGCCGGCACC
>JAWODB010000287.1:0-9557 GCA_046483505.1 Phycisphaerae bacterium
GCCGACAGGCCGAGTGTGGCTGCACGGATTGCAAGCAGCGCCTGGCCGAGATTCTCATCGACTATCTGGCCGAGCCGCGCTGTCGGCGTAGCGAACTCGAGGTCGACCCGGAGCGGGTGAAGGTGATCCTCTCAGGCGGCGCCGAGCGTGCCCGCGCCGCCGCCGCCGAGACCCTGGCCGACGTAAGGCGCCTCACGGGCCTCGGTGCGATGTAGGGGCCCACACGCTGTGGCGCGGTGGGTCTCCGTACCCACCGCGTTTCGCTCGCCTGTCATTCCGAGCGAGGCCCTTCAGGGCCGAGTCGAGGAATCTCGCCGGGGCTGTTGCCGTGCCGTATGCACGACGAGATTTCTCCGCTCAGCGGCGCGGTCGGCGGCGGTTCGGTCCGGATGACAATCGCGAACCGTATCCTTTCGCACGGCGGGTACGGGAGACCCGCCGTGCATGATGGCCTGCCGGCTCGAACACGGGACCACCCATGACGTACAAAGTCGACCTGGAGATGTACAACGGACCGATGGACCTCCTGCTGTACCTCATCCGGCGGGAGGAGGTCGACGTGCGCGACCTGCCCGTCGCGCGCATCGCGGACCAGTACGTCGCCTACCTCCACGAGTTGCAGGCGCTGGACATCGAACTGGCGGGCGAGTTCGTCGTTATGGCCGCCACCCTGCTGGAACTCAAGAGCCGGGCCCTCCTGCCCCGCGTGTCCGAGGCCGACGAGGACGAGGAGACGGAGGAGGACGAGGAAGATCCCCGCGAAACGCTCATCCGCCAACTCATCGAGTACCGGCGATACAAGGGCGCCGCGGGGCACCTGAGCGACCGCGGCCGCGACATGGCCCGCCGCTTCCCCCGCCGGTTCGACGACCGCCTGCTCCGCGAACTCGAAACGGCCGCCGAGGACGTGCCCGCCGAACCACTCCTCGAGGGCGTCGAACTCTGGGACCTCATCAGCGCCTTCTCCGGCGTCATGCGGACGCTCGGGTACGCCAAGCCGCGCGAGGTCGTCTACGACGACACGCCTCTCGAGGACGCCGCCGCCGAACTCGTCCAGCGCCTGGGGCGCGAGCGGACCGTCCGGTTCACGGACCTCTTCGCCGGGGGACGCGGCGTCGATTATTGCATCGCCATGTTTCTGGCGATCCTGGAACTGGTGCGGCAGCGGCGCATCGGCGCCGAGCAGGACGAGGACGCGGGGGACCTGCGCATCTACCTGCGGGACCCCGACGCCGAGGAGCCCGTCAAACGCCGCAAGCCGCGCGGGGCCGCCAAGTCGAAGGAGGCGCTCGCTCGCAAGCACCCGCGCCGCCCGTCCGGCCGCACGCTTCTCGACGACGCCGAGGAGGCGGCCGAACTGGAGAAGACCGAGTTCGACGAGATCCTCGACGCCGTCCACGTGCCGGAGGTCCGCGCCGACGGGCCCATCTATACCGACGACGAGCTCATGGGCCGCGAGACGCCCGACGAGGAAGAGGCACAGGCCGACGAAGCCGATGAGGCGGGGCCCGCCGGGGACGAGGCGGGCGACGACCGTCCGGACGGCCAGGAGGACGAAGGCGGCGCGGCCCCGGACGACGCCGCGGACGAGGCTGCGGCCGAGGAGGAGCGCGAGGGACCCGACGATTCGACCGCATCCCACCCGTAGCATCCGGGCGGCCGGTGGGATACAATGGGTAGAGGTTCATCCCGCCAGTGCGAGCGCCGGGGTTGTCACCCTGAGCGAAACGAAGGGTCTCGCCGTGCGAACAACAGGGCAGCAACCGCCAAGGCGAGATTCTTCGGCCCGCAAGCGGGCCTCAGAATGACAACACGATCAAGCGCGTCTCGCGGGAAATGAAAAGGCCCGCCGCGCAACACGTGCCAGGCGCCAGGAACACATCGTCGCGAACGGGGAAAGCCCATGAAGGTCAAGTTTCCGGTCATCGACGCCCCCAGCCCCGAGACGATCGACCTGACGGAGAACGCCCGCCTCGTCCTCGAGAAGCGGTACCTGAAGAAGGACGAAACGGCCCGGCCGATCGAGTCGCCGGAGGACATGTTCCGCCGCGTCGCCGCCAACGTCGCCCAGGCGGAGATGACGTGGGGCACGATCCGCGACGTGCGGCTGGCGGAGGAGGAATTCTACGGCATGATGGCGCGGCTGGAGTTCCTGCCGAACTCGCCGACGCTGATGAACGCCGGCCGCCGCCTCCAGCAACTCGCCGCCTGCTTCGTCCTGCCCGTGCCGGACGACATCGAGCGGATCTTCGACGCGATCAAGTACACGGCCCTCATCCACAAGTCGGGGGGCGGGACGGGCTTCTCGTTCAGCCGCATCCGGCCCGAGGGCGACCTGGTCGAGTCGAGCCGCGGCAAGGCCTCCGGGCCCATCTCCTTCATGAAGGTATTCAACTATGCCACCGGGGCGATCAACCAGGGCGGCTTCCGCCGCGGCGCCAACATGGGCATCCTGCGATGCGACCACCCGGACGTCGAGACGTTCGCCCGCTGCAAGGAGGAGGAAGGCGAACTCGACAACTTCAACATCTCCGTCGCCTGCACGGCGGAGTTCATGCACGCCCTCGCGCACGGCAAGCACGTGGACCTGGTGAACCCGCACGGCGGGCGGATCATGCGCCGCATCCCCGCCGCTCGCATCTGGGAGACGATGGTCACCGGCGCGCATGCCGGGGGCGACCCGGGGGCGATCTTCCTCGACCATATCAACGCGGCCAACCCCACGCCGCACCTCGGCCGCCTCGAGTGCACGAACCCGTGCGGCGAGCAGCCCCTGCTGCCGTACGAGGCCTGCAACCTCGGATCCATCAATCTGAATACGGTGGTCGACGACGGCCGCATCGACTACGACCACCTGGGCCAGATCGTCCGCCAGGCCGTCCAGTTCCTGGACGACTGCATCCAGGTGAGCCGGTACCCCCTGCCCCAGATTGCCGAGGTCGTGATGGGGAACCGCAAGATCGGCCTCGGCGTAATGGGCTTCGCCGACATGCTGCTGCGGCTGGGGGTGCGGTACGATTCCGACAAGGCCGTCGAGGTGGCCCGCGACGTGATGCACTTCATCCGGAACGAGGCGGACCGGGCCAGCGCCGCCCTGGCCGACGAGCGCGGGCCGTTCCCGAACCTCGCGGGGAGCATCTACGACCGGCCGAACTCGCCCGCCTACCGCAACGCCTGCCGCACGACCGTCGCGCCGACGGGCACGCTCTCGATCATTGCGGGGTGTTCGAGCGGCATCGAGCCGATCTTCGCCCTGGCGATGGAGCGGCACGTCCTGGACGGGGCGCGGCTGGTGGAGGTCCATCCGATCTTCGAGGCGGTGGCACGGGAGCGCGGGTTCTGGTCGCGTGCCCTGGTGGACCGCATCGCCGCCGCCGAGACGCTTCACGAGGTGCGCGGCGTTCCGGACGACGTGGCCGACCTGTTCGTCACGGCCCACGAGGTGCCGCCCCAGCAGCACGTGGCCATCCAGGCGGCGTTCCAGGAACACGTCGACAACGCCGTCTCGAAGACGGTCAACCTGCCGCAGGAGGCCACGCCCGAGCACATCGACGAGATCTATCGCATGGCGTACGAGATGCGCTGCAAGGGCATCACGGTCTTCCGGGACAAGAGCCGCTCCGAGCAGGTTCTCAGCCGCGTGGTGCCCGAGGGCGACGAACTCGAACCGCCGCCCCTCTCCTGCAACCGGCCGGGCGTGTGCGGGACGTGAGGGGCGCCGTACGGCAATCGCGCGGGTGCCACGGCCGGTCTTGCCCGGCCGTGCGTTTAACGGATGCGAATGCACCGGGCAAGGCCGGCGGCTGAACGGGCGGGGCGCGCGCCGCCGTGGTGGTTCGCGCTCCGCTGCGCGTCGCGGCTAAAAGACGGCGCCGTTGCCTTGTCGTTGCCTTGTCGTTGCCTTGTCGTTGCCTTGTCGTTGCCTATTGCCTGTTGCCGGTTGCCTGCCGTTCGCGGTTGCCGATTGCCTGCCTTACTTCGCCACGATGTGGAACCGCCGTCGCAGGTCCTGCTGGGTGTGGCGGGGAATGGGCGGGACGGCGGGCGGCGCCTCCAGAATCGCGTGGGCTCGTTTGCGCGCCTTCTGGGCGATGTCCTCCATGCCCATCTCCTCCCAGTGTTGGCGGGCGCTGCGGTCGGCGAGGCTCGGTTCGTAGAACTCCTCGCCCAGGTAATGGACGGTGTGTTCGCTGGCGGCGTAGGTGCCGCCGGGGCCCACCTCTTCGATCGCCGAGAAGGCGAGTTTGTCGACGTTCACCTCGATGCCCCGCACCGCCCGGCGGGCCATCCCGATGATCTCGTTGTCGATGACGAGTTGCTCCTGGCTGATCGTCAGGAGCGATTCCAGGATGCCCGCCGCGTGGTGAATCAGGTTCGACCCCGACAGGGCGCACTGGAGGATGGCGAAGCACTTCTCGTAGACGGCCTGGCAGTCGGGGATTTTCGCCTCGGTGATGCCCGCCGAGTTGTGGTTCGGCAGGTTGATGTAGTGGGAGAGTTGGGCGATGGCGGCGTTCATCATGCCGAACTCCACCCCGCCCCCGATGTACGTCAGGCGGCGCATGTCGGCCATCGACGGGATGCCCCCGTAGATGACCGGCGCCCCGGGGCTCACGAGTTGCGTGAAGACGATGCCCGCCAGTTCCTCGGCGTGCAGTTGGACGAGCGTCCCCGCCAGGGTGATGGGGCTGGTCGCGCCGGCCATCGGTGCCGACGAGAGCGTCACCGGCACGCGCTTCTTGACGACCTCCATCAGCGTCCGCGTGCCCACGGGGTCAAACGTCAGCGGGCTCGTCATCCAACTGATGGTCATCGAGAAGAACGGGCGTTCCTGGAACCTGCCGTCGGCCATCATCTCGCCCAGGGCGATGATCTGCCGGGCGCCCTCCGGCGTAAAGGCGGGGCCGATGACGTGCTTGCTCGTGTTCGAGACGGCCGCGTACAGTTCGTTGATCGGCAGGTCCGCCTCCTCCACGTCCTGGGCCACGCACGGAATGACGTAGAAGTCGACGTTCGGCAGGTGCTCGACGAGCCGGGCGAAGTCGGCGATGTCCTGGAGCCGGCTGGGCCGGACCTCGCCGGTCGTCAGGTCCACCACATTGATGGCGGCCCCGCCCGTGCCGAAGTAGGTCCGCTTGTCCTCGGCCAGGAGGTCGTACTTCTCCTGCCGCCCGCACAGCCGGATCTGGTGCGGCGCCTTCTGGAGGCACTGCTCCACGAGTTTCGCCCCGATGTGGACCTGGTGCCCGTCCACCTGGGCCCCGCCCGCCTCGAAGACCTCCAGCGCCTCCTCCACGTCCATGCGGACGCCCACGTCCTCCAGCACCCGCAGCGAGGTCTGGTGGATGCGGCCGACCTGGTCGAGGCTCAGCGGCGTGTACTGCCCGCCGACGGGGCCATGTTGATGCGGTGCCGCCACGGTGTCGTTCTCCTCCTCTGTAAGTGATGTCATTCTGAGGCGGCCGCACGGCCGACGAAGAATCTCGCCTTGGTCGTTGTCGTTCTGCCGTGCCCACGGCGAGATTCTTCGGCTCCGCAAGCGGAGCCTCAGAATGACATGTTGCGTCCAAGCGCGGTGGGCAGTCTTGCCCACCGCGCGGTGCCCAGGACTGGGCACCGCGCCGGCGTCACTCCCTCGGCCGGGTCAGTTCCGTGCACTCGGCCACGGGGATGCGCATGTCCATCGGCGTGCCGTGATCCTGGTGGTCCAGGTACTCCCCGCCGGCGCCCGCCACGCGGCCGAGGGCGAAGATCATGAACGCCACGTCCCGCGCCCGCCGGACCGTCATCTGGCTCTCCGCCAGTGCCCGCCACGCCACGCCCAGCGCCACCGAGGCGATGGCGCCGTCGAGGTTGACGGCCCACACGCTGCGGGCGATGCCCACGTCCCGCAGCCGCTGGGCCAGCCGGTGGTAGAAGTCCAGGAAGATGTTGTACCGGCCGCCCTCCTCCAGGGCCCGCGCCACCACCCGCTCGCGCGGATCGTAGTTGACCGCCTGGTCGCGGAACACAGGGTGGCCCAGGCACGGAATCCGCTCGTAATCGGTGCCGGCGTCCTTGGCGGCCGCCCGCTCCTTGCTGAAGCGGTCGACCTCCGCCTCCACGACGGCATCGAGATCGAGGCCGTGGCCTTCGTCCCACGGGTCCGCGAGGCCGGTGTCGCGGAAGATGCGGAGCAGGTAGTCCACGCCGCGCTGCCCGTTCCCGCCGTGCACGTCGCCGAGGCAGGCCAGCGTGGCGATCATGGCGGTGTTGGGCATGTTGCCGGCGGAGGTCGAGAGTTTCGCCCCCTGGGCCGAGATCGTGCCCGGCCCGTTCGTGAGCGAGGCAATCAGGCACTTCGACACCAGGTCCGCCTGCCACTCGGGCACCTCCAGGCCCGTCCACGCCAGCAGCACCGACCGCACGAACGACCCGGCGTCCATCTCCTCGAGCAGCGACCGGCCGTAGAGGCGCGGCGTCCGGCCGTCGCTGGACGAGGCGTAACTCGCATTCCGCATGCTGCGTCGCGGCAGACGGGCGCCGAGGGTCTCGCGGCTCATGGCGGCCACCTGCGACCGGTACGGCTCCGGAATCGTCCCCCGGTGCAGCACCACCTGCGAGGGCAACTGCCGGGCCAGGTCCCGGTAATCCAGGAACCACGGATTCAGTCGCAGCGGCGGGGCCGGCTGGAAGTCGCGCGGCAGGCCGAGGGCGTCGCAGACGAGTTTCGCCGCCGCCGGCAGATGGTGCAGCGTCTCGATCCGGATGCCGCGGGCCAGCGCCTTCTTCAGTTTGTCCGTCTTGCGGTACCGCTTCTCCGGGTCGAACGGCGCCACGGCGAAGTAGTCGTCGAACAACTGCTGCTTGGCCTCGGCGGTGGTGGCCCCGCCCTCGACGACCGCGCCTGCGTGGCCGAGCGATACGCTCTGCTCCGACAGGATGCGGCCGGTCACGTACGGGATCACGGGCTTCGGATACGCCGTCTCGCGCATCATCTCGACGGCCTCCTTCTCGTACAGGCCGCCCGGCTCGACGTACGCGACGATGAGGCGCGTGGCGTCGTCCTCGCGCGCCAGGTCCAGCAGGTCCTTCAGGGGCGTCAGGATCAGCACGTCCTTGCCCGTCGACACGCCGGACGAGACCCCCAGGCCCGCGCTCTGGAGGTACGAGGCCATCGTGTTGACCATGTTGCCGGAGTTCGAGACGATGGCCACGCTGCCGGCCCGGAAACTCTCGTCCGGGTCGCTGCCGCCCACCGCCCCGACGCGGACGCCGTCGTGAGCGTTCAGGACACCGAGCGAGTTGCAGCCGAGGACGTCGATGCCGGCGTCCCCGGCGAGGCGGGCGATCTTGGCCGTCACCTCGATCGACACATGCTCGGTAATGATGAAGAGCGTCTCGACGGCCCCGGCGGCGTGGTCGACGATTTCCTTGACCTCGCCGTACACGGCCGTCGGCGGGCTGTAGACGACGATCTTGTTCGGGCGGCGGTCCTTGGGCAGGTCCTTGAAGAGTCCGGCCACGGTGGCGAAGACGGGAATCGGCTCGCCGCCGGGCACCTCGATCGTCTGGCCGCCCTTGCCGAGCGCCCACCCCCCGACCACGTTGCCGCACCACGCCTGGGAGTCGGCCGTCACGCCGCTCGCCTCGCGGCCCGTGATGTTCGAGACGGCGACGCGGTCGCCGGCCTTCAGGAGGTCGCTGAGGCGTTTGGCTCTCATTGCGTCGCCTCCTTTCCGCCTTGGCGCATCGTCCGGTGGGCGTTCGCCAGGCGGGCGGCGTACTCCGCCACCTGCGTCACGGGCGTGTCCGGACCGAAGATGACGTGCGGCAGGGCGAGCGATTCCAGGGCGTCCTTCATCGTGATGAACCCCTGCACGAGGTGCGGCCCGCCGCGGCCGATGACCACCGGCGTCTCGATGGGGCCGCGGGAGTCCACGTAGTCGACGAGGGCGTCGGCGATGGCCCGGAACGTGACGTCGATGAGCGTGTTGTTCGCCTTGCCGCCCAGGATGAGGATCAGTTCCGCCCGCTCCAGGTGATGGGCGAAGCACCGCTTGGCCGTGCCGAACATCCGTTCGTACGGCGGGTTGCCGCCGAAGTCCGACAGGAAGATCGGCTCCCCGCCGTACTGCATCAGCGTTTCGGTGATGATGGTGGACGCCCCGCCGCCGAACAGGATGGGCAGCACGAGGTCGCCCCCCAGTTCCGCCACGTGGGCCTGCCCGCGGTAACTGGCGGCGGCCCACTCGGCCATGTCCTCCTCGAACGGCGTCAGGTCCGCCGGGTACTCCGGCAGCGCGAAGCCGGCGTCCCGGAACTTGACGTTTGCCTCGTCGAAGACGGCCTTGAAGTCGCACGCCACGGGCTTGCCGTCGGGCGTGATCCGCCACGGGTTGATCTCGCACATCCGCATGCCCGTGGTGATGAACATGTCCCACACGTTGACGAGCGGCACGGCCATGGCCCGGACGATGGCCTGCGAGCAGCCGAGTTGCTCGAGCATCTCCCCCGCCTGGTACGCGTTCAGACCCTTGTACACGTCGACGGGAAAAAAGACCTTCTGCGCCTCGGCGGTTTCCTCCACGTCCACGCCGCCCGCCAGCGACACGGTCATCGCGGGACCCAGGCACCGCGAATCGTACGTGACGGCCGAGTAGACCTCCGTCTCGGCGGGGATGTACTGGACGAGATAGGCCGTTCGCGGCAGGCGTCCGGCGATTTCCTGGCCCTGGACGCGTTTCAGTTCGCGCTGGGCCTCGGCCATGTCGCGGACTTCGCGCACGGCCCCCGCCTTGCCGCGCTTGCCCGCCAGAATGTCGGGCTTGACGAGGGCCCGGCCGCCCCATCGCTGGAGGGCGTCGCGGATCTCGGCCCCGCGGGCCTCGGCCGTCAGGTACTCCGGCGCGGGGATGCCGAACTGCGGCGCGAGCGTCTCCAGGAAGAACCGTTCGGTCGCCTGTGGTGCCATGGTCTGGCCTGCCTCCGGCCGGGGCGGCGAGCGGGCTGCGTATGGCTTACGTCCTCGGCCCCGCCCCTGCGACACGCCGAGGTTCCATTGTGTGGGCCGCCCCCGGCCGCATGCAACCGGAATCCGCGCGACAACCCGCCTTTGTCTGTATCGACCTCGGCGGCGGTGGACGTTGACGAGAACCACTGCCGGGGCGGATCACGGTGACACGCCTTCGCCGCCGCGCCGCCGTGGCTGTTTATGGAGTGCGGCGGCCAGCCGCCGCTTTGCCGTCCGGTGTCTGGCACCTTAATGCCCTTCTTAAAGGTTCAACTCCCCTTACCGGGGAGAGGACCTCTGCCTCGGCTCTGAGGCTGCCAGGGGGCGCCCCTTTCGCCTTGTCGCCTCGGCGCCGGCCCTCCAGCCTTTCGGGCCGCGGGTGAGGCCGACGCCGACGCGACGGGGCTCCAGGGGCTTGAGCGGGCCGCCGATGGGGGGCTTGCCTCGCTTGCGTTGGGCATGGGACGAGGGGGTCTGGGGGAGAGGCCATCTCCCCCAGGGTGTGCCTGGCCGCAGCCACGACGAGGTCCAGGGTGAGCGACCCCGGAATTGGGTGTTGAACCCA
>JAWODB010000345.1:0-12910 GCA_046483505.1 Phycisphaerae bacterium
GTCCGTTTCGCCCCGCCGCGCACGGCCTCGCCCTTCGTCACCTTGCCCGTCTTCGGGTTGATCCATTCGGCGGCGAGGGTGCCGCCGGCGGCCGAGAGGTCCACCGTCACTTTGCCGCCCTTCGGCAGGTAGACGAGGTACGCGGCCCCCTGCTTCGCCGGCTTCGCGAGGCAGTAGCCGGTGGAGGCGAGGTCGCCGCGGGGCGTCATGGCCGCCAGGTCCATCCGGCTCGCGAGGCGGAGGGCGTGGCCCATGGCGGCCCGCAACGCCGGCCAGTTCTCCGGATGCCGCAGCCCCAGCACCTTGCCGTCGTAGGGGTCCATGAAGATGGGATTGAGGCCGCGAAGCAGCGACTTCCACACCCACCGGTAGTCGCCGCCGATGCCCCACAGGTGGTCGGTGTCCGTGAGGATGACCTTCCGCCCGTCGGCGGGCGGCGGGTTCTCGCGGTAGTTGTACGGCTTCGGCACGTCGGTGGACGGGTTCGGCGAGATCCACTCGGCGGGGCCCTGGAAGAGGTCCCGGTTCCGCCCGCCCTTGTACTGGAACGTCATGCCGACGGGGTGCTGCTTCGGCCGGGCCTTCTCCTGGGCGTGGATGAACTCGATCATGTGGTACTGCCACTTCGTGGACGGCGGGTGGTTCTCGTTCGAGATCTCGTACAGGACGTGGTCGAGGTCGCCGACCGTCTCGATGACCTTCCGCACGTACGCCTCCTGGACGGCCGTCACCTTCGGGTCCGCGAGTTCGTGGACCTCGAGGCCCTTGCCGTCGCCGTTCGCGTCCCCGTTGATGCCATTGATATTGTTCTTCGGATGGAAGGGGTGCCTCTCCCAGGCGCCGGGGGCGTGCTGCATGGCCCATCCCTCGAAGAGCATGACGGAGACGTAGATGCCTCGCCGGCCGGCCGCCTCCACCCGCCGCCGAAGGCGGCCGAAGTACGCCGGATCGTATGTCGTGACGTCGAACCGCGGCTTGCCGTCGAGCGCCCGGCCCGGCCCGGTGCGGGCGTACGGCATCGGGGCGCAGTGATGGACCCGTTTCTCCCGGTTGCCGCGCGTGTTCCACGTCGTGTGTTCCCACGTCCACAGGCGGATGAAGTTGTGGCCGTGCTTCTGGAGGAAGTCGAGGTACGCGGGGAAGCCGAACGCCGGCGGGGGGTCGCTCGGCCCCATGTCCACCAGGTTCGGCCAGGTGTGCGACCCGACGAGCAGGACCGCCCGCCCGGTGCCGTCCGTGAAATACCGCGGGTTCTCCGGATGGACCCGCAACGGCCCGGGAGCGGGCGCGGCCGTTGCGGCGGCCAGGATCGAACAGGCCACGGCGGCCGCGAGGGCCCCACGGCACACGCACGTCAACAGGGTCGGTCTCATCGTTTCTCTCCCCAGGGCGCGTCGCCGGGCGATGGCGGCGATCGCCGCACGCTTCAGTTGCCCTTCGGTCCGCGGATCACCGCCGCCCACTGCCCCTTGCCGGGCGCCTGGAGGACCAGCGGTCCGACGGCGGTCACCTCCTGCCCCTTCCGCCACCGGCCGCCGTCGATGTCGTACCAGCGGAGCGAGAGGGCGGCGCCCCCGGCGGCCGAGGCGTCGAGCGTCACCTTCCCGCCCCGCGGGAAGTAGACCGCGTACTGCCGCCCCGGATCGGTCAGGCAGAACGCCTCGCCCGCCTCCCGGTCGCCCAGCAGGTCCGGCCGCGGGACGCACGCGAAGGGCGGCACGGCCCCGGTCACCTCCCGCGCGGCCCGGATCATCCGCTGCGCCCGCGCCGAGAGGCCGATGCCGCTCGCCGGCCGATGGAACCGGGCCGAGGCGCACCCCGCGAAGATGTTCCGCCAGAACCGTTCGACGGCATCGCGGGTGGCGCCGTACTTGCCGCCGTCGGCCCCGTAAATCTTGACGTTGTTCATCGGGCGGACGGCCTCGGCGATGCGGCGCCGCTGGGCCAGGGCGCCCGCGTAGTGCCGCTCGCCCTTGTTGTGGTTGTTCTGCGAGATATCCACGAACGAGTACGTCTCGGGATGATCGAACGTGGCGTTGTGCTGCGGATGGGCCAAGTCCCACTTGTCCCACATCTCCGTGACCTCGACGCGCTTGCCGGCGGCTTTCGCCTTCGTGCGGATGAAGCCCGCCCAGTACGCGCCCCACGTGGGCGTGACGCTCGTTTCGTTGTCCATGCAGTACAGGACGTGGTCGTGCGGCAGGGAGTGCGAGAGGAGCGTCTCGACGAACCGTTCCTGGTACTTGCGGACCACCTTCAGGTCCTTCGCCCCGGGCGCGGAGCGGAAGAAGTCGTTCTCCGTCCGCGTCGGATGCGTCTTGACGGCGAGCGGCAGGCCCGACGTCTCGGCCGTGTAGTTGACGTTGTTCTTCGGGTTGAACGGATTGCGGTCCCAGTTGTCGCGGTAATAATCGAAGGTGGCCCATACCTCGACCTGGACGATCACGTCGCGCCGGGCCGTCTCGGCCAGAAACCGCTCGAACCGCTTCCAGAACTCCGGGTTCGGTTGGCCCAGGTCGAACTTCTCGCCCTTGCGGGCGAACGGCGGGACGTTGCCCTCGTCGCGCCAACTCATCGTGCAGCGGACGTAGTTCCCGCCGCACGCCGCGAGCGTGTCGAGATGCTCGGCCAGGTTCGGAATCTGGAAGAGGTTGTCCTCGACCGACCCGCCCAGGAGCAGCACCGGCCGGCCCTTGTATTGCCAGTAGTACGGATTCTTCGGCCACGGCCGGATGCGGTCGGCGTCGTCGGCCGCAGCCGACTGCACGAGGATCGCACACACCACCAGGACCGCCGACACGCGCGCCGCTCGGTGCATGGGAATCTCCCTTCGTGGCAATGGACGGGACCCGCGGCCAGCATACCACCCCGCGCCCGCGCCGCCAATGGAAACGCGAACCGCACGGCCAAGTTCCCGCGCGGTGTACCTCCCGGTGCACCGCGCCGCAACGGCAGGCGCGGCGGGCCGGGAGGCCCCCCGCGCGGGATGCCGTCCCTGGGCACGTGGGCCGCAGCGCCTCACGGCTCCGTCACGAGGAGCGTCCGGTCGGCCGCCACGTCCCGCTTCCGCACCACGCCCTTGCCGTGCGGCAGGACGACCTCCACGTCCACGCGGTCGGCGTCGCCGAGGCCGAAGTGGGCCACCGCCTCGCCGCCCGTGCAGAAGCCCTCGGAGATGCCGATCTCCTGATAGCCCAGCAGCGCCGCCGCCTCGCCCAGGTGCCCGGGGCGGTACACGCGGACTTTCGAGCCGACGCCCATCCGGTTGACCGTCCGGCCGCGGACGCGCACCCGCAGCCATCGCCGCATCGGCCCCCGGTTCATCAGGAGGCGCGTCGGAATCTCCGGGAACCAACTCGCCAGGCACACGTCGAGCCGCCCGTCGCGGTCGACGTCCGCCACCGGCCCGCACGCGAAGTACGCCGTCGCCCGGTCGAGGGGCGGCACGTGGAACCGCGGCGGCGACCCGCCCAGATTCCGCAGAACGAACGGCTGCGGCGCGCCGCCCGCATCCCACGTGGCCGCGACGACGATGTCCGGCCGGCCGTCCAGGTCCACGTCGGCCACCTGGACGTGGGCGTGCTTCAGGTGCAGGCGCTCCGGCGTCCACTCGGGGAAGTCGTAGGCGATGCCGGCCTCCTTGCGCACGTCGCGGAACCGCGGCACACCGTCCGCGAGGCCTTCGTTCAGGAAGAGGTGCGTCCGGGCCGGCTGGGCGTGGTCGACGATGACGAGGTCGAGCCGCCCGTCGCCGTCCACGTCGCCGCACGCGACGCCCGCCGGGGCGGCCTCCCGGTTGACGGGCTCGTACTGGAGCGCCTCGGACCCGCCCTCGCGGTACGTGCCGTCCGCCTGGGAGAGGAAGAGCCGGTTCGACTGGGTGACGAAGATGTCCGGCCGGCCGTCGCCGGTCAGGTCCGGCGTGACGACGCCGAGGGCCGCCAGATCCGCCGGCAGCCCCGCCCGCTCGGTCACGTCCTCGAACGCCAGACCGCCGGCGTTGCGGTAGAGCCGGGTGCCCCCGCCCGTCCAGCCGTCCACCGTGACGAGCAGGTCGAGCAGGCCGTCGCCGTCGAAGTCGAGGACGCCGACGCTGCGTCCGCCGAGGACGGGGCAGGCGGCATTGCCCTCGCTCACGTCGCGGAACCGGCCGCCGCCGACGTTCTCGAAGAGGCGGTTCGCGACGCGCAGGCCCTTCGCCTTCGAGTTGTTCGAGACGTACAGGTCCAGGTCGCCGTCGTTGTCGAGGTCGACGAAGACGGCCCCGGAGGTCCGTGCCCGGACGCGCAGCGCCGGCGCCTCGGCCGGCCGGAACCGGCCGCCCTCGTTCACGAGCAGAACGTTCGGCACGGGGCCGTCCGCGCCCTTATAGCGGTCGGGGGGCCGGTCGCAGAAGGCGCCGACGTAGAGGTCCAGACGGCCGTCGCCGTCCGCGTCGCCACAGGCCGCGGCGTGGGCCATCATGCCGCGGAGCGGACCCGCCAGGCCCGCCGCGGCCGCCGTGTCCTCGAACCGCAGCGGCGGCTCGCCGGCCCCCGCCGCGCCGGCCGCCGAAGCGAGCAGCATCGCCGCGAGGAACATCGCGCGTGCGTGACCCATGACGTCACCGCTCCGATTCGGGGATGTGGACGACCGTCAGGGCGCAGGCCTCCCACGCCAGGTGCCGGCCCTTGCGGCCGCCCAGGTTTCCGTTCCAGGTGATGAACAGGCGCTCGCCCTTCGGTCCGACGGCCGCACTGAACGTGCCGAGCGGCGTGTAGCCGAACCGCTCCTTCAGCGCGGGGTGGAGGAACGCGACGACCTTCTTGTGCCGCGTCCGCGTGTCGAACTGGACGACGGCGGCGCCGTCCTCGCGGCTGTCGCCGTGCGCGCCGGGCACGTAATAGAGGAAGCGGCCGGTCGGGTCGGCGTCGAGCGTCGTGACGTACGTGCACGCGCCGACGGGCGCGGAGCCCAAACGCTCGACCTTTTCGGTCCGCACGTCGAGGCGCCACAGGACGGGCGCGTCCTTCGGCCCGACGGCGTAGACGGCGCCGTCCGGCGTTTCGAGCGTGGCCGCACGGAGGCCGACCTCCGGGCCGATGGCCTTGGGCGAGCCGCCCTCGGCGGGGTCCCAGCGGTGGAGCGGCCCCTTCTGGTCCGGGGCGAAGTAGACCCGGCCGGTCGAGGAGGCCAGGATGATCGCCCGCGACGGGCCGCCGTACCCCTCCTGCCGCACCCGCCGGTCCCGCACGTCGTAGGCGAAGAAGAGGTGCCGCTTGTCCGACCGGTCGCCCGCCTGCGTGCCGCCGTAGAAGAGGAGCCGCTCGGGGTCGAGCACGCTGCACGGCAGGCACTGTTTGCCGACGGGGCCGTGGGCGACGACCTCCGTCCGGCCGTCCTCCGGCCGCGTCCGAAGAACCCAGTCACCCTTGTAGTGATATTCGTCCGTCGTGACGGTCGTCTTGCCGCGGTGAGTGGCGTAATACAGCCAGCCGTCCGAGCCCACCTGGAGGCGGCTGTGAATCTTGCCGGGCACGTAATGGCCGGGCGGCCTATCGAGGACCGACGCCACGTCCGTCAGTACCCGGAGCCGCCGCGCCTGCGGGTCGTAGGCGTGGACAAACGCGTTGCCGCGGGGCCCGTCGTGGTCGCCGACCGCGGAGTAGTACACGCCGCCGTGGACCGACCCGTCGCCCCAGGCCGACCAGGTGGGCGCGGCGTACGTCTGGCTCGGATAGTAGAGGAAGTCGACGGTGGGCGGCTCGCGGGCGACGGCCGTGTCTTTCACCGTCGCCGGCCGCGCCAGCAGGTCGTTGCCGGTGAAGGTGGCAACGGGTTTGCCGTCCGGCAAACGGGGCGGGTAGTCGATGGCCGCGCTCGGCTGCGGGAGAAGCAACAGGAGGACGACGAGAGCGGTGGCAACGTGGCGCGTTCGCACGGGCATGGGACCTCCGCCCGGTTGAACCCGCCCCCGGCCGTGCGGGACCGCGCTTTCGCGGCGCCGCTTCCGTGCGAGGCGCGCGAGGCGCCGGGCGCCATGCTTTCGCGATGTCGCGAAAGCATGCGTCTGTAGGGTCGGAGAAGGCACGCTTTCGCAGAGGCGCGAAAGCGTGGCACCCGCACCGGAGGAAAGCATGCAGCCCGCGCCGGCGGACGACCTCACGTCAGGGCGAACCACGTGCCCGCCCCGCAGCCGACGCACGCGTCCGGGAAACGGCAGGCGAAGAAGCGGACCGCCTCCGGCCCCGTGCAGTGGGCCGGACCGAGCACCTGTACGCCGTACCGTTCGACGGCCTCGGCGGTCCGCTCGAGGCGGTCGCGGCTCGCGCGGCCGAGATGCAGGCCGCCGAGGACGGCGTACACCTCGTCGGCGCCGGCGAGGTCCGTCACGTAATCGAGCGTGTTGACGAGCCCGGCGTGGGCGCAGCCGCATAGGACCACCAGGCCGCGGTCCGTCCGCAGGAAGACGGCCTGGTCGTCCGGGATGCCATCCGGCGTAAGGCAATCCGGGTCGGTGTAGAAGTCGCCGCCGGTGTCCTCGAAGTCGGTGCGGCGGGGAATCTCGCCCGTCACCCAGACGCCGCGCACGATTTCCGTGGGCGACTCGGTCCAGGTGACCCGGCCTTCCTGGCCGCGGAGGGCAGTGCCGGCGTCCTCCGGCACGCCGATGGACCGGTGCGGCGGGGCGTCGCCCCGGCTGAAGCGCCGGCCCAGGGCCGCAGGGTGGGCGAACACCCGGGCCGCCTCCGCCCGGTCCAACGCAAACGGCAGACCACCGGCGTGGTCGTAGTGACCGTGGCTGAGGACCACGGCGTCGGCCTCCGCGAGCGGCAGGCCGAGGCGGTCGGCGTTGTGCACCAGGGCCTCGCCCTGGCCGGTATCGAGCAGAAGGCGGGTCTGGTCGGCCTCCACCCAGAGCGAGAGGCCGTGTTCGCCCAGCAGGTCGGGCCGCTCGGTCGTATTGTCGACGACCGCGAGGACGGCGACGTGCTCGACGACGGGCAAGTTGAGGGGCGATGAGGCCATGATACGCGCTATCGTTGTGTGGCCCGGCCGGCTTGTCCGGCCGGGAGATTCGCCGGGCGCTCGCCGCACCGGGCACCATCATTCAGTGGTCGCAGAGGTTGTCGCCGACCTGAAGGTCGCCCGCGACGTACGCGGCCACGAGGTCCTCCGGCGCCTGCGACGGCGCCCCGACGATCGTCTGGATGCCGTGCTCGGCAAAGAGGTCCTGGGCCCGCCGGCCCATACCGCCGGCGATGATGATCTCGGCCCCCTGGTCGGCCAGCCACTTCGGCAGGACGCCCGGTTGGTGGGGCGGCGGCTCGGTCGTCTCGGTCTTCTCGATCGTGCCGTTCGCGGCATCGACGTCCACGAGGGCGAACTCCCGGCAGTGGCCGAAGTGCAGGGCGAGTTTGCCCTCCGCCAACGGAATCGCGATTCGCATCATATGGGTCTCCTTGTCGTTATCCGTCGATGGGGCGCCGACCGCCCCGGCTTCGGCGGGCGCGTCCAGGGCCAGGAGCGGGCCGACGATCGCCTCGAACGCCCGGACGGTCGGTCCCTCGGCCCCCGGCAGGACGACGGGCGTGCCGGCATCGCACGCCTCGACGACCATCGGATCGATGGGCACGCGGCCGAGGAACGGGACGCCCATCCGGGCGGCCATCCGCTCGCCGCCGCCGGAACCGAACAGGTCCGTCACCTGGCCGCAGTTCGGGCAGGCGAACCCGCTCATGTTCTCCACGACGCCGAGCACGGGCAGCCCGAGTTGGCGGCAGAAGTTGATGGACTTCCGCACGTCGGCCAGGGCCACCTCCTGCGGCGTCGTGACGACGACCGCCCCGTCGGCCCCCTCGACCAACTGGGCCACCGAGAGCGGCTCGTCGCCGGTGCCGGGCGGCGAATCGATGACAAGAAAATCCAGGTCGCCCCACGCCGTGTCCGTCAGGAACTGGCGGATGACGTTCATCTTCATCGGCCCGCGCCAGATGACGGGGGCGTCGCGCTCCGGCAGCATGAAGCCCAGCGAGATGACCTTCAGGCCCGCCGACGTCACGGGGAGGATCGTCTCGTCCTGAATCTGCACGCCCTGCCCCTGGAGGCCGAGCATACGCGGCACGCTGGGGCCGTGCACGTCCACGTCGAGCAGGCCGACGGAGCGGCCGGCCTCGGCCAGGGCCCGGGCGATGTTGACGGCCACGGTGCTCTTGCCCACGCCGCCCTTGCCCGAGAGGACCATCACCTTGTGCCGGATGTGCGACAGGCGGTCGGCCAGCGCCCGGCGCTGCCGCTCGCGCTCGTCGACCGCATTCCGCGGGCCGGCGGCCGCGCCCGTTTCCGGGCCGGCGTCCTGCTTCATGTCTTCGGTTGGTTGCGCTGACATAATTGCTCCCACACGGTTCGAATATCGTCGGCGACGGGGCTGTGGTTCACTTCCACGACGGCCCGGCCCTGGACCTGCGCCTCCGTGATCGCCTTATCGTAGCGGACGCGCCCGAGGACGTCGAGGCCGAGGCCGCGGGCCTGTGCCTCGATGGCGTCGGCCAGGTCCGGGTTCAGGTCCCACTTGTTGACGCAGACGGCGGCGGGGACGCCGAAGTGCCGCGCCACCCCCGCCACCCGCTCGAAGTCGTGCTGGCCGGACCGCGTCGGCTCGGTCGCCACCACGACGAACGAGGCCCCCGTGATGGCGGCAATCACCGGGCACCCGATGCCGGGCGGCCCGTCAATGAGGATTTGGTCGAAGCCGCGCTGCTGGGCCACTTCGCGGGCGTGCTGGCGGACGAGGGTCACGAGTTTGCCGGAGTTCTCCGCCCCGATCGCCAGCCGCGCGTGCACCATCGGCCCGTGCCGCGACTCGCTGATGAACCACTCGCCGCACTCGCATTCGGGAAAGTCGATGGCTCCTTCCGGGCAGAAACGGACGCACACCCCGCACCCCTCGCACGCCGTCGGGTCGATGCGGAAGGACGGCCCGTCGGCCGTCTCGGTCCGGACGACGGCGTCGAACCGGCACCGCGCCAGGCACGTGGCGCACCCCGTGCAGTCGTCCGGCCGGATGACGGCCTCGCGGCCGCTGACGAACGTCTCGCGGCGCTGAATCTCCGGGGCCATGACGAGGTGCAGGTCGGCGGCGTCGACGTCGCAGTCCGCCAGGACGGTGCCCTCGGCCAGCACCGCGAGCGACGCCACCAGGCTCGTCTTGCCGGTGCCCCCTTTGCCGCTGATGACGACCAGTTCGTTCATGGTTCCTCCGTACGTACGGCTTGGCCCTTACCAGCCGGCGCGGCGCATCTCAACGGCGCGCGGCCCGCAAGCGGGCCGGCGAACACAAGTCATTCCCGCAGGGGCCGGCCCCAGCACTCAAGACCCATCGAGCGCGGCGTAGAAGACGCCGCCGTCGCGCCGCACGGCCTTCGCCCGGCCGGCGGCGATGAGCGCGTCGATGCACTTGAGCGCCTCGTTCGGCGGGATGGCGAGGCCGTCGGCCACGTCCTTCGCCGAGCACGGCCGGCGGCGGAGCAGTTCAAGCACATCCTCGGCCGTCGCGCCGGCGGCGGTTTCCTCGGCCGGCTCGCGGAACTCGGCCACCACCTCGGCCGGCGGGTCGAACCGGCGGGCGAGGGCCTCCAGTTGCTCGCGCGACACCGGCCGCACGCCTGCCTCCGCCGCCGGCCGCACCGCCGTGTTCAACTGGATGCGCTCGGGCCGGATTCGCCGGGCCAGCAGCGCGATGGACGCCACCTCCGTCTCCGTGCCCGTCAGGTCCTCCAGGAGCATCACCTCCAGCCACACCCGGCCGTCGAAACGGCGGGTGAACCGCACGAGGCCCCCGAACATCGCTTCCCAGTCCAGGGCCGGATGCGGCCGGTTCACCTGCCGCCACATCGCCGCCGCGGGCGCGTCGAGCGACGGCACCACGAGGTCCACCTCAGCCAGGGCATCCGCGACGGCGGGCTCGGAGAGCAGCGACCCGTTCGTCAGGACGGCAAGCGGCACACCGGTCCGGCGGCGGATTTCAGCGACCAGGTCGCCGAGCCGGCTGTGCAGCGTCGGCTCGCCGGAGCCGGCCAGCGTCACGTAGTCGGGCGGCGCGTCGAGTTCCGCCAGGCGCCGCTCGACGTCCGCGACGACATCATCCACGGGCACGTATTCCTCGCGGCGAATCGTCAGGTTCGTCGTCCGGCCCAACTGGCAGTAGATGCAGTCATAGGTGCAGGTCTTGAATGGGATCAGGTCGACGCCCAGCGACCGCCCCAACCGCCGCGACGGCACGGGACCGTACACGTAATGGGCGCGGCCGGCCATGGCATCATCCTGTCTCGCATGCCGGGCGGGGGTGACCACGGCGGGAACGTGTCCCGCCGCGACCTCCCACCGCCGCGTGCACGGCCGGGCAAGGCCGGCCGCGGCACATGATGAAACCGCCGCTCAGCGCCGGACGTCACCCGCGGGCTGCCGGCTCACCCTCTCCGAGACCGTTTCGAAGAGGCGGACGAACGCCTCGCGCAGGCCGTCGGCGGCGTCGATCACCAGCTCGCCGCGCGAGTACGCCTCGGCGATCCGGCGGTCGTCCGGAATCTCCATGAGCACCGGCACGTCCTCCTCGGCGCAGTACCGGTGAACACGGTCGTCGCCCACGCCCACGCGATTGACGACCACGCCGAACGGGATGCCGAGCAGGCGGACCGTCTCGACCGCCAGGCGCAAATCGTGCAGGCCGAACGGCGTGGGCTCGGTCACGAGCAGGACGAAGTCCGTCCCCCGGACGGCCGCGATCATCGGGCACGCCGTGCCGGGGGGACAGTCGAGGAGGTTGATCTCGTCCGCCTTGATGTGCCGCTTGACCGCCCGGATGAGGGGCGGGGCCATCGGCTCGCCCAGGTTCATGCGGCCCTGGACGAAGGCGATGGGACCGGCGCGGCCCGTTTCGACGACGCCCACCTCGCGGTCCTCCTCGGTGATGGCGCCCTCGGGGCAGACGAGCGTGCACCCGCCGCAGCCGTGGCACAGTTCCGGGAAGACGAGCGGCTTGGTCTTGAGCGAGACGATGGCATTATACTGGCACATCTCGGCGCACTCGCCGCAGGCCGTGCAGGCGTCCTCGTCCACGACGGGGATCGGCACGCCGACGGACTCGGAGGTCTGGATGTCGGCGCCGAGGAAGACGTGGCAGTTGGGCTCCTCGACGTCGCAGTCGAGCAGCCGCACCGGCCGCGCCAGCGCCGCCGCCAGGTTCACCGCCACCGTCGTCTTGCCGGTGCCGCCCTTGCCGGAAGCCATCGCGAGGATCATGGTCACATCCAGTGGCCTTGGACGTCCGGCCCCTTGGTGGGCTCCAGGTTGCCGGCCTTGTACTGCTCGAGGGCCTGGGCCACGGTGCCTTCGACATCCGTAATGACCTGAATGCCGGCGGCCGAGAGCGTGCGGAACGCATTCGGCCCGCAGTGACCGGTCAGCACGACCTCGGCCCCGTGGCTGGCGATGTTCTGGGCGGCCTGGGGCCCGGCCCCGCCGGCCGCCTGCACATTCTGGGCGTTATCGACCGCCTGCCACTGGTCGGATTCGGTATCGTAGATGATGAAGTGCGACGCGCGGGCGAACCGCGGGTCGACCTCGGCTTCGAGCGTGTCGCCCTGGGCCGTGATGCAGAGTTTCATGGCGTTCCTTTCGTTCGTACGGTGCGGCCCGCCGCCTACCGAGCCGCGATCGTAAGATCGCGGGGAGTCGGCGGCGGCTTGCGCCCAGCGCGGCGGGTGCGGAGACCCGCCGCGCTCGATGCAGACGGGGTCGCCCTACTCGCTCTCCTGCGTGGCCAGTTCATCCAGCCGCTGGCGGGCGGCGTCGAGTTGCTGCTGGAGCGCCTCCACCTGCTGCGACAGGAACTGCTTTTCGGCCTCCGGGGTCGGTGCGGCCGCGCCAAAGGGTACCCCGCCCCAGGCGGGCATCCCCTGGGCGGCGCGCTGCCAGCCCGGCAGGCCCGTGGCGTAGAACCAGTTGCGGCGACCCCAGCCGCCGCGGCCACGGCCCCAACCGCCGCCGCGGCCGAAGCCCCAGCCGCCTCCGCGGCCGGGAATCGGATTCACATATCCCGGCGTACCATAGCCGGCGCAGTAGCCGGCCGCCCGGCCGGTCATCGGGCCCATTCCTGCGGGTCCAGTTCCATCTCCACCTGGCATCGTTTTCCTCCTTACATGCAATCGTTCGATTGTTTCCGGAACATCTGTTGTGCCTTGAATACCTCTTTCACCCGCCGCGCGCCATCGCCGCGCCGCACTGCGGGCACTGCCGACTGTTGCACGGCACGCCGCGCTGGTGCGGGACGGTGTGCCCGCAGTTCGGGCAAACACACCCGCCTCCCGGTCCGCCGGCGGCCGGTCCGCCCATGCGTCCGCGACCGCCACCGGCGCCTCGGCCTCGCCCGGCACCCCTGCCCCGGCCGGCGCCTTGTCCTCTGCCTCCCATGCCGCGACCCGTGCGCGGGCCTTGTCCTGTGGGTCCTGTGCCGTCGCCTCGAGGCATATTGAACTCCTTTCACCTGAAACGCGCCGCGCAAGCGCGGCGGCTAACTATGGAAACCCCAATTGCGGCCCCGGCCGCCGCCTCCTCGTCCGCGGCCGAAGCGGCCTCGCCGTCGCCGGCCGCACCCCGGCATCGCGAAGGTGGGCCCCGGCAGGAGGCCCTGCGCGTAGGCCGCGACGACCTCCTCGACGGTCCCCGCCACGAACGGCACGAGGCGGATACCTTCGGCGGCAATCATGCCGGCCAGCGGCCGGGAGATCGCCCCGCAGACAAGCGTCTCGACGCCCAGCGCCTTCAGCCGGGCCACCTTCTCGCTCGGCAGGTCGCCGTCCATCGGCTCCCGGCGGCGGCCGGTCACCCGGCCGCCCTCCATCTCGGCCACGAGCAGCGTACCGGCCGTGTC
>JAWODB010000059.1:0-4161 GCA_046483505.1 Phycisphaerae bacterium
GGCCACCGTTAGCCGCCGGGCTTGCCCGGCGCGTGCCGGTAGCGCCGCGAAGGAGCGCGGTGGGTCTCCGTACCCACCGCGCGAAGCCATGCGGCGGCAAGGCGCGGCGGGTACGGAGACCCGCCGCGCTCGCCCGTGGAAAGGAGCCTCCCGTGAAAGTCGCCAAGTTCGGCGGGTCCTCGCTCGCCAGCGCCGACCTCGTGGGCCGGGTCTGCGATATCGTCCTCTCGGACCCGGACCGGCGGCTCATCGTCGTCTCGGCCCCCGGCCGCCGGCACCAGGGCGACACGAAGGTCACGGACCTGCTCATCGCCTGCGCCGAGGCCCGCCTGGCGGGCGTCTCCGGCAAGGAGGAACTCGACGCCATCGTCGGCCGGTATCGGGAGATTACCGAGGCCCTCGACCTGCCGGCGGAGGTCCTCGCCGGCATCGAGGCCGACCTGGCGGCCCGTCTCTCGGAACCGGCGGACGATCACCACCAGTTCCTCGACACGATGAAGGCCGCCGGCGAAGACAACTGCGCCCGCCTCGTCGCGGCCGCCCTCGCTGCACGCGGCGCCCAGGCCCGGTACGTCTCCCCGAAGGACGCCGGCCTGCTGCTGACGCACGAGCACGGCAACGCCCGGGTCCTGCCGGAGTCGTACGAGCACCTCGCCCGCCTGGCCGAGGCCGGCGGCGTCACGGTCTTCCCGGGCTTCTTCGGCTATTCGCCGAAGGGGGCGGTCGTGACGTTTCCGCGGGGCGGGTCGGACATCACCGGCTCCATCCTGGCCGCCGCCGTCCGGGCCGACGTGTACGAGAACTTCACCGACGTCGACTGCGTCTTCGTGACGAACCCGTCCGTGGTGCCGGACGCCCACCCGCTCCAGGAACTGACCTACCGCGAGATGCGCGAACTCTCCTACGCCGGCTTCAGCGTCTTCCACGAGGAGGCGATGGAGGCCGTCTTCCACGCCGGCGTGCCGGTGTGCATCAAGAACACGAACAACCCGCAGGGGGCCGGCACGCGGATCGTCCACGAGCGGTCCTGCCCCGTCGGGCACGTGGCGGGCATCGCCGCCGACGGCGGCTTCTGCCAGGTCACCCTCTCGAAGTACCTGATGAACCGCGAGGTCGGCTTCGGCCGACGCCTGCTCCAGATCCTGGAGGACGAGGGCCTCGCGTACGAGCACACGCCGTCGGGCATCGACAACATCTCGGTCATCCTGCGGGAGGACCAGTTCGACGCCGACGCCGAGGCCCGCATCGTCCGACGCATCCGCGACGAACTCGCCGTCGACGACGTCGCGGTCGAACGGGGGCTGGCCCTCGTGATGATCGTGGGCGAGTGCATGCGGCACGCGGTGGGCACGGCCGCCCGGGCCTGCAAGGCCTTCGCCGAGGCGGGGGTGAACATCGAGATGATCAACCAGGGGGCCTCCGAGGTCAGCATGATGTTCGGCGTCAAGGGCCGCGACGCCGACGACGCCGTCCGGGCGCTGTACGGCGAGTTCTTTCCGAAAGCCTGACACTACAACGCTAAGTCGGCCGCTTGCGCGGTGGGTCTCCGCACCCACCGCGCTCGAAACGGCCTTTTCAGCGCTGCGCGGCGGGTACGGAGACCCGCCGCGCTCAAGTCAGCGTTGTCGTGCTAACGACCGCGCGGCGCGGCGGGCACGCGCCGGGTGGCATGCTTTCGCGCCTTTGCGAAAGCATGGGCATCGCGCGCCGGGTACGCGCCCCGCGAGCGGGGCGGCGAACACAAGCGTCGTCGTGCGCGCGAGGCGCTTCGCGACGGTTCGACCGGCTCCGGGGCGACGTTGCCTTTCCGCCGTTCCTTCCGATTTCCGATTTCCGATTTCCGATTTCCGGTTTCCGATTTCCGGTTTTGAACCATTCCGCACTCCCCCGCATTCCCGTTGACCCTCTGCACGCGGACTCTAGAATAGCCGTCCGAGGTCTACGCGGACCCGGGGCGGGCGCCATGCGAGCCATCACCTTCCACATCAGCACGCCGAAGTGGTTCCTGTGCAAGGCCCTCGGCCGGTTCGCGCGGAGCGTCTACTGGAGCCGCCTGTCCACCCTCCGCCTCCGGGACGTGCCCGAGCCCCCGATGCCCGGCGACGACTGGGTCCGCGTCCGGCCGCACCTGGGGGGCATCTGCGGCAGCGACGTCGGGCTCATCCTCCTCAAGAACCCGCCCGACTCCTTCGCCAGGAGCCTGGTCATCGAGCCGGTCGTCCTCGGCCACGAGACCGTCGGCGAGGTCGTCGAGCGCGGCCCGGCCGCCGGCGACGTGCCCGAGGGGCTCCGCGTCAACGTGGACCCGGTCATCACGTGTGCGGCGCGCGGCCTGCCGGCGTGCCCCTCGTGCCGCGACGGACAGTTCGCCGCCTGCTGGAGCCAGGCCACCGCGGGCGAGGCCCTCGGCTTCTCGGTCGGCCACAGCGGGGCCGTGGGCGGATCGTGGGCCGATTCGTTCCTCGCCCACACCTCGCAGTTGATTCCCGTGCCGGACGGCCTCACGGACGAGCAGGCGGTCCTCGTGGACCCGCTCTCGGCCGGCGTCCACGCGGTCCTCCGCCGACCGCCCACCGACGCCGACCAGGACGTCCTGGTCTTCGGGTGCGGCATCATCGGCCTCTCGGTCATCGCGTTCCTGCGGGCATGGGGATTCAAGGGGCAGGTGCTGGCGATCGCGCGGCATGCGTTCCAGAAGTCGCTCGCCCTGCACCTCGGCGCCGACGAGGCCTGGGACCGCGCGGACCTCCACGAGGCGGACTACTTCCAGCGCCTCGCCGACCGGTACGGCCTGCGCATCGTCCGCGGCGACTGGGGCCGGCCCATCCTGATGGGCGGCGTGGACCTCGTGTACGACGCCGTCGGCGGCCGGACCAGCGTCGAGGATTCGCTCCGCCTCGTCCGGCCGCAGGGCACCCTCGTCCTCGTCGGCATGGGGCACCCCCGGTGGGTGGACTGGGACCCCATCCCGCACAAGCAACTCACCGTCACCGGCAGCCACGGGCGCGGCATCGAGCCGTGGCGCGGCGAGCGGCGGCACACGTACCGGGTGGTCCAGGACCTGATGAGCGAGGGGGTCTTCCCGGCCGACAAACTCCTGACGCACGTCTTCCCGCTGGAGGATTACGCCACCGCCCTGGACGTGCTCACGCACAAGGATCGCCACGCGGCCGTCCACGCGGCGTTTCGAATTTCGAGTTGACCGGACCCGAGCCCCGAACGTAAGTTCGGGGTAGGTATCCCGCGCGGTGGGCCTCCCGGCCCACCGCACGCAGAGCCGCGAACGTACGTTCGGTACGGTTTAGCGTGGAGGCAGAAGGTGTCACCCTGAGCGAAGCGAAGGGTCTCGCCGTGCGAACGGCAAAAAGGCAACGACCACGGCGAGATTCTTCGGCCCGCAAGCGGGCCTCAGAATGACAACGCCAAACACGTAATACGCGGCGGGCTCGAACGCCGATCTCGCAAGGAGCCTGTTATGTCACACGCTATCAACCGCCGTTCGTTCCTGAAGGCCGCCGGCATCGGGGCCGCCGGCCTGGCCGTCCCCGCCTGCCTGGGCGCCGGGACCCGCCGCGCGGCGAGCGCGGCCGGCCAGCGGCCCAACATCCTCTTCGTCTACGCCGACGACCACGCCTACCAGGCCATCAGCGCCTACGGGTCGACGATCAACCGGACGCCGCACATCGACCGCCTCGCCCGCGAGGGCATGCGCTTCCGCGAGTGCTACGTCACCAACTCCATCTGCGGGCCGATGCGCTCCGTCGTCATGACCGGCAAGTACAGTCATATCAACGGCTTCTGGCGCAACGGCCTCCAGTTCAACTGGGACCAGCCCGTCTTCCCCCCCATGCTCCAGAAGGCCGGCTACCAGACCGCCATCGTCGGCAAGTACCACCTGGGGCA
Organism: Phycisphaerae bacterium; assembly: GCA_046483505.1. Classification (GTDB taxonomy): domain Bacteria; phylum Planctomycetota; class Phycisphaerae; order FEN-1346; family FEN-1346; genus BS750m-G62. Next base: position 3,904 of record JAWODB010000059.1, read on the forward strand.
CAAGCAGGACCCGCGCGGCTTCGACCACTACGAGATCCTCATCGGCCAGGGGCCGTACTACAACCCGCCGATGCTCCGCAAGGGCCACGAGGGCCGCGTCAAGCACACCGGCTACACGACCGACATCATCACCGACCTGGCCCTGGAGTGGCTGAAGGACGGCCGGGACCCCGACAAGCCGTTCATGCTCATGTACCAGCACAAGGCCCCGCACCGGAACTGGCAGCCGGGGCCGAAGCACCTCCATATGTACGATGA
>JAWODB010000084.1:0-4853 GCA_046483505.1 Phycisphaerae bacterium
CCAGAACGAGCCCATCGTCGAGACCGAGGGCGAGGAGATGCTCTCGGCCGACGAGGTGGCCGGCAAGACGAACGGGTACGAGCGGGGCGTGATCCCCATCGGCGCGGGGCACCTTACGATGTTCATCGACGTGCAGCAGAAGGTCCTGTTCTGGATGCTCACGGCGTGGGAGGAGGACTTCACGGGGTACGTCGTCGATTACGGCACGTGGCCGGAGCAGCGGCGAGCGTACTACACGCTGCGGGAGGTGCGGTCGACGCTCGCCCGCAAGAAACCGGGGGCGGGCCTCGAGGGGCAGATCTACGCGGGGCTCGAGGCACTCACTGCCGAGCGGCTCGGCGCCGCCTGCCGCCGAGAGGACGGGGCCGAGATGCGCATCGACCGTTGCCTCATCGACGCCAACTGGGGCCAGTCGACCGACGTGGTGTACCAGTTCTGCCGGCAGTCGGTGCACTCGGCCGTGCTGCTGCCGAGTCACGGGAAGTACGTCGGGGCGTCCAGCGTCCCGTTCTCGGAGTACCGGCGGAAGCGCGGCGACCGGGTGGGCCTGCACTGGCGGATACCGAACACGGTCGGCCGGCGGCAGGTGCGGCACGCCCTTATCGACACGAACTACTGGAAATCGTTCGTCCACGCCCGCCTGGCGGTGGCGATGGGCGACCCGGGCTGCCTGTCGCTCTTCGGGCGCGACCCGAAGGCCCACCGGCTCCTCGCCGACCACCTGACGGCCGAGTACCGGGTGAAGACGCTGGCGCGGGACCGGACCGTGGACGAGTGGAAACTCCGCCCGACCCGGCCGGACAACCACTGGCTGGACTGCCTGGTGGGCTGCGCCGTGGCGGCGTCGATTCAGGGCGCGGCCCTGGCGGGGATCGATGCGCGGTCGGCGTCCCCACCTCGACGGCTGAGGTTGTCCGAACTCCAAGTCGGCAAAGAGGCATATGCAGGCTCTCGTAGAGCATGGCATCCAGCCAGACAATGACGTTGGAAGAACGCTGCAACGAGAACCTAGGGTTTGACGATTAGGAACACGGGGCTGCTGGGACGTTCATGTTCTCTGGCCGTGAAGAACAGGACCAGTCTGCAACTCCGTGCGGGTATCACAAGGGAGGCTTGAGGCGGGTCCACTGCGTATAATAGGAAGGTGAATTTTCCTTGTACGCGAGGCGTCCCATGGTTAGTTTCCAGACTATGCGAGTGGACCAGAGGATGGGTTGGTTTAGGTGAGCCACGAGGGATAAAGGAGACAGTCAGATGAGCGAACGACCGATAGGCGAGTCTGTGGCTGCTTCGCTGTCGCTTTCCCTCTTTTCGTCTCAGCTAGTAATGGAGGTAAGCGCTTTCGTCAGTACAGGCGCCAAACCCGATTCGCTTCGGATCCTCTGCGAGGTCGCCAAGAGGATTTTCTCTTCTGGCGAAGAGGGGCCGGAAGGAGAAACAGAGGGGGTTGATCAGCTGCCGGTTGGGTTGCTTCCGACTCCAGAGCATCTTAGGCTCATCCCAGAGGCCATCAGTGGAATTGGCGAGGATCCACAGGATTGGTCAAGATTCGTCGAGGCTCTAGCAAAGGATCTGGATACCATCGCGAAAGCCCCTAACGCCGACCCCGACCCTGTGAGGGAAGCGGCTTCACGCGTTGAGCGGTTCTTCGACGCCTTAGGTGATGTGGCCATTGACCACTCACGAGATGCGATTGCCACGAAGCCCGAGGACGAGGAGGCCACATGGAGGATTCCCTCGCTTATAGGGTAACAAGCGAAGCCAGGTCGGTTCGTCGCCTAGCGAAGAGCCTTGATGCTTATCTTGAGAAGAACCTAGCGTTTCGGCGATATCCGCCTGAGCTGACACCTCTGTTCGACTTCTTTTCGGGGGCACTGCGCGCCGTCCGAGAGTATGGAACCAGTACGCTCAAAGGCCTTGACCAACAGAGCGATATGTATGCCAGGAACCTTCTTAAAACCCTATACACAACGAAGCGCATCGTACAGCTTCTCTATGAAAAGCTGCATGCTGCAATACAAGCCGAAACTTTGAACACGCCTTTTCCAATCCTCCGGTATCTTAACGCTCTTGTCGGTCAGCTGAAGGGAGCCATTGGCGACGGGGTAACGGTTGGGTTCTTGGCAGCCCAACCGATGATGTACTACCACTATCCAATGGAAGAGACTGTCAACCTAAGCGCCCAGCTTCAGCTCACGATAAGCGGGTTCCCGGCTTTCCCTAAAGGGTTAGCCCTCATCGGTTATCCTTACACGGAGTCCACTAACACGCTGCTTAACTGTGCTCTTATTCATGAATTGGGCCACTACGTTTGGGATAAGCTCCCCATTAGCAGGAAGGTAGCGAAGCTCGCTGCGGGCCTCAGCATCACCGGACTGCAGTTTAAGACACTATTCGACGAAAGATATTACGCCGCCGCGTGCAAGAATGCGCTCCGCCGATGGGGCGCCGAGGCGTTCTCCGACGCATTTGCGCTCATGTATATCGGGCCAGCCTATTCTTTCGCCTTCCGGGAAATGGCCAACATGCTCCCCGTTCCCGAGCGAGCTGAAGATACTTTTTCTCAAACCCATCCTGCCATTTCCTACCGGTGGCACATCCATGCTGCTATGTTAAAGAAGATTGGGTGGTGGGAGATTCTCAGGGAAGAAGCCGAGGCTGAGCACAGCTGGTTAAGTGGTTACTTGGCGGAGAGGAAGTACGCGGCCCCCTTCGCTGCAATCCCAGGTCTGCCCGATAGGGTATTGCGGATATTTGATAAGATCGTGAGGGCGATAATCGAATACTGCACTGGTGAATTCTCTGAGAGCGCGAAGACCGTGTGTGAGGAGTTTCGCAAGATTGGGGGGGACGTAAAGAAGTACCTTGAGCACGGGATTCCCCCTGCGTCGGTCGTTATTGGGGGAGAGAGCACTTTCCCCTTGCCGGCAACTATTGTAAATGCTGGTTGGTTCCTCAGCCTTGAGGGTATGACTGAGACACTGCGTCTTATGGGCAGGGAAGGAGATGAGCTGGCCCATGACGTTTTGGAGTCGCGTTTGGCGGGCTGGGTGTCCAAGGCGATGGAGGATGTTCCCATCGTGGTAATGCAGGAAGGCGGCGGCGAATGAGTGTAGTGCATCGTGATGAGATTGCGAGGCGATTGGCACTTCCTGCCTATGACAAAGAGGCACTGCATCTATATCCACTTCACGAGAATGCGCTGAAGGACGTAGACACAGTCGATGTGCGACTCGGCCATTTCTTCGTTCTTCCGACGATGGGCAGAACAGGAGTTTTCGATGCGGCAGAAACGGACCCCAATGAGATGACGCAGGAGGTCTACGTTCCAAAGGGAGGCAGAATTGTCGTCGCGCCACATCACGCTGTTCTTGGGGTTACGTTAGAGTACATGAAGTTGCCCGCAGACCTGTCCGGCCAATTGCTGACAAGATCATCCTGGGCTAGGACGTTTATAGTAATTGCGACGGCACCGTGGGTCCATCCTAATTATAGAGGTTGTCCAACTCTGGAGATAGCCAATCTGTCCAATACGGCAATTGAGCTTAAGCCGAGGGATCGGATTGGCCAGATTGCCTTTATAAAATGCGAGGGCAGTACGTCACCAGTTGCGGAGGATCTTGAAGGCACTTACATGGGCGCGGTAAGGCCAGAGTTCCCCAAGTTCGCCAGGTGACATACAGGCAGGGTGTTGGTGAGGCTGTCTTTCCGTTCTCGTAACCATCCCCTTTTGACCAACGCGCCATGATCTTCGGGGCGCTTCACAACACTGTGGCATTCATTTCTTCTTCTTCCGTACACGCCGAATCCCCCAGATTTCGCGCATCAAATCCGCCCCTCAGGAAGATGTAGAGGGCAAACGCGGCCTGTGTAGCCGCCGCTGAGCCCGGCCGCGGGCGGAAATCTTCCGGCCTCCCGATTTTCTACGCAAAAATCGGGGCCCTTCCGCAAAAAGACAATGGTGAAAGGACCGCGCTCTTGGCCGACCTCGACACCGCCATCCAGGAAAACGCCGCCGGGCCGAAGAAGGCCTCCGGCGACAGCGTGAGCGTCGAGCAGCACGACCTCGGCGACCAGATCGCGGCCGACAAGTACCTCCAGTCCAAGCGGGCCAGCCGCGCCAAGGGCCTCGGCGTGAAACTCGCGAAGATCCATCCGGGAGGGACCGCCTGATGTGGCCGTTCCGCCGCAAAAAGACCGGGCGGTCCCTCCCCGCGGCACGTGACGCGTCGCCGCGGCAGGCCCGCCTGCTTGTGACGGCCAACCGTGAAAACCGCGGCCGGGTGCTGCGTGCCCGTTACGACGCCGCCCAGACCACGGCCGAGAACGCCCGGCATTGGGCGATGGCCGACGCCCTCTCGGCCGACGCCGCCGGCGCGGCCGACGTGCGGCGGCGGCTCCGCGAACGGGCCCGTTACGAGGTCGCGAACAACTCTTACGCCAAGGGCATCGTGCTGACGCTCGCGAACGACTGCGTCGGCACCGGCCCGCGGCTCCAGTTGCTCGGCGCCTCGGCCGAGACGAACCGCCGGGTCGAGGTCGCCTTCGCCCGCTGGGCCGCGGCCGTGGACCTCGCCGGCAAACTCCGCACCATGCGGATGGCCAAGGTGACCGACGGCGAGGCGTTCGCCGTCCTGACGGCCAACCCGCTCGTCGATTCGCCCGTCCAGATGGACCTGCACCTGGTGGAGGCCGACCGCGTCGCCTCCCCGCTGGGCCTTCCCGGCAGCCTCTCGCGCGACGAGGGTATCGACGGCATCCTCCTGGACGCCTGGGGCAACCCGCGCTCCTACTGCATCCTGCGGCAGCACCCGGGCGACCTCTCCGGCTGGCGGAACGACGTCGACCTGGTG
>JAWODB010000121.1:0-3366 GCA_046483505.1 Phycisphaerae bacterium
CCCCGGCCGGCCTTTACGTCACCCACGCCGCCGCAAAGTGCATCACGTTGTACGCCAGGGCGCTCCACAGGGCCAGGCACGTCGCCTTCTGAAGGCCGCGCAGCGGGATGCGCGCCAGCCCCCGATAACACCGCACGTCGGCGTTAACCGTCTCGCTCGTCGCCGCCCGCTCCTTATAGATCGTCCGACCCTCCTCGCTTCGCATCCGCGCCTTCCAGGCCAGCACCGCCTCGCTGTCGCCCGGCCGCGGCTCCAGTTCGCGTCCGCGTCGCTCCTCCTTCCGCGCCTCCCTCGGCGGCACGAACAACGCCACGTCCTCGGCGTGGGCCCGTTCCAGATCCTCGGTCCGCAGGTACCCGCCGTCGAGCAGATGCTCGTCCACGTTCCGGCCCGTCCGTGCTTCCACCTGCTTACGCATCGGCTCCGACAGGCCCGCCCCGTCCGACCCTTCGTTCGTCACGTCCACGCCCACGACGGCCCGGCTCTCGGTGTCGGTGGCGAACTGGACGTTGTAGGCCGGCCGGAAGCCGCCGTCGGGCATCTTCATCACGCGGGCCTCGGGGTCCGTCGTGCTGACGCGCGGCTCTTTGGCGCGGATCTGCTGGCCGCACGCGCCGTGGCCCGCCCGGCGGGCCGCCGCCTCCTGACGCCGCTTCAGGTCCGGCAACTCCGCCAGCGCCGCCTCCAGACGCGCCTGGCGCTGCCGGGCCGCACGCGCCTGGGCCGCGCGGCGACGCGCCCCCACCTGGGCCGCGTACGCCTCGTCCTCGAACTGCCGACGCACCTCCGCCACGTGCCGGCGGGCCTCCTCCAGCAACGTCTGGAGCCGCCCTTCGCGGCGAAAACTGGCGGCCCCGGCGTCGGCACGCACCCGTGTCCCGTCCTGGCTGATCCGCGCCACCGTCACCAGGTCCTTGTCGACCAGCGCGGCGATGCACTGCGTGAACAGGGCGTCCAGGGCGTCCGGGTGCGCCGTGCGGAAGTCCGACAACAGATGATGGTTCACCGTCACGCCCCCGCACAGCCACTGGAACGGCCGGCTCTCCTCGCACAGCGTCGCCAGCCGGCGGGCCGAGGACTCGCCCCGGATCGTGGCGTACAGCCACAACGCCACCAGCAACGCCGGGTCGGTGGCGTTGCGGCCGGCTTCGCCCTCGACCGCCTTGATCGGCTCGTGGAACCGCGACAGGTCCATCGTCTCCACGACGGCGGCCACGGTGCGAACCTCGTGGTCCGGCGGCACGAGGTCGTCCGGGCACAACGGCACCAGCAGCGTCTGATGCCGGTCCGGCCGTCGCAGCCGCGGCTTGGGCGCGTCGGGACGGGGCGTAGGCGGTGTGGGAGTTTTCATGCTCACATTATAGTGTCTTTGAACGAAAAATCCTGCGAAAAAATCACAGCCTCTGAGCGAGGCGCAGCCGAGTCGAACGGGAATGTCGCCGTGCGAACGGCAAAACAGCCACGGCCGCGGCGAGATTCTTCGCTCGCTCCGCTCGCTCAGAATGACGTCGTTTCGCGCGGTGGCCCGGGAGGGCCGGCGCGCGGAAGCGCCTGTTCCCATGTCTCCCGGCCGGGCAAGACCGGCCGGGCCACACGCGCTCAGCCGTAATCCTCGCCGTTCAGGCTCCGGACGACGCTTTGCTGCCACGCCTCCAGGGCCTTGCGCATCGCGGCGGCGCGGTCGGGCTGGGCGTCGGCCACGTTCGTCTTCTCGCCGGGATCGTCGGCCAGGTTGTACAGTTCGAGGCGCACGTCCCCCTTGCCGCCCTTCTTCTGGATGCGGTGGAGTTTCCACGGCCAGTCGAGCCACGCCGCGTGGCCGGGGAAGGTGTCGAGCGGGTAGCCTCCCTTGACCTTGTGGGCGTCCTCGCCGAAGGTGTGGGGGCTGATCTCCTTGCCGGCCTGCTGGGCCTTCAGGAGTTCGGCCATCAGTTTGGCCGCGGGCGTGCCCCGGCCGCCGGTCGGATGCGACCAGAAGCCGATGGGCTCCGGCCGCCCGATCATCTCTCCCTCCAGCAGCAGGCGGAGGCTGATGCCGTCGAGCGGCGGCTGCTGTGGCATCTGGATATCCAGCAGGTCGAGCAGCGTGCGGTAGATATCGGACGTGACGCTCGGCACGTCCGTGACGCGGTGGCCGGGGTACCGGGCGGGCCACTCGAAGAGGGCGGGCACGCGGAGGCCGCCCTCGTAAATCTGGCCCTTCTTCCCCCGTCCGCCGGAGGAGGCGGTCCGCAGGCCGCCGTTGTCGCTCGTGTACCAGAGGATGGTGTTCTCGCGGATGCCGAGGGTGCGGAGCCGGTCGCGCAGTTTGCCGAAGGCCCGGTCCATGCCGGTGATCTCGCCGAGCCAGTGGCGGTCCTTCTTCGGCTGATCCTCGTACAGGGCGAGGTCGCGTTCGGCGGCGCGGTGCGGTCCGTGCGGCGAGCCGAACCAGACGACCGCCAGGAACGGCTGCTCGGCCCTGGCGTGCGTCTCGATGAACTCCAGGGCCGCATCGACGGTCACCATGCTGCTTTCGCCCTCGCATTGGACGGCCTTGCCCTCGCGGCTGAGGATGGGGTCGTTGTCGAAGAAGTTCGGGGCGGAGAGCCATGCGTCGAACCCGCTGTTCCCCGGGTTGACGGGGCTGCCCGTGCGCACCGGGCCGAGGTGCCATTTGCCGAAGTGGCCGGTCGCGTAGCCGGCGGACTTCAGGGCCTCGGCGACGGTGATTTCCTGCGGCCGGAGGGTGTGGCCCCACTTGAAGCAGCCGAACCGGTTCGGGTGCCGGCCCGTCATCACGCTGCCGCGCGTCGGCGAGCAGACCGGGGCCGCCGCGTAGAAGCGGTCAAAGCGGAGGGCCTCGGCGGCCATCCGGTCGAAGTGCGGCGTCTTCAGGACCGGGTGCCCGTTGTAGGCCATGTCGCCCCAGCCCTGGTCGTCGGCCATGCACAAGACGACGTTCGGGCGGGGGGCGGCGGCCCGTTCGCCGCGGGCGGCACAGCCGGCCCAGGTCAGGCAGGCCCCGGCGGCGGTCTTCAGGAACGTCCGGCGTCGCATCCGCATCGTGAGTCCTCCTTGCTGGAGTCTGAATGTTCGACGGCCCGGCCCGTCTACCTTGCGCGGGTGGCATGCTTTCGCGCTTTTTGCGAAAGCATGCGCTCCGCATCGGGGCACACGCTTTCGCCAGGGCGAAAGCGTGCCACCCGGCGCTTCGCGCGCGCCGGCCCAAGAGGGCGGGGTGCCACGGGCTGCTTGTCAGCCAGTGTTTCCCGCGTGCGAGGCGCTCGGCGCGGTGGGCAGTCTTGCCCACCGCGCGTGCATCGCGCCGCAGGGCCTCGCTCACCGCGGGACCGGCACCGGCGTCGGTCGCGCATGCGGCCGCTA
>JAWODB010000142.1:0-9795 GCA_046483505.1 Phycisphaerae bacterium
CAGCGGTACCGCTCCAGGTGCAGGCCGGCCCCGAGGGGCGTCCAGGCGTCCGCCGCCACGTCGTAGACCCAGGTTGCCTTCTCGGCGGCGGTCCGCGCCTGGTGGTGCCGGCGGACCTTCCGCGCGTCGTTGCCGCAGACGAGCACCTTCCCGCCGCCCGGCAGCGCCGCCGCGGCGGGATGAACCATCGGCGGCGGCGAGGGCGACGGCGCCCGCTCGGTCCACTGCTCCTTGCGGCAGTCCCACACCCACGTATCGTTCAGCGCCGCCGCCTGGTTGTACCCGCCGAAGAGGACCATCGACCGCGTGGCCGCGTCGTAGACCATGGGCGCGTTGCACCGGAGGGGCGGCTCGACGTCCAGGTCCGGCCGCCGCCAGACGTTCTTCGCGCAATCGTACAGCCACGTGGGGGCACCGCCCTGCGGGTTGGTGGCCAGGCCGCCGCCGAAGAGGAGCACCCGGTCGCCCTCGGGGTCGTACGCCATGCTGCCCCAGGCCAGCGCCCGGCAGGTCGTGGGATGGTTCGGCGGGGCGAGGTCGGTCCACGTGTTCGTCGCCGGGTCGAGGGCGAACGTGCACCCGTCGCTGTAATAGACGATGCGGTTCCGCTTCGCGTCGCGGCACGCCTGGTTGAACGTGAAGACGGGGCTGGGGCGGCGGACGCCGTCGAAATCCCACCACCGGACGCGGTTCGTGTGGTGGAACCCGCCGACGACCTGGAGGCGCGGTCCCTCCTCGTATTTCAATCCGTCGGGTCCCCCTTGGCCCCAGATGCGAAACGGCGGGTAGTCGTCGGCCGTCCACTCGCCCCGCCGCGACTTCGGAAACGCCGGCGCCCACCCGGGGTCCGCCGGGTCGAGGCACTCCAGTTCGTATCGCAGGTAGACGTTGCGGACGGGCTTCTCCCCGCCCGTCCCCCACAGGTACAGGCGGTCGACGCTTTCGGCGACGAGGGCCCGCGCGAACGCCTTGCCGCCCGCGTTGTCCTCGCGATGGACGAGGACCCACGTGTTCGCCGGCAAATCGGCGTAATCTGCGACCTTCGTCACCTGTGGCTCCGCGGCCGATCCGTCCGCGGCCGGCATCGCCGCGAGCCATGCGGCCGCTACGGCCGTCAATGTGATCGTCCTCATGGTCTGGCTCCTTGCGGCGTGCCCGCTACGAGTCTAGGACGATGGCGTCACCCTGCAAAGGACAATCCGCACCGTAACAGCGGCGCGGCCTCGCGGTTTATCCCTACGGCCTTTCCTGTCACATGTAGCGCGGTGGGTCTCCGTACCCACCGCGCACGAATCGGCCATGCCAGGTATGCGCGGCGGGTGCGGAGACCCGCCGCGCACCAGATAACAGTGTTGTACGAGAAGCCTTTCCTTGGCGCCGCCGCGCGCCGAACCGAGAATGACAACACGCCCCAACGGGAGACATGCCATGACGCTTCGACGCCTGCTCGTCCTGACGGCCCTCGCGGCCGCAGTGGCCGTCGCCAACGGACCGGCCCGCGCGGCCGGCCCGCCGCAGGAAATCGAACTCCGCCTCTTCGACGCCCTCTTCCGCGGCGAGACGCCGGACGAGGACCCGGCCTCGTTCATCCTGTTGCTCGGGCGCGAGGACGACACGTGGCGGCGCGTCTACGGCGTGGCCCGCGACTTTGCCGAGGACGTCCACGCCGGCCGCGTCACCGAGGGCCGACTGACCGACGAGGCGCTGACCCTGTCGCTCGCGATGACGGTCCTCCGCGGCCGTTTGCGCCTGCCGGCCGCGTTCGAGGTGGATCTTGAGCGCGCAGGCGACGGCCTCTATCGCGGCCGGTACACGGGGACGTTTCGCGGCGCGGACGTGCGGGGCGAGGCGACGGCCGAAGTCCTTCCGTCCCACCGCCGGCCACCCGCCGACTTCGAGCCCGTCGCGCCCGGCGAGCATCCGCGGCTTCTCTTCCGCCGCTCGGATCTCGACGCCCTGCGCAGGAAGGCCGAGACGCCGTTCGGCAAGGCCGCCCTCGCCGGGATGGACGGCCCGGTCGGCCTGGCCGTCCGTTATCAACTCACCGGCGAGGAGGATCTCGCGCGGCAGATCATCCCGCTGGTGGAGAAGATGATGGACCGCGGCCTCCTCTCGGATCAGTTCGGGCACAACGTCGGCGACCGGCTGGAGCAGACCGCCGTCGCCTACGACTGCTGCCGCGACGCCTGGCCGGCCGACGTCCGCCGCCGCGTCGAGGAGTACATGCTGTGGGCGGGGAACCGCATCCTGGCGGCCGACCGGACCGCCCACCAGGCCATCAACTGGCACGTGTGCAGCAACTGGTCCGCACCCCTGTACGCCGGGGCCGGCTTTGCGGGCCTCGCCCTGTTCGGCGAGAAGGGCCCGAAGCCGCCGGAGCCCCTGCCCACGCGCAGCGGCGCGCGCATCGATCCCGCTCAAGGGTACGAGCCCTCGCGGGGCGTGCCCGTCTCGGACTTCGCGAGCGGCGAGATGCCGCCCGAATGGATCTACGTGGGCGGCTTCCGCCTGAAAGACGACGCCGACGATCCCCTCGCCTCCGTCGGCGGCCGGGCGAAGGCCCGCCTCGAACCCGGTCAGACGATCACCTACCGCGGGCAGACCGAGACCGTCAAACCGCTCTCCCACGAGACGGACAAGGGCTACTGGCAGAACGAGAACTACGCGGGCGGCAAACCGCTCATCGACGTCACCAACGCCGTCGACCGCCGGTTCTTCACGCATAACTATTTCTATACGGTCATTCGGAACGAGGCGCCGCGACGGGTCCGCGTCGCCACCGACCCCGGCGACGGCACCGTCTACCTGAACGGCGTGCGCCTGGAACCGGGCGAGGCGGCGCACCTGGCCAAGGGCCTGTATCCGCTGCTCGTGGAGGCGCCCATCGGATGGATGAATCCTTGGGGCCGGCACCTGATGCGCCCGCGCCTCGTGGAGGTCGCGGAGGACGAGGCGGAGGCGGCGACCGCCCGGGCGAAGGCCCGCCACGCCGCCCGCGTCGAGGCATGGCAGGCCGACGTCGCCCGCTGGGAGGCCTCCGGCGGCGCGAACGTCGCCTGCGCCGACCTCCTCGGCCGCAGCCGGTTCATGATGTACATGTTTTGCCGGGAGGCCGTCGGTACGGGCGGGTACTCGGCGGAACTGACGCACTATGGCGGCATCGCCGAGAAGCCGCCCGCCCGCTACGCCGCCGCCCATCGCACGGTCTTCGGCTACGGCGTCTCGCCGAAACACGAGATGGCCGACCTCCTGCCCCGCAAGATGTTCTGTCACGTCTACCCGCCGGGTGGCGAGCCGGTGGCGCAGGAGATCAACTCGACGCCCCAGGCCCCGCCGGAACTCTTCGCCGCCCTCTTCCCCGTGGTGCGCCGGACGCACCGGCCCGCCGTCCTGTGGGGCTGGCGCCGCCATGCCGGCATTGCCGGCGACGGGCCGCCGACGGCCGTCCTCGCGGGCGACCCCGTCCGCGCGTTCCTCCACTACCCGCTGGAGGGCAAGGCGAAACCGCCCGCCGGCATCCTGCCGCTCACGTGGCAGGCGCCCACGTTCGGCTTCTACGGCTTCCGAAACGCGTGGGCGGGCGACGACGACTTCATCACGCAGGCCTTCCTGAAGGCCCATCCCATCGGCGGCTGGAACGCGCCGAACGCCGGCACGTTCCGGGTGCGCGGCCTCGGGCACGTCTGGGCCGACGGCCCGACCGACCGCAACCGCCACCGCTGGGAGGAAAGCGTCGTCATGCTGCCGGAGAACCCCGAGATCAACGTCTCCGCCTGCGCCCGCCTGACGCATATCAAAACGTTCGACGACGGCTCGGGCATCGTCGCCATGAACCTCGACGACGTGTACGCCTCGCGCAAGAAGGACCATCGCGGCAAGGGGATGCGGCTGTACGAGCGGTACGGCGGCATCCGGCAGGACGAGGCGTTCGTCGACACCGGCATCACGGGCGTGCGAAGCATCGGCGTCGATTACTCCGGCGCGAGCGGCGCCCCGTGCCTGCTGGCCGTCGCCGACCGCATCCGCGGCGGCGGCCGGAAGGTCTGGGTCTGGCAACTCCACGCGCCCGGCAAGAAGGGCAAGAAGGCCAAGGGCGACGCCGGCGCCGTCGACCGGACGCGCACCGACGGCAGCCGCTTCACCCTGACCCAGCCGGGCGGCGCGACCCTCGCGGGCACGTTCGTCACCGGCCAGCGGCCCGTGGCCGAGGTCCGCCGCACCACCATGAAGGGCCGCGCCGGCAGCAGCGCCGGCAAGACGCTGAAGCGGCCGATTCACGGCGTCTTCGCCGAGGACGACGACGGCGACTTCCTCGTCATCGTCACGATTCAGCGGAACGAACCGCCGGAGGTACGCGTCCAAGGCAAGGGCCTGGACGCCACGGCCACCGTCGGCAAACGGGTCGTGCGGTTTGACGGCGAGACGATCGTCTTCGACTTGGCCGACTGACTCGCGAGCGGGGCGTCCCCGCGCGGCAGGCCTCCCGGCCCGCCGCGCCTCCGTCGGAATCCCCTCTTGCGCGGCGGGTGCGGAGACCCGCCGCGCCATACCCCGTGGCCGCCGCGCCACACCCCAGAAGGCCCTCAGTTCCCCGCCGGATAGACCAGCCGGCCGTCCGACACCCGGGCCGGCGCCGGTTTGCCGTTCAGGACGAGCCGCGGCCTGCCGCGGACGCGGACCGTCATGGCCCGCACGCGGCCCCAGGCTGCCACTTCGTCCGTCCGGACGCGCACCCATGCCCACCCCGCGAAGGTGAAGCGTTCGCCGCCGCTCTCCAGCGTCACGGGTTCCGCGTGGTCCTCGCCGAGGCGCACCAACACCCGGTCGTCGATGCCGCTGCCGTCCCTGCCGACGATCGCCGCCCCGACGGCCCCGTCGCTCGAACCGATGGACCGAAATGCGTCGATGCGCGGCTTGCCCTCCTCGAACGGTTCGTGCAGGGCGACGAACGTCGTCCGCGGAGCGCGGCGGGCCGCGAGGATCGTCTCGCCGCCGACCTCCGACGGCACGGGGCGCGTCTGACGCTTGCCGTCCTCGTCCCGGTACCGCGTCATCGGGTCCGGCGTGCGGGCGACGTACACCGTCGTGCCGTCCTCGCCGAGCATCCGCACGACGACGCCGATCTTGCGCTCGTACCACTCGCGCGGCAGCGCGGCCTTCGACGGGTCGTCGAGGGCGCAGACCTGTTCCACGCGGACGGCCCAGCCGTCGCCCCCGGCCTCCATGGCGCGCGACTGCTCCAGAGGCTCCAGGTGTTTCGGAAAGTCCCGCCGCTTCCACGCCCCGCCCTCCGTGCCGCGCGCCAGGCCGAGCGCATGGCAGAACCAATAGCAACCGCGCGGCCCATCGGCGGCCAGGCGCGTGACGTCCAGCAGGTACTCGCGAGCCAGGACGAGACCCCGCGCGAGGTCCACGCCCGGATACACCTCGCCGCTGCGGGCCGCCACGAACTTCGCCGCCGGCGTGAAGGCGTGCCGCGTCTCGACGGCACTCGTGAATCGCGGCTCCTCCTTGTCGACCTTCACGCCTGAGTGGCTCTGGACGCTGCGCGACCACCCCTGCGCGTACCCGGGATACGACTGCCGATTCAGGTAGATAGGCCGATTGAACGCGAAGAGGCCCAGCAGGGCGAAACTGTCGTTCACGTGGTGCGCGTAATTGGCCGCCAGGCGCATCCCCACCGCCGGCGCGGGCGAGTGCCAGTAGTCCGGCCCCTCCTCGGCCCGCAGCAGGACGATGCCGCGGTCGGGCCACACGCCCGACGGCGCCGGCGGCGGCTTCGTCGACCCCCGGCCGATCGGCCCGAGGCCGAACAGGAGCGACGGGAGGTACGTCTCCCGGTCCGGCGCCCGCATGGCGGCCAGGAAGACGTCGAAGCCGGCGTCGGGCCAGCGCGCGTGGCCCGCCTCGAACCAGAGAGGAATCTGCATCTTTGGCGTGAAGCCGGAGTACCCGTCCCACTGGGGCGACGTGCCGCGGCGCTCCCCGCCCCACGCCCCGTGGGCCCGCCACCGCGTGTTGCCGCCCGTGCCGTCCGGCAGATAGCCCTCGACGAGGGCGTGCTGGAACGCGGGCGTCGGCAGGTCGGCGGCGGCGCTGGAGCCGCTCTGCCGCAGGTCGCCCATCGTCATCATGGGGTACCGCGGCCGGTCGGACTGCAGGTCCACCTGGGGGTATGTGAGGTGGATGAGGCTCTCGATGTGGCCGCGCATCGTCGCCCCGCCCTCGCCCGTGTAGCCATAACCGAGGTCACCCAGGCCGAGCCGCTCCAACCCCCGGCAATAGAGGATCATGGCGCCGGGCGTCGAGCCCATCTTGGAAAACTCCTCCTCGTAGAAGCCGACGTCGCCCAAGTACGCATCGAAATACCATTTCCAGGAGCCGTACGCGCCCCACGCCTTGCGCACCAGGGCCTCGTCGCCGAGGGCCACCGCCATGAGGTTCGCGCTGACCTTGAACGGCCAGATGATGTTCGGCAGCCAGTTCGAGCGGGTGTAGCGCTTGGCGTCGTAGCGCGAGAAGTTCCGCTCGTCGTTGAAGATCTTCGGGTCGAGAATGGCCCGCTTAAAGAGTTGGAGATCAATATACCTGCGGAAGAAGGTCTCGACCTCCCGCCGCTCGCCGGCGGAGAGGCGGTCGTAGAGGAAATCGTACCGCAGGACGTTCATCCACTGGGCGGCCCCGCGCGGGACGGGCGACCGGGCGGTGCCCAGGAGCCGCTTCTTCTCCGCCGCCAGGGCCTTCGCATCCTCCTCCAGGACGGCCCGCAGCAGCCGGGCGACCGGCTCGCCGCGGCCGTCCCGGAGCCGTCCGAGCGACGCCTTCGCCCAGTCCGTCTCGCGGAGCCGGGCGCGGCGCTTGCGCACCTCGTCGGCCGTCCAGAGGATGAACGGATGCTCGGGCGGCGGCCCGGCGCGAACCGGGACCGCGGTGGTGACCAGGATAAGGGCGAGTGCGGCACAGACGCTTCGGACAAGACGGCGCATCGAGGCTTCCTTCCTCCAGGCACGTTTTCCTTGTTACCAGACCCTCCAACGGCCAGGACAATCCTACCGAGAATCGGACCGAATCGCCACCCGATCTGCAGGGTTTTGCGTAACGGAGGGCATCACTTTCCGGGAGGAGCGGCGATGAAGCCTCTGGCAGCAGCCGTCTGTGCGATCGTCCTGGTCTGGGGCCCGGCCGGCGCGGCGGACGCCGACGAGGTCGACGCCCTCGTCCGTCACCTCGACCCGCCCGCGCGCTTCGCCGGCCACACGCCCGCGTTCACCGTCGAGCGGGCGAGCACCACGTACCGGTTCCACAGCGGCGAGCGGACCATCGACTACTTCGTCGTCAAGGACGGTCCGCGGGTCGTGGCGCTCATCGACCGGCCGGGCGGGACGATCCGCGTGCAGGACTTCCGCCCCGGCCACGCGCCGCGGGAACTCACCTTCCCCACGGACCGGCCGCTCATCGAGACGGCCCGCGGTTCGGCGCTGGCCACCGGCACGTACATCCCCTCGAAGGCGGGCGCGGACCCGGACCATTTCCGGTTCACGCCCGGCGACGGCACCCTGACGCTCGTCCGCCGCTTCAAGGGTACCCACACGTTCAACCGCTGGGCCCATCACTCGAAGGCGCCCGAGACGATCGACGCCACGAACACGTTCGTCTTCCGCTGCGACCCCGTCCACGGGTACGTCGTCGAAGGCACGTACGACACGCGTGTTAAACCCGCGCCGAAGGAATTGCAATACTTCAGCGCCGCAACCGACGACATCTGCAACGTCTGGTACGGCGAGAGGAGCGTCGAGCGGACGGTCATCACGCCCACCTACAAGGACGGGTTCGAGGGGTACGGGCTGAACTTCGCGGCCATCGACTGGTCGGACAACGACAAGTCAAGACTGACCGTCCGCGACGGCGGCTTCGGCGGGTACCTGAACCGCGCCACCGGCTGGAGCCCGGTCAACACGATCCAGGGATCGACCGCCAGACTGGTCGTCTGCAACGCCCACGCGGACCTCGACTTCGTCGTCCCCTTTCCGAGCGACGCGGCGGACGCGGACGGATTCACGCACATGACGATCCGCACGCGCCTGCTCGCCTTGCCGCCGGAGGTCACGCGGCACGTCTGGGGTGCGATGGCGATGCGGTTCGAGAAGGCCACGCGCACCATGATCCGTATCGGCCGCCAGGAGACGTTTGAGGACCAGCCCCTGCCCGTGACGTGCAGCGTGCGGGGGCTCGTCTCGACGGGCGGCGGGCCGAAGATCACTTCGGACGAGGCCCACAGCGGCGAGCGGTCGGCCGTCCTCCCCCACGGCCGGTTCTGGCCGAACCTGCCCCAGGTGCCGCTCGAGGGCGGCGCCCGGTACCGCCTGACGGCCTGGATAAAACTCGTGCCTTGGAGCCAGGCGGAGCGCGCCGCCGCCGAGGAGAAGGCCCGCAAACGCATCGCCAAACGCAAGGCCGCCGGCAAGAAGGTGGACCCGTTCGAGCCGTTCGGCGAGCCGGAGGCGTACATCACCGCCGCCACATACGTCTCCTCGCCGCATCAGAACAAGTGGATCGACCGGATGCGGACGAACGTCGTGAAGCCGGGCGGCTGGCGCAAGGTGACGCTGGAGTTCACGGCGGCCGACTGGGCGCCGTTCGTCAACGTCGCGTTCGTCACCCGTGCAGGGACGGCGTATCTGGATGACTTCGAGTTCGTGAAGGTGGACGAGTAATCGCCCTCTCCCTTGACGGGAGAGGGATGGGGTGAGGGTGACAAGCCGTCCGCCGGTTTCGTGCCTGTTGATGTCATTCTGAGGGCCGCTCGCGGCCCGAAGAATCCCGCCGTGGCCTTTGGCTTCTCGGCATTCACAAGGCGAGATCCTTCGCTTCGCTCAGGATGACAACCCCTGCTCTACCACCAGGGCGAAGGAATCTCAGCGGCCGGCGCCTTTCAGTTCGTACCGCCTTGCCCGGCGGGCCCAGTCGGGGGCCCAGTCCGGCACACGGCACCGCTGGCGGATGAGCCAGTCCGGCACGACGCCGAACGGGTACCCGGCGTCGGGCACGAAGAGGCCGATCTCGCCCTGCGACCGGTCCAGGTCCACGTCCGCGCCCGTCACGCGCGCGAGCACCTTGCTGCCGCGCGTCACCGTCACGTACGCCGTCGCGGCCTCGTCGTCGATGCCGCCGGCCAGCGCCACCTCGACCTCGCCGACGCGGACGCCGACGTCGGTCGGCTCGATGGGCGGCGGGTCGCGCCCCGGCCAGAGGACCGTGACGAACTCGCGGGCGCCGTCCTCGGCCGTCAGGCGGATGCCGCGCGTCGCCTCGCGACACGTGACCTTGCCGGACCGCCGGTCCTTCTTTTCGAACGTCCAGTCGTGCCGGTCGAACGTGAACGCGCGCGGCCGGACGCAGACGACCGTCAGCCGGTCCAGCGCAATGCGCGGCCCGTCGCGCTCGCACCGGTCCGACAGGACGTGCAGGCACCACGTGGCCTTGACGGGCGGCCCGTCGAACTGGTCGCGCAGGACGACTGCGTCGCCCTTCTCCCCCTTCAACATGACGACGGTGCGGCGATAGCGGAGCGGCACGTCGAAGCGGTGCTCCGGCAGGGCCACGTCCCATCCCTCCGGCGGGTACTCGGTGGTGACGCGGAGGCGTTCGGACTCGACCTGGCCCACGGCCACGTCGACCTCCTCGGACGGCTCAAAGGCGATGACCCGCTCGTAGCCGTCCATGTTCGCCCACGGCAGATCGTCCGTGTGAAATGCCACACGGTTATGCATGTGTTCCTGCCCCGCCCGCGGGCTG
>JAWODB010000100.1:0-2900 GCA_046483505.1 Phycisphaerae bacterium
GGCCATCGGGCCGACGCCTCCTTCGTGCCGCTCGGGCGGCCCCGTATCCTACCGCGCCGCCGCCGACGGGGCGAGTGAAAGTACCGTGAAGGTGCGGCCGGCGATGTGTGGCCCGGCCGGCTTGTCCGGCCGGGGGGCGTATCTCCCCGGTTGGACAAGCCAACCGGGCCACACGCCGTATGAAAGGTGCCTGACACCTTTCGGCGCCGCTTTGTTGCTGACCCCGCCCGCGCCGGCCGGTACACTCGTCCCCATGCGGCGACTGCGGATGACGGTCCGGTACGACGGCACGGCCTACCACGGCTGGCAGGAGCAGCCGGGCCTGCCCACCGTCCAGGGGACGCTGGCCGACACGCTCGCCGGCCTCCTCGGCCACCGGCCGGCCGTCGCAGGGGCGGGGCGGACCGACGCCGGCGTCCATGCCCTGGGTCAGGTGGCGGCGTTCTCGACGGAGCGCGCCATCGCCGCCGGCCGCATCGAGGCGGCCCTCAACAGCCGCCTCCCGGCCGACATCGCCGTCGCCGACCTCGCGGACGTGCCGCAGGACTTCGACCCCACCCGCGACGCCGTCGCCAAACACTACCGGTATCGCCTGTGGCGGAGCCCGGCGAAGCCGGTGTTCGCGGCCCGGTACGTCTGGCACTGGCACCGGCCGCTGGAGGTCGGGCCGATGCGGGCCGCCGCCGCCCGCCTCGTCGGCACGCACGATTTCAAGAGCCTGGAATCGCGCGGCAACCGGCGGGAGACGACCGTCCGCACGCTCTTCCGGGTGGACGTGGCCGAGGCCGACCCGCCGGAGGTCCACGTCGACGTCGAGGGCGACGGGTTCCTGTACCGGATGGTCCGGAACCTGGTGGGCACGCTCGTGGAGGTCGGGCGGGGGCACCGCCCGCCCGAATGGGTCGACGACGTGCTGGCCGCGCGCGACCGGACGGCCGCCGGCCCCTGCGCCCCGCCGCAGGGCTTGTGCCTGATGCGCGTAAGGTACGAATGAACACAACATGTGCCACGGCGGGCCTTGCCCCGCCGTGATCCTCGCCGGCCGGACGCACGGCCGGACGAGACCGGCCGTGGCACGTTCATATGATGAACCCGCAGGTGGAGATCCGTCATGTCAACCCCCCTCACCCGCCGCTCGTTCGGGAAGACGGTCGGCCTGGCCGCCGCCGGCGCCATGGCGGGCGCCCCGGCGCGCGCCGCCGGCGGGGCCGAAGCGGCCGAGCCCCCGCCCGCCCCGGCCGTCGTCCGCGAACCCGCCCGCGACGTCCCCGTCGCCGCCGACGTGGACGTGTGCGTCCTGGGCGGCAGTTGCACGGGCGTCTTCGCCGCCGTCGCCGCCGCGCGACTCGGCGCGACGGTCGCCCTGGTCGAGCGCCTCGGCTTCTTCGGCGGGACGGCCACCGCCAGCATGGTCAACGTCTGGCACAGCCTGCGCGACTGGGACGGCAAGGACCAGATCATCGCGGGCCTGACGGCCGAGGTCATCGAGCGGCTCGACGCCCGCGACGCCGTCATCCATCGCGGCAACCGGTCGAAGGGCGTCGAGTTCAACTGCGAGGAACTCAAACACGAACTCGACCGGCTGGTCCTGGAGGCGGGCGTCCGGCCGCTGCTGCACACGCAGTTCGCGGCCCCGCTGGGCGACGGCGGGCGGATGACCGCCGCCCTCGTCGAGGACAAGGCCGGCCGCCGCGCCATCCGCGCCCGCGCGTTCGTCGACGCCACCGGCGACGCCGACGCCGTCGCCCGCATGGGCCTTCCGACGTACACGCGGCCGGACGTCCAGCCGCCCACGACGTGCGCCATCCTGCGCGGCACGCGGGCGCTGGCACGCGAGCACGGGTTCAACCTGAACCGCGTCATCTTCGACACGCAGTACCCGGAGGCCCTGAAGAAGGGCTTCTCGTGGACCGCCACGGTGCCGGGCGGCGACGACGAGGTCATGCTGGCCGGCACCCGCGTCTTCGGGGCCGATTGCAGCGACCCGGACCAGTTGACCCGCGCCGAGATGGACGGCCGCCGGCAGGTCCGCCAAGTCTGCGACCTGCTGCGCCATCATTTCATGGGCGGCAAAGGCGTGCCGCTGCTCACGCTGCCGGCGCGCATCGGCATCCGCGAGACCCGCCACGCCCGGTGCCTGCACGAACTGACCGGCGAGGAGGTCGTCCAGGGCGTGCGGTTCCCGGACGCCGTCGCCAACGGCAGTTACCGGGTGGACGTGCACAGCGCCCGCGGGGCGGGCGTCCGGTTCGAGGGCCTCCAGGGCACGTTCTACCAGGTGCCGTACCGCTCCCTCGTGCCGCGCGGGGCCGAGAACGTCCTGGTGGCCGGCCGGAGCCTCGACGCCGACGAGCGGGCGTTCGGCGGCGTGCGGGTCATGGTCAACTGCAACCAGATGGGGCAGGCGGCGGGGGTGGCATGCCATCATGCGCTGGAGGCCGGCACGGGCGTGGCCGAGGTGGACGCCGACAAGGTCCGCGCCACGCTCCGGCGGCAAGGGGCGATCGTGCTGTGAGGCGCCGCGCCGCCGTGCGAGCCGGCTGCGGGAGCAGCCGGTCATCTCCATCTGCCATGCCCTCGACCACGGCGGATGAGGATGACCCGCCGCTTCCGCGGCGGGCTCGAACGACAGCGGGCTCGAACGGCATCGCCGCGCCCGAGCCGCGAACGTCAGGTCGCGGGTACTCGGCGGTGCAGCGCGATCGCCGCGCCAGATACACGCTGCCGTCCGGCAGTACCCCCGACCTTACGGTCGGGGCTCGAACGTCGGCGTGTGGCCGGGCTGGCTTGCCCAGCCCGCAGAACAAGCCGAACACCTCCCGGCCGGGCAAGCCGGCCGGGCCACACGGTGCGTCTCGGCGCCCGGTTCGCCAATCGCTGAACATGAAGATCGTCCATAT
>JAWODB010000351.1:0-3098 GCA_046483505.1 Phycisphaerae bacterium
ATCTCACGACCCTCGGGGCCGTCGTGACGCAGTCGATCACCCTCCGGCCGCCCGACGGCCATCCCCCGACGCGACTCGTCGAGGTCCGGGCCGGCATGCTCAACGCCATCGGCCTGGCGAACGTGGGGCTGGAGCGGTTCCTGGACGAGAAACTGCCCGCCCTCGCGCGGGTCGACGTGCCCGTCATCGTCAACGTGGCCGGCAGCACGCCGGAGGAGTACCTCGAGGTCTGCCGGGCCCTCGACGCCGCCGACGGCGTCGCCGGCATCGAACTCAACGTCTCGTGCCCGAACGTCGAGCGCGGCGGGATGGAGTTCGGGACCGAGGCGGCGGCGCTGGCACGCCTGGCCGGCGCCGTCCGCGCCGAGGTCCGCCGGGCGGCCTTCATCGTCAAACTGAGCCCGAACGTGACGGACATCGCCGAGACGGCCCGCGCGGCCGTCGACGCCGGCGCCGACGCCCTGACGCTCATCAACACGCTTCGCGGCATGGCGGTGGACCCGTGGACGGGCCGGCCCGCCCTGACGAACCGGACGGGCGGCCTGTCGGGGCCCGCCATCAAGCCGGTGGCTGTCTACATGATCCGCCGCGTCTGGGAGCAGGTGGCCGGACCCCGCGGCGTGCCCATCATCGGGTTGGGCGGCGTCCAGTTTCCGGAGGACGTGGTCGAGTTCCTCCGGGCCGGGGCGACCGCCGTCGCCGTCGGCACGGCCAACTTCGTGAATCCGGAGACGTGCGCGAACCTCGTGACCGCCCTGCCGCAGGCGCTCGGACGGTTGGGTGTGGCGAACGTCCGCGACCTCGTCGGGCGCATCGAAACGGGGTAGGGCGGTGCGGCACGGGAACGGGATGAGGCGGTGTTCGCCGCGGCGCTTGCGCCGCGCGTTCTCCGCGGCGAGCAGGGATCGCCACCGCGCACAGTTAGCCGCCGGACTTGTCCGGCGCGTGCCGTGAATTGGACGAGGAGGCTCACCATGCCCGAGATATTCGGCCAATCGCTCAGCCCCGAGGACCTGGCCCGTCGCGTCGGCCGCATCGACCAGGTGGCGGGCGCCCGGCCGTTCGTCTTCGACGAGGGCCCGGCGCGCGGCATGCGCGGCATCGACGTCTGGACGGGCTCCGGCCTGGCGTTCACCGTCCTGCCGGACCGCTGCCTCGACATCCTGACGGCCCGCTTCGCCGGCCGGCCCATCGCGTGGGAGTCCGCCGTCGGGCCCGTCGCGCCGGAACGGTACGACCCGGAAGGTTTCCGCTGGCTCCGCTCGTTCGGCGGCGGGCTCCTGACGACGTGCGGCCTGCGGCACTTCGGAGCGCCGGACGCCGAAGGCGGCGAGGCGTGGGGTCTCCATGGACGCGCGTCGAACCTGTCGGCCACGCACGTGGCCGTCGACTGCGGATGGGACGGCGACGCCTATCGCATCGCCGTCCGCGGGCAGGTGGACGAGGCCGAGGTCTTCAAGCCGACGCTTCGCCTCGCGCGGGCCATCGAGACGGCTCTCGGCTCCCAGCGCCTCACCGTCCGCGACCGCGTCACGAACCTGGGCCACGCCACCAGCACCGCCATGCTGCTGTACCACGTGAACCTGGGGTGGCCGCTCGTGTCGGAGGACAGCCGCCTCCTCGTCGCCTGCGATTCGATTCGCGGCGTAACGGACGAGGCGCAGGCGGCCGTCGACCGGCATCGGGAGTTCCAGCCGCCCACGGAGGGCTTCTCGGAGCACACTTACGAAATCGAGCCGAAACGGTACGCCGACGGCACGTGCCGGGCGGCCCTGGTGAACCCCGCCCTCGGTCACGGCCTGGCGGTCAGCCTCACGTGGGACAAGGACGCCCTGCCGTACATGGCCGAGTGGAAGATGATGGGGCAGGGCACGTACGTGGTCGGCATGGAGCCGACGGTGTGCCCGTTCCCGCCGCGCGAGGGGCTGCGGGAGCGCGGCCTGATGCCGGAACTCGAACCCGGCCAGGCGCGCGAGACGGCCGTCACGATCGCGGTCCACGCCGGCCGGGAGGCACTGGAGCAGGTGACCCGTTGGATCGAAGAGGCATGATGCGCCGCGCGACCGTCACAATGTTCGCCGCCGCGGCGGTGGCCCTGGCGTCCGGCGCCGCCGGGGCCGACTACACGCCGGAGCAGGCCCGGGGGCTGGCCGTCCGCATGGCCCAGGTCGACGCCGTCAACCGCCTGACGGAGAGGGTGCTCGGCGTGGAACTGGCGTCCGGCGAGACGGTCCGCGAGGCGCTGGGGCCCGGCAGCCGCAACGAGATCGCCCTGCGGGTGTTCCTGCGGTCGGCCCGGCGGGTCGGCCCGGCGAGGGTCTATTCCGACGGCGTGGCGGAGGTCGACGTCCAGGTGCCGGTGGACCCGGTCGCCGCCAAGGTGGCCGACCTGACCGGCCGCGCGCCGCCCGAGGTGCCGATCGCCTCGCTGGCGGTCTCGCCGATTGAGGAGAACCTGACGGCGAGCGGCCGGGGCACGGCGCCGCCGGGCCTGTCGGACGAGGCCGTCCGCCGGATCGCCTCGGCGCCGCCGGACCGGTTGCCGGACATGTACCCCGCGGGCTGGCGTCGCGTGACGGCGGCCGGCCGGGTGCTGGCGGCCCGGGCGGCCCGCGTCGCCGCCTACGAGGCCCTCTCCGACCGGCTCGAGGGGATCCTGCTCGGCCGCACCGAGACGGTCGCCGGCCTGCTGGCCGGTTCGCCCTCTGCGAAGACCGCGTTCGAGTCGTACGCCCGGCCACCGGCAGCGACCGGACGTACGACTCGAACGCGGAGTTAAGGAATCTTTGAACCAAACAATATTTGCACTGTCTCCGGAATAGATAGGGTCAGTCTCGCTTGTTAAAAATCCACTTGTAGTATTATCATACAAATTCAAATCATCATTCACAATCAAATCAATAGTCCCGTCTACACTTTGATAAGTTGCTGTGATAAGTGTTTCTGTGTTACCGGAAAACATTCCCCCTGTAATTGTTTGTACCTCACTTGTGCTTAATTGTGTATCAGTATCAATAGCTGATAAATCAACACTATTGCCACCTGATATTGAAAGATTTGGAGAAGTAAATGTCAAAGTCTGTTCGTCCCCATTACAA
>JAWODB010000021.1:0-8777 GCA_046483505.1 Phycisphaerae bacterium
TGTTCGAGAAGCACGCCCGCCCGGGCGGCATCCTGCGGTACGGCATCCCGGACTTCAAACTCGAGAAGTGGGTCCTCGACCAGATGCGGGCCGAGGGCGTGGCGTTCGAGACGGGCGTCGTCGTAGGCGACGACGTGTCGATGCGGTACCTGGTCCGCAAGTTCGACGCCGTCTTGCTGGCCGTCGGCGCCGAGCAGCCGCGCGACCTGACCATTCCCGGCCGGGGGCTGGAGGGCATCCACTTCGCGATGGACTTCCTCCTCCAGCAAAACCGTCGCGTGGCCGCCGAGGAGGTGCCGGACGAGGGCGCCATCTGGGCGGCCGGCAAGAAGGTGGTCGTCGTCGGCGGGGGCGACACGGGAAGCGACTGCGTCGGGACGGCCCGCCGGCAGGGGGCCACGCACATCACCCAGATCGAACTCCTGCCGGAACCGCCCGACGAGCGCCCGACCGAGTGCCCCTGGCCCGCCTGGCCCACCGTCAAGCGGACCAGCAGCAGCCACGAGGAAGGGTGCGAACGCCTCTGGAGCGTCCTGACGAAGGAGTTCATCGGCCACGGCGGCATCGACGTGCACGGCCTCCGGTGCGTCCGCATCGACTGGTCCGAGCCGGACGCCGAGGGCAAGCGGACCTTCGAGGAGGTGCCGGATTCCGAGTTCCACCTGGAGGCCGACCTCGTGCTCCTGGCGCTCGGATTCGTGCACGTGCGGCACGGGGCGATGGTGACGGAGGCGGGCCTGGCGACGGACGAGCGGGGCAACCTGGAGGTGGACGCGCGCGGGATGACGAGCCGCGACGGCGTCTTTGCCGCCAGCGACTGCGTCCACGGGGCCAGCCTTGTCGTCCGGGCTATCGACGCCGGCCGCCGCGCGGCGGAACACATCGACGAGTACCTCCGGAGTAATGGCGAATGACGAGTTCCGAATGACGAGGGAATGACGAATGCCGGGTGGCATGCTTTCGCGCTGATGCGAAAGCATGCGCCTGCCTCCGGGGCAACGGCGAATGACGAGGGAATGAGGAATGACGAACGGCCGGCGGGAGGGCGGCGACTTTTCCTTGAAGGCGGAAGGGCCGGTCCGTAGAATCCGTCTTCGGGCCTTCCGAGGTATCCCCCTGAAGCCGCTTCGCCGCGGGCAGACTCTATGCCTGCGGCCGGCCCCGACCCGAGAGGGGACGCGCCATGAGCGAACCTGACCGCCGCCCGCGCCCCGTCCGCGCCGACCGTCCGCGGGAGTGCTGCGGCCTGTTCGGTGTGTGGGGCGACGCCGAGGCCGCCCGGCACGCCTACTTCGGCCTGTACGCGCTCCAGCACCGCGGGCAGGAGGCCGCCGGCATCGCCGCCTCCGACGGACGCCGGCTCCGCCTGCACAAGGGGCCGGGCCTGGTGTCGCAGGTCTTTGCGGACCCGGCGTCGCTGGCGGGGCTGCCCGGCGCGGCCGCCATCGGCCACAACCGGTACTCCACGACGGGGGCCTCCAGCGCCCGCAACGCCCAGCCCATCCTCATCGAGTACAAGCGGGGTCAACTGGCGGCGGCTCACAACGGCAACTTCGTGAACGCGGGGGCCCTGCGGCGGTCGATGGAGGAGGACGGCTCCATCTTCCAGACGACGACCGACTCGGAGATCGTCCTGCACCTGGTGGCCCGCAGCCGCGAGGACGCCTTGCCGGACGCCATCGAGGAATCGCTCCGCCAGGTCGTCGGGGCGTACGCGTTCCTGTTCCTCTCGCCCGAGATGCTGGTGGCCGTGCGCGATCCCTTCGGCTGGCGGCCGCTGTGTTTCGGCCGGCTGGGCGATGCGCCGGTGGTGGCGAGCGAGACGTGCGCGCTGGACATCCTCGAGGCCGAGCACGTCCGCAGCCTGGCGCCCGGCGAGATGCTCGTCGTCGACTCAGGCGGCGTCCATTCGCGTCGGCTGCCGGCGGCGCCGCGGCAGGCGTCGTGCATCTTCGAGTTCATCTACTTCGCGCGGCCCGACAGCCGCATCTTCGGCCAGAAGGCCGACAAGATTCGCCGGGCCTTCGGCCGCCGCCTGGCCGAGGAGGCTCCCGCCGAGGCGGACATCGTCATCGCGGTGCCCGACTCGGCCAACACCGCCGCCCTCGGCTACGCCGAACGGGCGGGCCTCAGGTTCGAGATCGGCCTCATCCGCAACCACTACGTCGGCCGCACGTTCATCAGCCCGTACCAGCACGAGCGCGACGTGGACGTGCGCGTGAAGTTCAACCCCGTGGCGGGGGTGCTTCGCGGCAAGCGGGTGGTGGTGGTCGAGGACTCGATCGTGCGCGGCACGACGCTGCGAAAACTCATCCGCCTCGTGCGCGGGGCGGGGGCGGCCGAGGTCCACGTCCGCGTCTCCAGCCCGCCGATCCGGTGCCCGTGCTTCTACGGCATCGACATGTCGACGCGCGAGGAGTTGATCGCGTCGGCCCACACGGTGGAGGAGATCCGCGATCACATCGGGGCCGACTCGCTCCGGTACCTCACCGTCGAAGGCATGCTGAGCGTCGTGCCGGACCCGGAGGCGATGTGCACGGCGTGCTTCACGGGCGATTACCCGACGGACGTGCCGGCCGAGTTCCACAAGGAGCAGTTCGATGTGTCGCGGAAGGCACGGGCGCAGTCCTGACGGTCGGACACGACGGGGGGTGAGTCCGTCGCTCACGGCAAAAACAACAATGATGAACGTGGAATGTTCAATGATGAATGATGAGACTGGCGCGAGGGGACCGGCCGATCCTACGTCAGGGCGATGTCCCCATCGGGCCGGAGGCCCGGCGTTCGGCGTTCATCATTCAACATTCATCATTCAGCCTTGTGGTTGTGGCTGACGCAGGCACGAGAGGAACCGATGGCCGACACCGCACTCCTGGCCCTGGAGGACGGCACCGTGTTCGTCGGCGAGGCGTTCGGCGCCCGCGCCGAGGCCGCCGGCGAAATCGTCTTCAACACCTCCATGGCCGGCTACCAGGAGGTGGTGACCGACCCGTCGTACCACGGCCAGATCGTCGCGATGACGTGCCCGCTCATCGGCAACTACGGCGTGAACGGTGAGGACACCGAGTCGCACCGCCCGTGGGTCGAGGGATTCGTCGTGCGGGAACTCTCGCGCCGTGCGTCCAACTGGCGCGCGGGCGGCGACCTGGACGGCTATCTCCGCGACGCCGGCATCCCCGGCATCACGGGGATCGACACGCGGGCCCTGACGCGCCGCATCCGCACCGAGGGGGCGATGAAGGCCGTCCTCTCCGCCACCGACGACGACCCGCGAAGCGTCGTCGAGAAGGCCCGGGCCTCGCCGGGCCTCGTCGGCCGCGACCTCGTCCGCGAGGTCACGTGCGCCGAACCGTGGGAATGGGAGCCCGAGTCGGCCCTGCCGGACGGCCCGCTCGTCGCGCTGTTGGATTACGGCGTGAAGCAGGGCATCCTGCGGTGCCTGCGCGAGGTGGGGTGCCGCGTGCTCGTCGTGCCGGCGTCGGCGACGGCGGAGGAAATCGCCGACCGCCGGCCGGACGGCGTCATGCTCTCGAACGGGCCGGGCGACCCGGCGGCTGTGCCCTACGCGGTCGAGACGCTGCGGTCGCTCATCCAGGAGCCGCCGGGCGGCGAGCCGGTGCCGATCTTCGGCATCTGCATGGGGCACCAGATGCTGGGCCAGGCCCTGGGCGGCGAGACGTACAAACTGAAGTTCGGCCATCACGGGGCGAACCATCCCGCGAAGGACCTGGCCACGGGCCGGGTGGCCATCACCGTCCAGAACCACGGGTTCTGCGTGGACATCGACACCTTGCCGCAGGACGAAGTCGAACTCGCGCATCTCAATCTCAATGATAACACGCTGGAGGGCCTGCGGCACCGGCGGCTGCCGATGTTCAGCGTCCAGTTTCACCCGGAGGCCTCGCCCGGGCCGCACGACGCCCACTACCTGTTCCGCCGGTTCCGCGACCTGATGGCGCGGGGGACCGATGCCTAAACGGACGGACATCTCGACGATTCTGGTCATCGGCTCGGGCCCGATCATCATCGGGCAGGCGTGCGAGTTCGACTACTCCGGCACGCAGGCGTGCAAGGCCCTCTTGGCCGAGGGGTACCGCGTCGTGCTGGTCAACTCGAACCCCGCGACCATCATGACGGACCCGCAGTTCTCGCACCGGACGTACGTGGAGCCGATTACGCCGGAGGTGGTGGAGGCGATCATCCGCGAGGAGCGGCCGGACGCCCTCCTGCCGACCGTGGGCGGGCAGACCGCCCTGAACACCGCCGAGGCGCTGGCCGAAGCCGGCGTGCTGGAGGAACTCGGCGTCGAGATGATCGGCGCGAGCCCCGACGCCATCGAGAAGGCCGAGTCGCGCCAGCGGTTCAAGGACGCGATGGAGCACATCGGCCTGGCGGTGCCCGCGGGGCGGGTCGTCCGGTCCGTCGAGGAGGCGATGGCCGCCGCCGACGCCATCGGCCTGCCGGTCATCCTGCGCCCGAGTTACACGCTGGGCGGCACGGGCGGCGGGACGGCCTACAACCGCGAGGAACTCAAAGCGATGGCCCGGGCCGCCCTCGAGGCCAGCCCCATCCACCAGACCCTCATCGAGGAGTCGGTCCTCGGCTGGAAGGAGTTCGAACTGGAGGTGATGCGCGACCTGGCGGATAACGTCGTCATCATCTGCTCCATCGAGAACGTGGACCCGATGGGCGTGCACACGGGCGACTCGATCACGGTGGCCCCCGCCCAGACGCTCACGGACCGCGAGTACCAGGCGATGCGCGACGCGGCCGTGGCGATCATCCGCGAGATCGGCGTCGAGACGGGCGGGTCGAATATCCAGTTCGCCGTCTGTCCGCGGACCGGCGAGATGCGGGTCGTCGAAATGAACCCGCGGGTCAGCCGCTCCAGCGCCCTGGCGTCGAAGGCCACGGGCTTTCCCATCGCCAAGATCGCCGCCAAACTGGCCGTCGGGTACACCCTGGACGAGATCCCCAACGACATCACGCGCGAGACGCCCGCCTCGTTCGAGCCCACCATCGACTACTGCGTCGTCAAGGTGCCGCGGTTCACGTTCGAGAAGTTCCCGCAGACCGAGGCGGTGCTGAACACGTCGATGCACAGCGTGGGGGAGGCGATGGCCATCGGCCGCTCGTTCAAGGAGGCCCTCCAGAAGGCGATGCGGTCGCTGGAGATCGGCGTGGCGGGCCTGGAGGACCCGGACGAGCGGCTCGAGGGCGAGGCCCTGAAGCACGCCCTCGTCACGCCCTCGCCGGACCGCATCTTCCACGTCAAGGCGGCCCTCGCCGCCGGCATGGACGTGGACGACGTCTACGGCCTGACGGGCATCGACCCGTGGTTTCTGGATAACATCGCCCAACTGGCCGAGGCGGAGGCGGACCTCGGCCGCCGCGCCGCCGAGGCCGCGCGGCTGGAGGACGCCCTCTCGGCCGGGGAACTCCTGGCCGTCAAGCAGATGGGGTTCTCCGACCGGCAACTCGTCCGGCTGCTCGGGGCGGCCGACGAGGACGCCGTCCGCACGTGGCGGCTGGCGTGCGGCATCCGGCCGGTCTACAAACTCGTGGACACCTGCGCCGCGGAGTTCGAGGCGTTCACCCCGTACTACTATTCCACCTATGAGCAAACGCCTGTCCAGATCGCGTGAGCCGCTCGCGGCGCCCCCCGCGCGCGAACGCGTCGTCGTGCTCGACTTCGGGTCGCAGTACACGCAGTTGATTGCGCGGCGGATTCGCGAGTGCGGGGTGTACTCCGAGATCGTCCCGCACACCGTGACGCCGCGCGACCTGGCGGCCGACCGCCCCGCGGCCCTGGTCCTCTCGGGCGGGCCGGCGTCGGTCACCGACGAGGGCAGCCCCGCGTGCGACGCCGGGCTGCTGCGCCTGGGCATCCCGGTCCTCGGCATCTGCTACGGTCTGCAACTGATGACGAAACTGCTCGGCGGCGAGGTCCGGGCCGCCGACCGCCGCGAGTACGGCCGGGCGGACATCCGCCTCGTGAAGAAGCGCGGCCTGTTCGCCCGCCTGCCCAAGCGGATGCGCGTGTGGATGAGCCACGGCGACCAGGTCCGCACGCCGCCCCAGGGGTTCGAGGTCCTCGCGCGCACGCCCACCGCGCCGGTGGCGGCGATGGGCGATGCGCGCCGGCGGCTGTACGGTCTCCAGTTTCACCCGGAGGTCGTCCACACGCCGCGGGGGCGGGAGATCCTCGAGAACTTCCTCTACCGCGTGGCCGAGTGCCGCGGCGGATGGTCCGCCGCCTCGTTCGTCGAGGAGACCACGGCGGCCCTGCGCGAGCGCATCGGCGGGGAGCGGGTCCTCTGCGGCGTGAGCGGCGGCGTCGATTCCTCCGTCCTGGCGGCCCTGCTGCACCGGGCCATCGGCGACCGCCTGCACTGCGTGTTCATCAACAACGGACTCCTCAGGAAGAACGAGCCGGTGAACGTGCGGGCCAAGTTCCGCGACCATCTCGGCATCCGCCTGCATTACGTGGCGGCCGCCGACCGGTTCCTCGACCGCCTGAAGGGCGTGGCCAGCCCCGAACGCAAACGCCGCATCATCGGCAACACGTTCATCCGCGTGTTCGAGAAGGAGGCCCGCCGCCTCGGCAAGCCGCCGTTCCTGGCCCAGGGCACGCTGTACCCGGACGTCATCGAGAGCGTCTCGGCCCACGGCGGCCCGTCGGCGACGATCAAAACGCACCACAACGTGGGCGGGCTGCCGTCGAACCTCCGCTTCAAATTGGTCGAGCCGTTTCGATATCTCTTCAAGGACGAGGTCCGCCGGGTGGGGGAGGAACTCGGCCTGCCCGAGCGGATGATCTGGCGGCACCCGTTCCCGGGGCCCGGCCTGGCGGTCCGCATCGTCGGGCCCGTGACGCGGCGCAAACTGCGGATCCTGCGGCAGGCGGACGCGGTGTTCCTCGAGGAACTGCACGCGGCGGACCTGTACCGGACGTTGTGGCAGGCGTTCGCCCTGCTGCTGCCCGTCAAGGCGGTCGGCGTGATGGGCGACGAGCGGACCTACGCCAACGTCATCGCCCTGCGGGCGGTCACCAGCCTGGACGGGATGACGGCCGACTGGGCCCGCCTGCCGGAGGACGCCCTCGGCCCGATCGCCACCCGTATCATCAACGAGGTCCGCGGCGTGAACCGGGTGGTGTACGACGTGTCGAGCAAGCCGCCGAGTACCATCGAGTGGGAGTGACGACGGCAGGCATTAGGCATTCGATATTCGGCATCAGGCAACGGCAACGACGAAGGCCACGGCGACGGCAACGACAACCGTTTAGCCGCGAGGCACAGCCGAGCGCGTTTCACGTGACGCGCCGACGCCCCGGCGAATCCTGAATCAGGAGGCATTCCGATGAAACACGCGGCAAGGCGGATGGCGAGTGCAACGGCGGTGGCGGCGGTGCTGGCGGCCGTGGTCGCGGCCGCGGGCGAGGACGGGCTCGTGCCGCTCTTCGACGGCAAGTCCATCGACGGGTGGAAGCAGGTGGGCGGCAAGGCGAAATACGTGGTCGAGGACGGCTGCATCGTCGGCTCGTCCGTCCCGAACACGCAGAACTCCTTCCTGTGCCCGCCGAAGACGTACGGCGACTTCGTCCTGGAGTTCGAGGTGAAGTGCGACCCGGCCCTGAACTCGGGCGTGCAGATTCGCTCGCATGTGGCGAAGGAGGGCGAGAGCGTCAAGCGGAACCAGGGCGACCGCACGCTGCCCGTCGGCCGGATGTACGGATATCAATGCGAAATCTCGCACGCGAAGCGCGGATCCTCCGGCTGCATCTACGACGAAGGCCGCGGCGGCTGGATCTTCGGCCCGAAGGACGCCTCCGAAAAGGCCCGCAAGGCGTTCAAGGACAACGCGTGGAACCATTACCGGATCGAGTGCAAGGGCAACCGCATCCGGACGTGGGTCAACGGCGTGGCGGTGGCGGACATGACCGACGACCGCGAGGCGAAGGGCCTCATCGGGTTCCAGGTGCACGGCGTGGGCAAGAAGGCCGAGCCGCTGGTCGTGCGGTGGCGGAACATCCGGATCAAGGAGTTGAAGTAAGTCTGCACGGCCGGGCAAGACCGGCCGTGCCACACGTCGCGGAGCGACGCCGAGAGGGTAGCCCCGGCCGTGAGGCCGGGGAACGTAACCCGAACGCGCACGGCCAAGCCCCGGCAGGGGCGTAAGAACGTCGCACCGCAGAAGCCTCGGCCCTTGGGGCAGCCTCCCCAAGGGGTTCTTTCGCCCCTTCGGGGCTCAAACGGGGCAGGGTGCTCCGTTCGGTGTCCCCGGTCTCACGACCGGGGCTACCGTCTTTCGCCGCCTCCGGCGGCTGTTTGTACCAACTTATGCTCGATTGCCTTCCTCGCGCGCTCGGCAAGATACGAGGCTTCGCCGTCCCGAACCACCTGTTTGCACTTCGGGCATTTCCAAAGAGAATGCAACCGATGATCGTTCAGGTTGCCCAACACCGTCTTCATCTCAACATCGCAGTTCTGGCAGGAGGGTTCCAGATTCGTTACACGACCACGGCGGTGTTGGTATTTCCAGCGGATGCCATCCACGACCTCTTCGCCCTTCCGGTACCCCTTGACCCAACGTATGGCGGCCGTGAACGTGTCTTGGAGGCGGTCCAATACTGCCTGAAAGAAGCCTTTGGACGCGGCGGCGATTACGTCCTCATCCGAGGGGGTCATGCAGTGGCCTCTTCCACAATGGCGATTTCCTCGTCCGTCAGGCCGTAGAGGTCGTAGACGAGGCGGTCGATCTGGCGGTCGGTGGCG
>JAWODB010000024.1:0-4347 GCA_046483505.1 Phycisphaerae bacterium
CCGGAACGCTGGCCGGGCACCACTTCCGGATGGCGGGGTACCACGTCCTGCCGGGCGAGAAGGATGCGGCAAACGGGTCGGGCACGAAGAAACGCCGCGGCAAGAAGGCCGTGCGCCCCCGTCTCGTCCGGGCCCGGGTCTACTGCCCGTACGCCGTCGGCCTGAATCCCGGCGGGGCGGAGTAGACGGCGGGGGGGGGGCGAGCGAGCCCGCCCAGCCGTCGACCGAAGGTCGACGCGAGTGCCGAGACGCTGTCTCCGCGCCGAACGGCCGCCGACGTGCCGTCGGCGGCTCAACGGGCACGGGCAAACGCCCCGCGCGGAAAAACACATTGCAGCGCGGTGGGCAGTCCTGCCCACCGCGCCTCAGGGGGATGCCATGAGCGAGGCGGAGAACGAAGGGACGCCGACCGAAGCGGCGCCGGAGAAACCCCAGACCTCGCGATTGGCCCGGGCGAGCCTGTGGTTCGGCATTATCGGCCTCGTGGTGGCGGTTTTCCCCGCGGCCGTTGTGGCCGGCATGTTGATCGAGTCGAGCACCCGCCCGCTCCGGGGTATCGCCGGGGCGATGGCCACACAACTTCTCGCATTCCTCCCGGCCATTGCCTTCGGCTGGTTGGCGCTGCGGCGCATCGGGCGCTCCAGCGGGACGCTCCGCGGCCGAGGCTCGGCCGTCGCAGGTATCGTCCTGGCCTTCCTGGGCCTCGCCGTTGCGGGACTCTGGGCCAACACCATCATCGGTGCCCTGGAAGAGGCCAACCGGGCTGCGTGCCGAAGCAACGTCATCCAGATCTCCCATGCGTGCCTGCGCTTCGCCAAGGCCCACGACGGCACAATGCCGGACAGCCTTGCGACCCTGTGCAAGGAGGACCCGTACTTGACGAACATGCTCTGGTGTCCGAGCACAGGTCACTGGGACCCCGCGCCAGAGAACGTTGACGCGCAGGCGGATTACATCTACGCCGGCGCCGGCCATCACATTCACGAGGCGGAACCGTCCACGATTCCCATCCTGTGGGACCGGCCCGGGAACCATGGCGGGAAGGGGGGCAACGTGGCGTATCTCGACGGGCATGTGCAATGGCGCGAGGAGGTGCCGGCGTTCGTTGCGTCCGAGCGCGCCCGTTGAGCCGTCGACCGAAGGTCGACGCGAGTGCCGAGGTCCTGCCTTCACGCCGAACGCCCGCCGACGTGCCGTCGGCGGCTCAACGCGCGTTCTCGAATACCGCGCTGCACCGGAGGATGACCCGCCGCTCCCGCGGCGGGCTCGGGAGATCATCACGTTTCGCGCGGCGGGTGCGGAGACCCGCCGCGCAATACCTCCCGCCGCGCACAGCGCGCTTTACCAACGCACCCCTCACTTCTTCAACGTCTCGACCAGCGTCTTCCGCATCGTCTCGAACCGCGCGGCGTGGGGGTCGGCGGCGGCGGGGGAGTACTTGCCCTCGTACGCCGGGTCCTGGAGCAGCATCAGCCGGGCCCGCTCGATCCGTTTCGACGAGAGGGGGTGCGTCTGGAACATTTCCTGGAACCGGCCCGGATCGGCCTCCTGCATGGCCTGGAGCAGCGTGAGGAGTTCGACGACGCCCCACGGGTTGTAGCCGGCGTCGGCGGCGTACTTGATGCCGAGTTCGTCGGCCTGGTACTCATCGTCGCGGCTATATTTGAGGATAGCCATCGTCGAGACGACCTTGGCGACGTCGCCGACGGTGCCCCCGCCCTCGGCCCCGCCGGCGCGGGCGGCGATCTCGACAAGCAGTTGGGCGCCCATCTGTTTCTGCATCTGCTGGACACTGTGCCGGGCGGCCACGTGGCCCGTCTCGTGCCCCAGGACGGCCGCCAGTTGCCGCTCGTTCGTCATCCGTTTCATCAGGCCGGCCGTGATGAAGATGGGCCCGCCCGGCAGGGCGAAGGCGTTGGGCGTGTCGGAGGCGACGAGGGTGTAGGTGTACGGCATGGGGCGGTCGCTGACGTCGGCCATCCGCCGGCCGACCGACTGCACGTACTGCTGGAGGTCGGCATTGGGCACCTTGCCGCCGAACTCCTTCTCGAACTCGGGGGCGGCCTGCTTGCCCATGGCGATTTCCTGGTCCCGCGAGATGAGCACCAGTTCCCGCTCGCCCGTGACGGGGTTCGTGGCGCAGCCCGCCAGGGCCGACAGGCCGACGAGCGAGGCGAGCAGGAGGAGCGCAGGCAACTTGCATATAGGCATGATACACTCCTTCAAACACGGCGTCGTACCCGAGCCGGCCGCGGAAGCGGCCGGTCATCTTCATCCGAGGTGAAGGTCGCGCTGCGCCGGAGGCTGACCCGCCGCTTCCGCGGCGGGCTCGAACGGCACGCGTCGGTTTCATCATCCGGCGTTCATCATTCCTTGTTCATCATTGTCGTTGTGCCGTTGCGACAGGAGGTCCGCGACGGTCATCCCCTCGATGCCGGCCTCGGCCCGCCGGCGGGCCTCGGCCACGGCGCGGGTCACGTCGGTGTCGCGGCCTTCGGAGGCCACGGCCCCGTCGGGACAGTGGATGCCCAGGACGCGCGTCACGGGCAAACTGGCGGGCGGGACGGCCAGGGCGACCTGTTCTGTGTCGCCGTCGGCCTTCGCCTCGTCGCCGGCGTCGGCGCGGAGGAGGACGCCCCCCTTTGCGAGGCGCCCAAGCAGCGTCTCGGCCCGGGCCTGGGAGCAGTCGAGCGCGGCGGCCACGTCGGCGGGCGTCGCCGGGCCGCCGCGGTCCGTCTGGATCTGGGCCACGGCCACGACGGCCGCCAGGTCGTGCCAGGCCGTCAGGCGCATGTCGCGTTCGGCGTCGGCCCGCATGAGTTGCTCGACGTTCGCCGCCGCGTGCGACACCTGGGCCCCGAACAGGAAGATGAGCCACGACAGGTTCAGCCACAGGAGGAACAGCGGGATGAGGCCCATGGCCCCGTAAATGCTCTGGCTGCCCACGCGGTCGACGTACAGGGCGAACGCCCACCGGGCCAGGGCCCACACGGGGACGGCCAGCACCGCCCCCTCCAGGGCCCGCCGGAACGACACGCGCGTGTTCGGCATCAGCGTATAGAGCGACGCGACGACCAGCACGCCCACGACGAACGGGGCGATCCAGCCGATGGGCCCGAGCGTCCACGAAAGGACGGGCACGTTGCGGACGGACTCGACCAGGCCGCCCCCCAGCCGCACCGCCGCCACGATGACGAGCGGCCCGAGCGTGAGCGCGGACCAGTAGATGAGGGTGCGGCGGGCGAAGCCGCGGGCCCTCGGCGCCTCGAAGATGCGGTTCAGGCTCCGCTCCATCGTCGTCAGCAGCGTCAGGGCCGTCCAGACGAGCACCATGACGCTGAGCGGGCCGACGCGCCCGACCGTGAGCCGGCTCTCGGCGTACTCGACGACGGACTCGATCTTCTCGGCCACGGTGACGCGTTCGGGCACGTCGTACGGCGGGGTGCCGGGCAGGTCGTCGTCCACGGAGCCGGGCGGCCGGGGCGCGTCCTCGCGTTCGGACGGGGGCGGCGGTTTGCGTTCGGGCACGGGCGGGTCCTCGCCCGGTTCGGTGTACGTGATCTGGGTCATCCCGGACCGCTCGAGGAAATCGCGCAGGTACCGCTTCGAGTCCTCCACCACGCCGAGCGATTTCAGGGCCAGGAACGCCACGATGACGAGCGGCACGAGGGCGAAGATCGTGCGGAACGAGAGGGCGCTGGACATCGCCATCACGTTGTTCTCGCGGAGGCGGCGGGCGCAGTACCGCCACAGCGTGATCTGGCCGCGCGCAAAACGGGCCCAACTGCCCAGTTCCGCGAGGGGAGCGGTGAGCAGGTTCTTGACGCGGCGGCGAAGTTCGTCGAAGATTCGCATGGGGCGTCCCCCGGCCCGGTCCGCCCGGGTAGACGGGCGGCACGTGCCAGTATCGGCCATCGGGGCGGGGGAATCAAGTGGGCGGGTGCGAGGGCGCGGCGCCGGCTACTCGCACGGGAAAGCGCGGTGGGTCTCCGCACCCACCGCGCCTCGTGACAACGGCGGGTGGCACGCTTTCGCGAGCGAAAGCGTGTGCTCCGATTCGCAGGCCATGCTTTCGCCAAGGCGCGAAAGCATGCCACCCGGCCCGTTGCGCGGCGGGTGCGGAGACCCGCCGCGCACAACGTAACATCGGCCAGACCCGATTCGGAGACACAGGATGACAACCCCGCATGCGATACGGGCGTTCGTCGCGGCGGCCGCCCTGCTCGTCCCAACGGCCGGGGCCGCCGCGGCCGAGGGGCCCGCCGACCATCCGGGCGGCTTCTGGCCCGGCCTCCACGGCCCGGAGCGCGACAACATGTCGACCGAGACGGGCCTCCTGCCCCGCTG
>JAWODB010000061.1:0-13569 GCA_046483505.1 Phycisphaerae bacterium
GCCGGGTGGCACCTATGAAGAGCGCGGCGGGCAGTCTTGCCCGCCGCGCGGTGCCCAAGACCGGGCACGGCGCGATATCCCCCATGGCCACCCGGCGCGTCCCCCGGCCGGACAAGACCGGCCGGGCCACACTCCCGGCCGGACAAGACCGGCCGGGCCACACTCCCGGCCGGACAAGACCGGCCGGGCCACACACGTTACCGCTGGCGGCCGGCCTGCCGCCGATACGCCCGCAGGAACGAGTCGGAGTAGATCTGCTGGTTCATCAGCATCTCGGCGGTGGCGGCGGTGTCGACGAGCGCGTCGTCGAGGACGTCGACGATGGCCGAGTCGCACCCGTGGCTGACGGCCATCGCCAGGAACGTCCGGTTGATGAGGCTCCGCTCGGCGGCGCCCTGGCTCAGGTTCGAGAGGCCCATCGTGATGTGCACGGGCGGGTCCGAGAGGATCCGGATCTGGTCGATCGTCTGGAGGATGTTGCCCGGCTGCTCCTGGGCGTCCGGCACGTTGACGGGCAGGATGATCGGGTCGATGAACAGGCGGTCGGGCGTGAGGCCGAGTTCCATCCCCTTCGTGAGGAGTTCGGCGGCGATCTCGACGCGGCGTTCGACGTTCTGCGGCACGCCCTCGGCGTCCATGGTCAGGCAGATGAGTTTGCCTCCCGCCTCCTGGGCCATGCCGGCGTAGGTCTGGAGGACCTCGGGGTCGCTCTTCTTTGAGAGGGGGCTGGAGTTGAGGAGCACCCCCCGCGAGGTGTCGCACGCCTCCAGGCCGGCGCGGATGACGTCCGGCTTCTGGCTGTCGAGGCAGAGCGGCGAGTCGCAGGCGGCCTGGGCCGTCTGGACGAGCCACTTCATGGCGTCCAGCGGGTCCTCGGCGGCGGTGCCGACGTTGATGTCGAGGTACGCGGCCCCCGCCTCCGTCTGCCGGCGGGCCAGGTCCTCGACGGGGCCGGGATCCTTGGCGGCGATAGCGGCCTTGACGTCGTCGAACTGCCCGTTGATGCGTTCCCCGATGGCGATCATGCGTTTCTCCCCTGGTGCGGATTGCATTGAGCGCGGCGGATCTGCGGTACCCGCAGCGCCATAAACGGCTGTCATTCTGAGGAGGCCGCAGGCCGACGAAGAATCTCGCCTTGGTCGTTGCCGTTGGGGCTTCTCGCACGGCGAGATTCTTCGGCTCCGCAAGCGGAGCCTCAGAACGACATACCTTGGACGCTTCGGCCTATTCCTCCTCCCCCCACACACCGTCGATCCAGGCGCGGACGCGGGCGACCGCCTCCGGGTGCCGCAGGCGCACGACGTCCACCCCCGACTGGAGCAGGTCGACGGCCGTGACGGCCTCCCACAGGGGCCCGCGGCGGGTGTCGTCGCCCCACTCGGGGAAGTCGTCGGCGGGGGCCTTGGCCTCCTTGGCCCGCCAGGCCTCGTACCCGCAGTCGCAGATGACGGGCATGGCCATCAGGTTGTCGCCCGCCAGGGCCGCCAGCCGTTCGCGTTCCTGGATACTGTAGGCGTACTCCATGCCGTAGCCGAGGCCGCCCGTCGACTGGTACATCACGACCCGCTCCAGCGGGAAGCCCATGTCGGAAATCAGGACGTTCACCTGCTTGGCGATGTTGATGTCGAGCGGCGCCTCGGCGATGAGGAAGTGGTTGTCGGCCATGGCGATGGCCGTCAGGCTCTTGTAGTTGTCCTCCGTCACGGTGCCGACCAGCACGTTCTGTCCCTTGGCGGCCTCGGAGACCTTCGGCATGACCTCGTTGTCCTTCGCGTCGTTGCCGCAGCCCCACAGGATAAGCGGCACGTCGACGGCGTCGAGGACTTTCTTGGTGACCTGGACGGCGTGGTCGGCGTCGCGGTCGCCGCCGTCCGGGTCGATGCCCTCGAACTTGACGCATACCAGGTCCGCCCCCACCTCGCCGACGGCTTTCGCGGCCCAGGCGGCGGGGTCGTCCAACACGTCCTGCCAGCCCTGGGCGAGGACGTCCGGCCAGTCGGCGGGCGGGGCGTCGAGGACGTCGACGGCGATGCGCGGCCGGTGGCCGGTGGCCTCGCGCTCGCCGCCGTACGGGACGGTCTTGGCGCCGCCGATGGTGAGGGTCTTGCGGCCGTCGCCGCCGAGCGTGATCTCGTTGACCTCGGCCGAGTAGGCTTCCTTGGGAGGCGGTAGGTCCATGGGGTCTCCTTTTCACCGGTTGCAGGTCAGTATGTTCTTTCCCGCGGTTGCAGGCCAGTGTGGTGTTGTTTTCCGTGCAGCGGCCTTCCCAGGCCGCCGCGTTGCATCACAAGACAATGATGAACAAGGAATGATGAATGCTCAATGATAAACCGGTGCGCCGCGGGGCGGCATCGCCTCCGCGAAACCGGTCAGCACGGGCCGTTCATCATTCCGCGTTGAACATTCCCTGTTCATCATTGTCGTTTCGCCGTCACGGACGTTGCCTTCCTACGACGGTTGGGTCGCTTCGATGCCGAGCGCTTCGGTCAGCGCCTCGCCGACGGCCTCCAGGGCGGGGCAGTCGGGCGGCAGGTCGAAGACGGGCGCCCCCGCCACCGACGCCTCCGCCAGGGCCGCATCGAACGGCACCGTGGCCAGGGTCGGCAGGTCGGCGGCCAGGTCCGTCAGGCGCTCCGCATCGTTCACCTTGTTCCAGACGACGCCCTTCTGCCTGATGGTGACGGGCAGCCGCTCGGCCAGGCCGAGGATGCGGCGGGCGGTCGTGGCGCCGATGGGCGTCGGTTCGGCCACCACCAGGAGCAGGGCCACCGCGTCGGTGGTGCGGCGGGAGAGGTGCTCCATGCCCGCCTCGTTGTCGAGCACCACCCACCCGTAATCGCTGGACGCCTGGTCCAGGTACTTCCGCAGCAGGTGGTTGACGGCGCAGTAGCACTTGGGCCCCTCGGTGTGGCCCATCGTGAGGAGGTCGAAGCCGTCGGCCTCGGCCACGGCGCGGTGGATGGCGTACTCGACGGCGCGCTGGCGGTCCATGCCGGGGCCCGTCTGGAGTTTGCGTTCGAGGGCGGCGTCGCGGATTTCGCCGACGGTCTGCTCCGGCTCGACCCCCAGCATCGGGCCGAGACAGGCGTTCGGGTCGGCGTCGACGGCCAGGACGCTTCGGCCGGTCCGCTCGACGAGCGTGCGGACGGCGAGGCCGGCCAGCGTCGTCTTGCCGCTGCCGCCTTTGCCGGATATGGCAATCGTCTGGCTCATGGTTCCTCTCTATGCGTTAACTCTTGCGATGTCATTCCGGATTCCCGCGCGGCGGCCTTCCCAGGTCGCCGCGCTGTATACGGTTGTCATTCTGAGGAGGCCGTCAGGCCGACGAAGAATCTCGCCTCGGCCGTTGCCGTCTTGCTTTTCGCACGCTGGCACGGGTACGGCTCGTGCCGTGGCCGGCGGCGAGATTCTTCGGCTCCGCAAGCGGAGCCTCAGAATGACAGCGTAACGCCACTCCCGTTCCTTTCCGTCTTGCGCGGTGGCCCAGGAGGGCGACCGCCCGGCACGGCGTCTGCCCCTCAGCCCTTTGCCGCCTTGCCGGCCAACCGCTTCTCGACGCTGGGGAAGCGGGCGATGTCGGTGTGCGGCAGGAAGTTGGCCTGCGTGAAGGCGTCCATGTAATCGGGATGGTTCATGAGATCGACGTAGGTCATGCGGCCGGCGAGTTCCTCGGCCTTGGCCATGGCCTGGCGGCTCATGATGGTCATCTTCGCCCCCGCGATGGAGGCGTTGCCGACGAAGTGGATCCGCTCGGGCGGCAGGTCGGGCAGCAGGCCGACCGTCACCGCGCTGGTCACGTCCAGGTAGTTGCCGAACCCGCCCGCCACGTAGACTGATTCCAGGGCGTTCGGGTCGGTGCCCGTCATCTGCATGAGGATCTCGATGGCGGCGTGGACGCCGGCCTTGGAGCGGAGCAGGTTCGCCACGTCGGCCTGGGTGATGACAATCGGTTCGCGGTCGCCCTCGCCCGGGACGAGGGTGTACTCCAGGCCGTCCGGGCCCTCGCGGAAGCGTTCGCCCTCCGGCTGGGTGAACCGGCCGGTGCGGTCGATGACGCCGGCCTCGAGCATGGCCGCCAGGGCGTCCAGGAGCCCGCTGCCGCACAGGCCGCGCGGCGGCTCGTCGCCGATGGTGCGCCAGGTCAGGCGGCCGTCCTCGCCCACGCTCACGCGTTCGATGGCGCCCGGTGCGGCCCGCATGCCGTGCTTGATGCCGGACCCCTCGAAGGCCGGCCCCGCGCTGGAGGAGGCGCACATCATCCACTCCTCGCCCGCCAGGACGACCTCGCCGTTCGTGCCGATATCGATAAACAGGTTCAGGCCGTCCGTCGCGTCGAGCCGGGTGACCAGGACGCCGGCGACGATGTCACTGCCGACGTAGGCGCCGACGGCCGGCAGGCAGTACAGCAGGCCCCGCTTGTTGATCCGGATGCCGGCCTCCGCTGCCCGGATGGGCGGGACCCACGCGGCCGCCGGGACATACGGCGACCGGCGGATGCGGCGGGCGTCGAGCCGCAGCAGGAAGTGGATCATCGCCGTGTTGCCCGCGCAGATGAGCGACGTGATGCACCCGAGTTCGATGCCCTGGCGGACCGCGATCGTCTGGATGAGGTCGTTGACGTCCGAGACGATGCGATGCTGCATGTCGTCGAAGGCGTCGTGCTCCTCGGCGTACATGATGCGGCGGATGTAGTCGTCGCCGAAGTGCATCTGCGAGTTGTAGGTGGCCTCGGCATCCACGGTGGTGGCCGACGTCAGGTCCACCAGGTGCGCCACGACCGTCGTGGTGCCCACGTCGACGACGATGGCGTAGTTGCAGCCGGAGGTGTCGCCGGGCTCGACGTCGACGACCTCGGCCACCTCGCCCCGGAGGGCCACGATGGCCGTCGCATCGTACGCCGCCTTCTGGAGGATGTCCGGCAACTGCTGGAGGATACGGAAGCCCGTCTGCATGTGGGGGGCGTCGAACTGCTGGCGGACGGCCAGGTACAGCCGCTCGTGGTCGGCCAACTGGTCCTGCTCGTTGGGCGGCGACATGGCCAGGTGCAGTTTCCGGACGAGCGGGTCGAGGGCGAAGAGGCCCCGCCCGGGCTCCTCGCCCGTCATCTCGCTGAAGCGATGGGCGTCGCTGTCGACGACGATGCGGCCGGTGTCCAGGGCATGACTCTTGGGCACGGTGACCACGAGGTCCGACCGCACCTTGGCCTGGCAGGCCAGGACGGTGCCCTCGCGCGTTTCCTTCTGCGACAGGAGGGTCGTGGGGGGGGCGTCCACCTCGCCCGCGTTGACCACCACCTTGCACTTGCCGCAGTACCCGTCCCCGCCGCAGATGCTCGTCAGGTAGACGCCGGCCCGGCGGGCGGCGTCGAGGAGGGTAGCCCCGCGAGGCACGTCGGTCTTCAGGCCCGACGGCTCGAACAGGACGTGGCAGGTTGTGGCGTCGGTGTGGGGCATGGGATGTTGTTTGCGTGACATTGTCATTCTGAGGAGGCCGAAGGCCGACGCAGAACCTCGCCGCCGGCCACGGCACGAGCCGTACCCGTGCCAGGGTGCGAAAGGCAAAACGGCAACGACCACGGCGAGATTCTTCGCCTCGCCTCGCTCGCTCGGAATGACATCGCTTGCCCTTTGCGCGGCGGGTCTCCGCACCCGCCGCGCCGTTCGGCTCCAGCGCGGGTGGGTACGGAGACCCACCGCGCTTCCTCGCGCGGTGCCGTCTTACGTTTTCCAGACCTCTTTGAGGTACCGGGGAATCTGGTTCGACTCGCGCGGCCCGACGAGGATGTCCCAGCCGGTTTCCTCTTCCAGTTTGCCGCTCATCACCGCCACGTAGCCGGGGATGATCAGTTTCTTGTGATCGACCTGCGAGGCCACGTCGGCGTCCTGCATGGCCTTGGCGACGCTCTCGGCGGAGAGTTTGTCGCCGGAGTAAGCCGTCAGCACGCTCGTGCCCTCGGTGTCGACGCACAGGATCCAGGAGGGCACGCGGCTGGCCTCCACGTCGCCCTCGACCGTGTAGTAGGTCAGCGAGAAGTTCGTCGTGAACATGACGGGGCTCGACGCGTCCGGGTCGCCCACGGCGTGGAGTTTCGGTTCCACCTGCACCGGCTTCTGCGGATCCGTGAAGATGTTCTGCCGCGTCGTCAGGATGGGCAGCAGGGCCCACGGCTCGGCCGTGTCGACGACGACGATGCCGGCGTACTTGCAGATGAGGGCCGAGGCGCGGACGACCTGGTCCTCCGGCTCGCCGTCGGTGGCGAAGGCGATGACGGGGTGCCCGAGCGGCCGGAACGACTGGCGCAGGGCCACGTTCCGCATCCGCGAGAGGCCGGTCATCTCGCTCCACGGGTCGGGGGCGTCGAGGTGGAGGACGATGTCCTCGCACCCCGCCTCCTTGAGTGTCTCCGTCAGGTCGGCGAGCGTCTCCGGGTCGGCGGCGCGGGCGACGACGGGGCACCCGGCCTCGGCGGCGGCGGCGGCCATCGCGTCGGCCGTCTCGGTCGTCGCGCAGCAGAGCAGGGGCGCCGAGTCGCCGACCTTCTGGAGGGCGGCCTTGGCCGCCTCGGCGGCTTCGGTCACGAGGATGACGGCCTTGCCGGTGGCGCCCGCGGCCTCGGCGGCGGCGGCGAAGCGGGAGGCGTCGCCGCTCGGGTTCGTGACGGCGATCGCCTCGATGGGCATGGCCTGGCCGATCCGCTCGAACGCGAAGGCCTGGATCGTCTCGCACCGCGCTTTCAGGGCGGCCTCGTCGAGGTCGTCCGGCAGCGTGATCGCGAGGACCGTGGGCCGGTGGAACTTTTCCTCGTGGCGGAAGAGGACCGTCTCGCCGCCCACCTGGCACGCGGCGTCGCCCGTGCCGAAGGTGACGGTCTGCATGGGGGGCGCGGCGGCGGCGGCGAGTCGCTCCTTCGCCTCGTCGCTGGCGTGCGGGCACTCGTCCAGGCTGGCCTTCTT
Organism: Phycisphaerae bacterium; assembly: GCA_046483505.1. Lineage (GTDB taxonomy): Bacteria > Planctomycetota > Phycisphaerae > FEN-1346 > FEN-1346 > BS750m-G62. The sequence goes on from JAWODB010000061.1 coordinate 6,954, forward strand.
CTGGGCCAGGGCCATCGCGAACGCCAGGCACGTCGGATGGCCGCACTCCTTGCAGTTCGTCTTCGGGAGGAGTTTGAAGATGTCGAGTCCGCTCATGGCCATGGGGAGCAGGCCTCCTGAACAGGATGCGGGTTATCGGATGCGGTTTGGCCGACGGCGATTTGTCATTCTGAGGAGGCCGTCAGGCCGACGAAGAATCTCGCCTTGGTCGTTGCCGCTTGCCGTTCGCACGGCGAGATTCTTCGGCCCCGCAAGCGGGGCCTCAGAATGACAACCCGTCCGCCTCGGTGCTTGTCGTTTCAACCTGGGCCGATTCAAAACCCAGCGCCGACCCACTATGATAACAGACGGGCCGGGCCGGGGCTAGAACATCGGCGCCATCTCGACCGCCGGGTGGCCGGCCTTCTGGATGTGCTCCAGGACCTCTTCCTCGGTGGAGGCGTTGGTCTCGTCGGCGATCTTGTCGAGGTAGTCCTCGCCGCCGAGGCCGAGTTCCTCGGCCCGCTGGACGAGCCCGTCGTGCAGGGCCTCCTTGAGCATGGTGGGCATCCAGACGATGCGCGCGAAGCCGCCGTCGGCGCTGATGAACTTCGGGCTCAGGATGTACTGCCGCGAGTGGCCGAAGAAGCCGGGCGTCTGCTTCCCGCCGCCCACCGTGCCGGCGGCCGTCGAGAACTTCATGCCGCACGGCGTCATGTCGGGGTACTCGCGGGGCACGATCATGATGCCGCCGGTGGAGGGCAGGACGGCGGAGATGCACTCGAAGCAGCCGCACGAGGTCATCGGGTCGACGATCATCGAGTAGGCGCTCATCCGCTCGATCGAGCCGTTCGATTCCTGGTAGATGAAGGTGTTGACCTTCTCCCACTGGCCGAGCGTCTCGTCGACCGTCTTGCCCTTCTCGACGGGCTGGTTCGGCCCGGCGGGATTGATCTGGTAGGCGGCCCGGCCGTCGAGCCAGTTGTACGCCCCGCACAGGCCCGGATGCTGCGGCGTGATGATGCAGATGTGGTTCGGCGCGAACGACTGGCACAGGCTGCACGAGTAGAACGTATCGACGTCGGTGTCCACGAGGCCGGCCAGCCGGGCGTCGCGCTGGGCGTAGACCGCGCGGGCCTTTTCGCGGAGGTCGAGGACCTTATCTTCCTCCGTGTAGATTTTGACCTGGACCTTGTCCAGGATGTTCGCAAAGTCGTCGTGCATGGTGGCGTGGACGATCTTGCCGATGTGCGCCAGGCGGAGGCCCTTCTCGTAGGCCTCCTTGCTGAAGCGGACCCAGATGATGTCCCGCTGGCCCATGTGCCACAGGCCCTGGGCGTGGTTGCAGTAGGTGTGGACCTGGCGTTCGCAGACGGGCTCGAAGTCGTCCTGCATCTCGCGGCCGGAGACCTCGACCAGGATGCCGAGCGGAAGCCGGCCGCCCGTTTCCACCGTATCGATGTCCGGGCCGATGACCTGGACCTTGCCGTCCTCGACCTCGTCGCTGGGACGCGTGGTCAGCCATTCGACGGCGGGGGTCCGCTGGCCGCCGAACTCCACGTGCATGTCGTCCTTGCGGATGCGTTCGCCCTCGAACGCCGGGCTGAACGCCACGGGGATCGGCACCTCCGAGACCTTGATCTTCAGGCCCCGCACCTCGATGGCCTTCTCGACCATCTCCTCGTGCGGCACGTTCGAGACGACGTGCTCGTAGGTGCACACGCCGGTGGGCAGGATCTGGGGGATGTCGGAGTCGGCGATCGTCGGGAACCCGAAGTTGATGGCGCCGGCGGCGGTGGCGTACCACTCGTCGGTGACCTCGCCCATGGCCAGGACGAACGCGAAGACGCGGTTCTTGTTGTAGCGGAGGTTGCGCCGGAAGTCGCCGCCCTCGATGCCGCCGAAACTCATCGCCGCCCGCGCCGCGAACCCCAGGGCGTAGACGGCGGCGGAGATGTCCCGGCCGAAGGGCACCAGCCGCGTGTCCCACCCGAGTTGGACGCCGCCTTCGTCGAGTTGCTCGGCGAAACTCGTGCCGCGATCGTTCGCCGCCATGAAGACGTACAGCGACCGTTCCTGGCACTTGCGGGCGATCTCGACGGCCGTGTCCACGTCCGGCGCCGCGCCCACGATGGCCGCAAACCCGGGCGCCGTGCCGTCCACGAACTGCACGCCGCGCTCACGCAGGATGACGTCGTCGGCGGCGCCGAGCCAGATGCCGTCCACGGGGTTCGGCCCGATGACGTACTTGCACGCCTCGATGACCTCTTCGGCGAAGAGGGCGGCCATGCCGGCGTCGAGGGCGGGACCGAGGTACGGCACCCAGAGTTCGTCCTCGACGGGGGGCGGCAGGAGGTCGCGAATCTGCGCCATCACCGGCTCGAAGTCGGCGAGCGTCTCCACCTTCTTGCCGGTCATGGCGTAGATGACGGGCAGGTAGTACCCCGTGTTGGGGAACTCGACGGCGGCGTCCTCGCCCTTTTCGGCGATGGCCGCTTCGAGTTTCTCCTCCGCCTGCCCGGCCAGGTTGTGGGCGCCCTGGATGGCGGAAGCGGCAATGATTCGGGACATCGATGGCTCCTTCTGCGAAGGCTGTGTGCTTTCAAGGGTTGTCATTCTGAAGGCCGGCTTGCCGGCCTGAAGAATCTCGCCGTGCGAAACGGACCGGAAGCAACGACCAAGGCGAGATTCTTCGTCGGCCTGGCGGCCTCCTCAGAATGACAGCGTCGTTGTACGCCAGGGCGATTCAGTCCACGCCCAGTTTCTGGCGGTCCTCCATGCCGTACAGTTTCCGCTGGCGTTCCTCGTTGATGCCGAGGGCGTCGCGCTTGGCCTCGATGTGGGCGGCCATGAGTTCGGCGGCCTGGACGGGGTCGTCCTGGACGGCCCACTTGCCGCCCAACTCCGCCTCGATGCCGCTGAACAGGTACTGCGCCACCTTCGACTCCGACCACACCGGGAACAACTGCTCCGCAAAGACGACCAGCAGCCCGCTGGCCACGAAGTACTGGCCGATCGAGATCGCCTTCTCCGTGATGTGCTCCAGGCACGCCCCGGCCACGGGGAGGTCGGCGATGGAGTCGCCCAGCCCGCCCTCGCGGACCATCTCGGCACAGGCGACGAGGATGCGGCTGTTGTCGACGCAGGACCCGACCGCCAGCACGGGCGGGATGCCGACCGTCTCGCAGATTTCCCTGAGGCCCGGGCCGGCCAGTTCCGCCGCCTCCGGCGACATCAGGCCCTGCTTGCCGCACGCGATCTGCGCACAGCCCGTCGTCACGACCAGGATGTCGCGCTTGATGAGTTCGCGGATGAGCCCCGTGTGGCCCCAGTCGTGGCGGACCTTCGGGTTCGTGCACCCGACGACGCCCGCCACGCCGCGGATGCGGCCGTTGATGATGTTGTCGTTCAGCGGCCGGTAGGAGGCGCGGAACCGTCCGCCCAGCATGTAGTTGATCGTCTCGTGGCTGAAGCCGACGACGGCGTCGCGCTTGTCCTGGGGGATGTAGACCTTCTGGTCGCCGCGCTGCTTGTACGCCTCGATGGCTTTGCGGACGATCTCGCGGCCGACCTCCAGGGCCCGCGCCTCGTCCATCTGGACGTGCTCGACGCCCTGCATCCGGGCCTTCTCGCTCGTCGTGATGAGTTTGGTGTGGTAGTGCGGCACGAGTTCCTGAAGGCCCTGCATGATGCACTGGATGTCGACGCACATGAGGTCGACGGCGCCGGTGGCGACGGCGAGTTCCTGGCTCAGGAAGTTCCCCGCCATCGGGATGCCGTGCCGCATCACCAGTTCGTTGGCCGTGCAGCAGATGCCGGCCACGTTGAGGCCTTCGGCGCCGGCGGCCTTGGCCTCCTCGATGAGTTCGGGCTCGGAGGCGGCCATGGCGACCATCTCCGACAGCAACGGCTCGTGGCCGTGCACCACCAGGTTCACCTGGTCCTCCTTGAGGACGCCGAGGTTGATCTCACCCTTGCGAGGCTGCGGCGTGCCGAACAGGACGTCCTGGAGTTCGGTGCCGATCATGGACCCGCCCCAGCCGTCGCCGAGGGCGCACCGGCTGGCGTGCCGCAGGATGTTCTCGTAGTCCTGGTCCACGCCCAGGTGGGTGCGATGGAGGCTCTCGACGATTTCCTGGTCGATCGCGCGCGGCAGGACGCCGAGTTTCTTCCACATCGCCTTGGTGGCGTCGGGGGCGCGCTCGGCCATCCGCTGGGTGCCGTGCGGCTTGCCGAATTCGGCCAGCAGGAGTTCGCCGAGTTCCTGGGCGATGTCCGTGTCGTCGCGGTCCTTCGTCTCGATGTCCATTTCCTCGGCCAGGGCGAGGAGTTTCTTCCGGTCCTTGATGCCGTAGTCGGGCGCCTCGCCGCGGGCCATCGCCAGGAACGTGTGGGCCACGCCCCGGCCGTGGTCGCTGTGGGCGGCGGCGCCGGCGGCGACCATGCGGATGAAGTTCCGCGCGATGATCGTGTCGGCGTCCGCCCCGCACACGCCGCGCTGCGGCCCGTCGCCGAACGGGTCGATGCGGCAGGGCCCCATGTTGCAGATGCGGCAGCAGAGGCCGAGTTGGCCGAAGCCGCACTGCGGTTCCTGGGCGGCGAGGCGGTCCCAGGCGGTTTCGACGCCGGCCTCGCGCATGCGGGCCAGCATGTCCTGGGCGGCCGTGTCGCAGGTCATCTTCTTCGGATCCATCCTCATCTCCTTCGTCGGAGTTCGAGTCGGCTCTGGTTGCTTCCCGCGCTACACTCGGTGTGGCCCGGTTGGCTCGTCCGACCGGGACGACCGGTTCTCCCGGCCGGGCAAGCCGGCCGGGCCACACCCGCTCGTGGCGTGTGCTCCCAGCGATTCAGCGCGGTGGCCCGGAGGGGCCGCCGCGCCGCAGTGTTCAACCCGTTTCGGCGGAGACCTCGACGGCGCGGCAGCCTTCCGGGTACCGGGCCGTCAGGGCCGCCGCGGCGCCCATGCCGACCGCCTGGGCGGTCGACTCCTGCCGGCACGACGGGCACAGGGCCGGGCAGGGCACGCCCTCCGGCAGCCGCTCCCGCAGATAGTCGAGCATCTTCCCGGGCATCGCCGGACGGCCGCACGACTCGCACGGCACCATCGCCAGTTCCGTGTGGAACGTTTCCATGACGCGGACGCCGTCGCGGTCGGTCACGCGGATGGCGTCCGTCGGGCACACCGCCACGCACGCCAGGCACCCGATGCAGGCGTCGGTCTGGACGTCGAACGGCGAGCCGATGCGGCGGTCGGGGCCGCGCCCCGAGAAGCCGATGGCCGAGACGCCGATGAGGTCCCGGCAGGCCCGGACGCACAGGCCGCACAGAATGCACCGGTTGTCCGGCTGCCGGGGCGCGAAGCGCGATTCCCGGACGCCGAGACGCTCCGCCATGTCGCGAAGGGCCGGCGCGTCCGGCGCCTCGGCCAGCAGCAGTTCCATCGCCGTCCGGCGGGCCTTGTGGACCGCCTCCGTGTCGGTGCGGATGTCGAGGCCCTCGCGAATCGGCAGGTCGCACGAGGTGGCGAGCCACGGCTCCCGGTTCCCCTTGCGGACCTCCACCACGCACAGCCGGCACGCCCCGTACGGCTCCAGCGCGGGGTGATGGCACAGGGTCGGGATCTCCTTGCCGAGGCGGCGGCAGGCGTCCAGCGCCCACGTATCGCGCTCGACCTCGAGTTCCTGGCCGTCGATGATGGTTGTTACAAGGGCCATACGGGCTTCCTCGTTGAAGCCGCTTTCCTAACACCGCTTACTCGTGCGCGGCGGGTCTCCGTACCCGCCGCGCCGAACCGCGCCTCGTGCGCGGCGGGCAAGACTGCCCGCCACGCTGCGCTCGCCGGTCGTCACGCCACCGCCACGGCATCGACCGGGCAGATCTCGCGGCACACGCCGCACCGGATGCACGTCTCGGGGTCGATCTCGTGCGGCGTCTTCTTCGCGCCGGTGATCGCGTCGACCGGGCAGGCCTTGCGGCACTTGCCGCAGGCGATGCACGTCTCGGGGTCGATGCGGAAGGTCGTCAGGTTCGGGCACACGCCGGCGGGGCACGTCTTGTCCGCGACGTGCGCGGTGTACTCGTCCCGGAAGTAGCGGAGCGTGCTGAGCGTCGGGTTGGCGGCGCTTTTGCCCAGGCCGCACAGGCTGTTGTCGCGGACGTACTCGCCGATCTCCTGGAGCAGGTCCACGTCCTCGGGCGTCCCCTCGCCGCGGGTGATCTTCTCCAGCAGTTCGACCATGCGGAGGACGCCCTCGCGGCAGGCCGTGCACTTGCCGCACGACTCCTTCCGCAGGAAGTCCGTGAAGTACCGGGCCACCTCGACCATGCAGGTCCGGTCGTCCATGACGATCATGCCGCCCGAGCCCATCATGGACCCGGCCTCGTCGAGGCGGTCGAAGTCGACGGGCAGGTCGAGCCTGCTTTCCGGCAGGCATCCGCCGGACGGGCCGCCCGTCTGGACGGCCTTGAACGGCCGGCCGCCCGCCACCCCGCCGCCGATGTCGTCGATGATCTTGCGCAGCGGCATGCCCATCGGCACTTCCACCAGGCCCGTGTTGGCCACCTTGCCGACGAGCGAGAAGACCTTCGTGCCCGTGCTGGTCTCGCTGCCGAGGCCCGCGAACCACTCGGCGCCCTT
>JAWODB010000069.1:0-9530 GCA_046483505.1 Phycisphaerae bacterium
CCGGGACGCCACGGCCTCGCCCGCGTTCCTGGCCATCCTGTGCGACGAGGCGTACGCCCTGGCCGCCCCCCACGCCGCGGGGGAAGCCACCGCCGCCGGGGCCATGCACCTTCTGGCCGCCCACGTCCCCGACCGGGCCGAGGCGGCCCGGGCCCGCATCCGCCGCCTCCGCGGCGAACCCGCCGAGACACCGTCCGAGGATACGAAGGACCCGGACGACACGAAGGAGACGGCCGAGGCGCCGACCAGTCCGAAGGCCGAACTCGATGCGCTCCTTGCGGAGATCGAAAAGAAGAAAGCGGCCGGGGCACTCGTCGAGGCCGCCGCCCTGTACCGCGAGGCGCAGGCCCTCGCGCGCCGCCTCAACGACGGCCGGCTGTATGACATCCGGATGGCCGCCGAGGCCCTCGGCCGCCGCATCGGCCTCGAGCGCCGGGCCCGCGACGTCCGCGAGATGCTCGAGCGGCAGCCCGACAACGTCTCCGCCCGCGAGGGACTCGTCCGCCTCTACCTCGTGAACCTGAACGACCCCAAGCGCGCCGCCGAGGTCCTGGAGGGCGTCGAGGATGAGGAGTTGAAGAAGTACGTCCCCGCCGCCGCCAGGCCGGTGGACGAGGCGCCGGAACTGGCGTGCCTGGAACTCGGCGAGTGGTACGCCGGGCTCGCCGAGCGGGCGCCGGACTACGCCAAGGCGACCATGTACGGCCGGGCGAAGACGTACCTCGACCGCTTCATGCGGCTGCACGAGACGAAGGACGTGGCCCACGTCCGTGCGAAGGTGGCGATGGAGAAGGTGGAGAAGGCCCTTGCCGACCTCGCCCCTGCCGCCGCGCCGACGCCTTCCAAAGAGCCGACCAAGACCGCCGGCGGCACCCAGGACGGCGTCATCAAACCCGGCAAGACCGTCGACCTCCTGCCGCTCGTCGATCCGGAGAAGGACGCCGTCCGGGGACGGTGGCAGACCGGGCCGGACGGCCTCGCCCTCGCCGATGCGGTGCCGTACGCCCGCGTCCTTCTGCCGGTGCGGCCGGAGGGCGGGTACGACCTCCAGGCCCGCTTCGTCCGCCGCCAGGGCAACGCCGACGTCAACGTCATGCTGCCGGTGGGCGAGGCGGCCGTCGCTCTCCGCCTCGACAGCGCCAAGGACCACGCGTCCGGCCTGGAGACGATCAACGGCCGATGGGCCCCCGGCAACGAGACCGCCACGAAGGTGACCCTGGAGAACGGCCGGGCGCATGCGCTCGCCGTCCGCGTCCGCCCGCAGGGTGACAACGTGCACATCACGGCCGCGCTCGACGGGCGGTCCATCGTGGACTGGACGGGGCCGACGGCGGACCTGGCGCTGCGCGAGAACTGGGCCCTCGGTCGCGACGGCGTCCCGGGACTCGGGGCGTACCTCAGCACCGTGACGTTTGAGCACGTCCGCCTGACGATGCTCACCGGCGAGGCGCGGCTGCTGCGGCCGGAGGGCGCCGGCGGGGCCGGCGAGACGGCCGGCGCGGAAACGGTCGCGCCGCCGACCTCCGACGTCATCAAGCCGGACGGGTGGGTTGATCTCATGCCGCTCATCGACACCGGCCGCGACGCGCGCAGCGAAGGCTGGGAGCGCGACGGCTCGACCCTGGCCGTCCGAGGCGAGCACGCGGGCCACCGCCGCGTGATGCTTCCCCTGGCCCCCGAGGGCGATTACCTCTACGCCCTCACGTTCCGCACGAAGCAGGGCTTGCCGCAGGTCTGGCAGGGACTCGCGCTGCCCGGCGGCCGCGCCACCAACCTGGTGGCCCAGTGCAGGGGGCCGGTGTTAGGGCTTCACAGGGTCGAAGGAAAACACTGGACCGTGAACAGCGCGAAAACCTCTCTGCCGGAGAAGATCGCGCCCGGCCGCGAGTGCATGCTCGTATCGCGGGTGACGCAGACCACGCCCGGCGTCGTGCGGGTGACGACCACGCTGAACGGGCAGCGGCCGCTTGTGTGGGAAGGCCCGCTCGATGCGGTCGGCGAGGGGTCCGACGAGTCCAGGCCGCTCAGCATTGCGGTGCACGCCTCGCAGACGGTCTTTACGGGTGTCCGGTTGAAGATGCTCACCGGCCAAGCCCGCCTCCTCCGGCCCGAGGGTGCCGGCGACGGCGCTGCATCCGGCGCGGCCACTCCCGCGGCCGACCGTCCCGCCGCCACGGGACCCGTCGTCGACGCCCTCGGCACCATCGACCCGGCCCGCGACGCCCTGGCGGGCGGCTGGCGGCGCGACGGCGACGCCCTGGTGCTCCACGAGCCGGCGTCGGAGGCCAAGGCGATGGCCCCGCTTCACGTCGAGGGCAGTTATCGCCTGGAGGCCGAGTTCGTTCGGACCGCCGGCGGCGACACCGTCGGCCTCATCCTGCCCGTCGGCGACCGGCAGACCCTGCTCGCCCTCGCCTACAACAACCAGCGGGCCCACTGCCTGGACCAGATTCGGAGCGTGCGCGGCGACGAGAACGAAACGGCCGTCCGGCCCGCCCACCTGGAGAACGGCCGGGCGTACACCGTCGGCGCAGCCGTGACGGTCGACGGCGACCGAGCCCGCATCGCCGTGTGGCTGGGCGAGAAGCAGATCATCGACTGGTCCGGCCCGACGGAGGACCTGACCATGTATCCCGGGTGGCGGCTGCCGCAGGCGCATCGGGTGGGGCTTGGGGCGTCGAAGTCCGAGGTGCGGTGGGAGCGGCTGCTCATCCAGCCAACGGGCGGACGCATCCGGCCGCTGCGGCCCCTGAAGCGGAAGCCGGCAACCGTGCCCGAGGGCAAGGCCCCGGACTTCTTCGACCTCTCGTCCGAGTGAGGGCGAGAAACGCGGCGGGGCAGGAAATGGAAAGCGCGGCGGGTCTCCGCACCCGCCGCGCGTCTCGCATCCCGCGCGGTGCACAGTCTTGGGCACCGCGCGGCGGGCAAGACTGCCCACCGCGCATGACGGGTTCAGGCGCGGCGCGCCGGGTGCCACTGGCCGCTCGTCCGCCAGTGTCCACCGGACCTCGAAACGCACGGGCGGACAAGCCGCCAGCCGGCCACGGCACGAGCCGTACCCGTGCTAGGGTGGCACGCAGGCATTCACCCTCACCCTGCCCCTCTCCCGTCAAGGGAGAGGAGGCGGCTCACCCCAGGTGGAGCGTCGAGGCGCCCTTGGCCAGGTCGAAGCAGACGAGCGTCTCGCCGCCGTCGGGCACCCACGTGCCGGGGGCGAGGGCCTTGCGCGAGGCCGCGCGCTTCAGCACGGTCCGTTTCCCGCCGGCCTCGACGGCCGCCTTGCCGCCCGCCTCGCCCGTCACCGCCACCGTGAAGGCGGGCGCGGCGAACGGGGCGCGGAAGGTGACGCGGTCGCCCGCCCGCCGCACCGCCGTCAGTTCCTTCGCCGCCCAGTACCGGGCGATCTCCGAGAGTTTCATCCACACGAGGTGGTCGTACCGCCTGTCCAGCCGCTTGACGACTTCCTTGAATATGTTGAACCCGATCTTCTCGCCATTAAAATAGATGCCCGGCCAGTGGCAGACGAGGATGGCCGGCTCGCCGCGGTCGATGACCTGGACGAGGCGGCCGCGCGCGAGGTCCTCGGTGATGAACCGGTCCACCGAGCCGGGCTTCAGGCCGTCCCATCCGCCGAACCAGTCGCCCGTGCACCCGATGATGGAGACGACGCACCGCGGGTCGCCGGACTCCAGCCCCTCGGCCAGGTACACCTGCGGGGCCACGCTGCGGTCGCCCTCGCCGTACAGGTCGCGGAAGTAGTGGGGAATCTCGGCCTTGAACACCTCGCGGCAGGCCGTGAGCGTGCCGCGGGCCAGGTTCGCGCGGTTCCGGTGCCCGAAACCGCCCGGCGTCGTGATCCCCTCGCACGGCAGATCGACATTCTTGAGAATCTGAAGCGCGTACGCCATGTACTCCGCCAGGACCTCGGCGGACTTGTCCTGCGACCACCCCCAGTTCTCCATGTACGCGGGGGTGGCCTGGGGGTACGGCCGGCCGGTCTTGATGTCGACGACGCGCGTATGGCTGACCATCTCGGGATGGATGTCCCACCCGGGCATCATCAACTCGCGCACCAGGCGGAGGCTGGCCTCCAGGTCGCGGTGCGACCAGCCCGGCAGGCCGCGGTCCATCCACCCCACGCACGCGGGGTACGGCACGATGCTGTACTTGCCCTTGATGTCCCGCTCGCCGCACCACTCGCCGAACTCGCGGACGAAGTCGTCGGGGATTTCGCGCGGCAGGCGGCGCCAGTCCTGCGGGTACCGGTCCGGGAAGACCTCGTGGAACTGCGGGATGCCGTAGTACGCGAGGTTCACCAGGCATGTGGAATCGTCGATGATGAAACTCAGGGGCACCCGGCCGCGCGGATTCACCACGCGGACGCCCCCGGCGGCCGTCGGCGGCCGCTCGCCCGGCTCCTGGGCCCGCGCGGTCGTTGCGCCGGAGCCCGCGACGACGGCCGCCCCGGCGGCGGCCCCGAGACCGGCGGCGGTTCGGAGAAACTGGCGGCGTTGCATGGCGGCACCCCCTTGGGCGGAGTGAAACGGGCGCGGCGGGGCTCCGTCCCCACCGCGCACACCTCCTCAACGCCGACGATTCTCGCGCGCCGGGGGGCGCCAGGTCAACGAAAAGCAGGAGAGGGCCGAGTGCGGAGTGCGGAGTGCGGAATGCGCACTCGCGCTTTGCGGCGGAGCGCCGCTTCGCAGAGTAGCCGTGCGGAGTGGACGGCAACGGCGAACGGCTGTCCCTGGTCCCTCGTCCTTCGTGCCGGCGCGTCGCGGCTCGCGGCCCGTGGCTCGCGGCTCGCGGCTCGCGGCCCGTGGCTCGTGCCCGCCTCCCGCGGGGGAACTTTGCGTCAGGCACGCCGCTGCCGGTATAATGCGAGCGTGACCCCGAACCTTGAACTTTGAACCAAAGGAGCCCCCCATGCAACTCGGCGTCGCCAGTGCCATCCTGCCGGACCTGGAGTTGGAAGACCTGCTCGCCTTTGCGGCCGAGTGCGACCTCGAATGCGTCGAGGTCATGTGCTGGCCCAAGGGCAAGGCCGAACGCCGCTACGCCGGCGTCACGCACATCGACGTGGACGGGTTCGGCGAGGCCGACGCCAAGGCCGTCCGGCAGGCGTGCGAGGACGCGGGCGTGGCGATCAGCGCGCTCGGGTACTATCCGAACCCGCTCTCGCCGGACGAGGACGAGGCCCGCGTGGCGCAGGAGCACCTGGCGAAGGTGATCGACGCCGCCGCGGCCCTGGGCCTCCCGGGCATCAACACGTTCATCGGGCGGGACCCGTCGAAATCCGTCGATGACAATTGGCCCCGGCTCATGGACGTGTGGCCGCCGCTCGTCGCGCGGGCCGGCGAAAAGGGCCTCACGATCGGCATCGAGAACTGCCCCATGCTGTTCACCGGCGACGAGTGGCCCGGCGGGAAGAACCTGGCCCACAGCCCGGCGGTGTGGCGGCGGCTGTTCGAGGCGATCCCGGACGCCCACCTCGGCCTGAACTACGACCCCTCGCACCTGGTGTGGCAGATGATGGATTATGCGGCCCCGCTCCGCGCGTTCGCCGACCGCCTGTTCCATCTGCATGCGAAGGACGTACGCGTGGACCGGCACCGCCTCAACGACGTCGGCGTGCTCGCCACGCCCCTGGAGTTCCACACGCCGAAACTGCCGGGCCTGGGCCAGATCGACTGGGGGCACTTCGTCTCCGTCCTGACCGACGTCGGCTACGCCGGGCCGGTCTGCATCGAGGTGGAGGACCGCGCCTACGAGGGGTCCCTGGAGGACCGCAAGGCCGCCGTCCGCCAGTCGGCCACGTTCCTGCGGAACTTCATCCCGAGGCGGTGACGGCAACGGCACAACGGCAGTCCAAGGTCCAAGGTCCAAAGTCACGGCAACAACGAACGGCAACGGCGGCCTCACGCAAAGGCGCCAAGCCGCAAAGACGGCAACGGCGAGGAAACAGGGTAACGGCAACCGCACAGGCCACGCCGCCGGGAGGTTCCGGGGCCCTCGCCCGCGCGGGGCCGCCCGCCGCTCCCCGTTTGTCCTTGCAGCCGTGCCCCAACCCCATTACGATGCCGCCAGGCGCCTGCGGGCCGACCCGACCGGCCGGGCGCCCCTGCTTTGTGTCCGCCCATGGACCAGACGCGGATCATCACGCACGCCGGCCGGCGATGGCTCGTCCGGCCCTCGGCCGACCCCCTCCTGGCAGACGGCTGGCCCGTGGACCGGCCCGACCGCCTCGCGCCCGCCAAGCGCGGCCGGGGGCGGACCGTCGCACGCCTCGACGCCGCCGGGCGGACCTGGTACGTCAAGACCCGGACGGGCGGCGGCCTGTGGCGGCGGCTGCGGGCCCGCCTCGGCTTCGGGCCCGGCCGGCGCGAGTGGGACGCCCTCCTGGCCGCCCGCGCCGCCGACGTGCCCGTCCCGGAACCCGTCGCCCTGGCCCTCGACGGGACCGAGACCCTCGTCACGGAGGCCGTGCCGGGGGCCGAGCGGCTCGACGCATACCTCTTCGAACGGTACTTCCCGCCGGGGCCGGCCGACCCGCCGTACCCCGGCGCCCGGCCGCCCGAACTCATCGCGGCGTGCCGGCAGCGCGCGACCCCGCCGGCCGGCACGCTCGACCCGCGGTCGCTGGCGTACCTGCTGGCGGACCTCCTCGCGCGACTGGCGGAGGCCGACCTCTACCTGCCGGACCTCCATCCGGGGAACCTGCTCCTCTCCGGCCAGCCGGGCCGGTGGCGGCTGACGGCCGTCGACCTCACCGAGGCCGTCCACCCCGCGCCGCCGGAGGCCACCCTGAAGCACCTGGTCCGGCTGGAGCACTTCTTCGAGCCGCTCGCCGCCGCCGCCGAACGCCTCCGGTGCCTCGTGCGGCTGCGGCAGGTGGCCGACGGCGTGCCGGACGCCCGGACCGTGGCCCGCGCCACGGCCGTCTACCGCCGCCGCTTCTACGTCGGCCGCGACCGCCGGACCCGCCGCCGCTCGAAGTACTTCCGCCCCGTCTCGGCGGGCCCGTGGCGGGGATGGGCGACCGGCGATTGGGCGGAGGCCGTCGAGGCGCTCCTGGCCGAAGGCAGGCTCGAGTCCCCGCCCGCCGACGCCGCAGCCCTCAAGGACGGCCGCTCCGCCGCCGTGTGGACCGTCTCCGCCCCCGGCGGGCGGGACCTGGTGGTCAAACTCGACCGCCGGGCCGGCGAACGGGCGGGGGGCCTCCTTCGCCCGACGCGGGCCCTGGCCGGCTTCCGCCGCGGCCATGCCCTGCTCGCCCGCGGCATCCCGACGGCCCGGCCCGCGGCCGCCGTCCGCCGCACCGGCGACGCCGGGGGGCCCGTCTCGCTCCTCTTGACCGAGCGCGTCGCGGGCGCCCGGCCGCTCCAGGAGTGGCTCCGCGAAGGCCCCGCTCCCGGCGACCGGCGGCACGTGACGTGGGCCCTGGCAGCGCTGCTGCGACGAATGCACGAGGCCGGCTTCGCCCACCGCGACCTGAAGGCCCCGAACGTCCTGGTCGCCCCCGCCGGCCCCCGCCCGCGGCCGGTGCTCGTGGACCTGGACGGCCTGCGGCGGGCGGCCCGGGTGCCGGCCCGCCGGCGGGTGCGGGACCTCATGCGCCTGGCGGTCAGCCTGGAGGAATGGGGCCTGGCGCGGGCCACGGACCGCCTCCGGTTCCTGCGGGCGTACCTCGGCCGCCGCGGGGCGCCGCCGCCGATCACGATCCGGTCGCGCCGCCGCGGCCGCACGGGCCCCGCCCGCCGCCTCCGCCGATGGTGGCGGGCCGTCGAGCGGGCCGCCGAACGCAAACGCCGGGCCCTTCGCCGGCGATACGGACGCGTGGAACGCCTATGAACTTTTCGCGAACCCTGATTATCAAACCGTCGTCGATGGGCGACGTCGTCCAGGCCCTGCCCGTCCTGACGGCGCTGAAGGAGACACACCCGCGGGCCCACGTCTCGTGGCTCGTGGCGAAGGCGTTCGCGGGCATCCTGGAGGGTCACCCCCGCCTCGACGAGGTGATCGTCTTCGACCGCCACCGGTTCGGCCGGTTCACCTTCAGCGTGACGGTGGCGACGGAGTTCGTGCGGTTCATGGAGGACCTTCGCCGCCGGCGGTTCACGACGGTCATCGATCTGCAGGGCCTGTTCCGCAGCGGCCTGCTGGCCCTGGCGACGGGCGCGCCCGCGCGGGTCGGCTTCCGCGGGGCGCGGGAACTGGCCCCCCTGTTCTACACGGCGGAGGTCGCGCCCGGCCATCACGCCGTCCACGCCGTCGACCGGTACATGGCGGTGGCCCGGCGCATCGGCCTGGCCGGGCCCGAGGCCCGCGACCATCTGCCCGTCCCGGCCGAGGCCCGGGCCGCCATCCGAGAGCGCCTGACCGAGGCCGGCCTCGGCGCCGGCGAGCCGTTCGTGGCGGTGTGCGCCCACGCCCGGTGGCCGACCAAGCAGTGGCCGGCCGAACGGTTCGCGGCCGTCCTGGAACGGATGCGCGAGACCCGCGGCGCCCGGGCGGTGCTGGTCGGCAGCCCCGACGCCGCCGACGGCGCCCGGGCCATCGCCCGGGCCATGACCGAACCGCCTATTGACCTGACGGGGGCCACCACGTTAAAAGAACTGGCGGCGGTTCTCGGGGAGGCCCGGGTCATGCTGACCAACGACTCCGGACCGATGCACGTCGCCGCCGCCGTCGGCCGGCCCGTCGTCGCCCTCTTCGGACCGACCAACCCGAAACGGACGGGCCCGTACGGGCCGGGGCACCGGGTCCTGGCCGGCCGGGCCGCCTGCAGCCCGTGCTATCGGCGGCGATGCCTGTACGACCGGGCGAGCGGGGCCATGCTGTGCCTGACGAACATCACGCCGGAGGCCGTCGTCGAGCACCTGGCCGCCGCCTGGGATGAGGCGGGGTAGCGCCGCATAGTTAGCCGCCCTGCTTGCAGGGCGCGTTCAGGGCATACGTGCCTCGTACAGCACGCGCCGGGCAAGCCCGGCGGCTGAATGGGCCGTCGACACATTCACACAAGGAACACGCCGTGCCGTTTCGCGCCGGACTTCGCAAAGCCGAGGAGTGGTTCGTCCACCTGCTGCATCTGGACGACTCGGCCCACCGCATCGCCCTCGGAGCCGGCATCGGCGTCTTCATCGCCTTCACGCCGACCATCGGGTTCCAGATGCTGCTCGTCCTGCTGGCGACGTCGGCGCTGCGGGCGAACAAGGTGGCCGGCCTCCCCATGCCGTGGATCACCAACCCCGTCACCATCGTCCCGATGTTCACGCTCAACTACTACGTGGGCTGGCTGATGGTGGGCGGGCCCGGCCTGAAGGCGTTCGAGAGCCGCCTGCGCGGCCTGATGAGCCTGAACCTGGGATGGATCGACTGGGTCAAGGGATGGTGGCACCTGATGATCGACATGGCCGCCCCCCTCTGGGTCGGCTCGCTCCTCGTCGGCCTGGTGGCGGGCGGCGTCGGGTACGGCATCATGTACTACCTGATTACGGTGTACCGGCGGATTCACCATCGGCGGCAGGGGG
>JAWODB010000073.1:0-8103 GCA_046483505.1 Phycisphaerae bacterium
GCATGAAATCGAACCGCATGGCGACCTTCCCGGCTTTGCGGGCGATCTCCTCCATGCGTGCCCAGTTGGCTTCCGCCCGGCGGACCGCCTCCACGTCCCGGCCGCCGCTTTCCCGGACCCGGTCCATGACGGGGATGGTCTCGACCATCAGGCGGACGACGTCGAACCCGGCCCGCACGAACGCCACCCGCTTGCGGTAGACGTCGGAGCCGCCGGCCGTCCGCGCTGCCGCGCGGTCCAGCAGCGCCTCGGCCCGGTCGAGGAAGTCGGCATCATACACGCGGCGGACGATGGGGATTTTCTTGAATCGCCCCCGGCTGCCGAGGACGAGGTCCGGCGAGGCCACGAAGGCGTCGCGGGCCTCCTCCATCATGGTCCAGTACCGGCGCATCTCGTCGGCGGCGGGTCCGAAACCGCGGCGATAGTAATCCCGGAGCACCGCCTCGCCGTCGCGGAGGGGATCCCAGGCCAGTTGGGCCATCAGGTAATACTGCGGGCCCTGGGTGGCCCAGTGTTCCCAGGCGGAATCGACCACGATGCCGATGCAGTGGTTCTCGGCGAGAAACCGGAAATCCTCGATGGTCTGGGTCATCGACACCTCGGGCAGCCCCCACACGCCGCCGGCCCAGTACCACAGGTTCGGCCGGTAGATCATGTGCGGGGCCTTCTTCGACCAGCCCAGCCACTGCTTTTTCTGGGTGCGGCGCGCCTCCTCGGTCGTGAACGGGAAGTGGCCGACATAGGCCAGGACGGTGTTCTCGGCCAGGCCCGGCCCCAGAGGCGGCGTCATCGAAGGCCCGTAAGCGCTGACGCGGACGAACAGGTCGTCGCGGTCGGGAAACCGCTCCCTCAGCCGCCGCGCGAGGTGATTCCAGAAGGTGACGTACCGGTCGCTCATCGCGACGTAGTCCTGCTTCGAGCCGTCGTAGTAGTAGCGGAACGGCGGACCGTCGGGATGGTCCCACGCGCGGCAGTTCTCGCACACGCACACGCCGCTGGAGTGTCCGTCATTGGGGCCGGCACGCAGGTAATTCAGCGCCGGATTCTCGCGAAGACTCTCCTCGGCATCGGCGAGCCACTGCGCCCAGACGGCCGGGTTGGACTGGCAGAGTTTGACATAGTGCGGTTTGGGCCAGCCGCTGCGCGTGCCGTCGGGCTGAAGGGCGAAGTACTCCGGGTGGCTCTCGTGGAACCGCTCCCACCAGTCGGTAAACGCGTGGCCGCCGGCGGGCCCCTGGCGGGAATCCAACGCCAGCCGCTGGAGCCGGATCCAGTCGCCGGCCACGCCCCACCGCTCGGCGTGGATGAACACGTCGCGCGAAAGAAACGTCGGGTGGAAACGGTGCGTGAACGGCGCCAGGGTAATGGTGTCCCGCCGGGCAATGTCCTCGCCCAACGGCCCCGGCCACAGCCATCGCACGCCGAGGGAGTCCTGGAGCAACGTGTAGACGGCGTTGGCGGTGCCGTGCTCGGTCCACGTGTCGCCCCGCCGCCGGTCCCGGCCGGCGACGACGAGATGGTCTTCCGACGCGGAGATCAGGATTTCTTCCGGGTGCGTGAACGCGAAGTCCACCCCGGGAAACAGGCCCTTGACGGCCGGCGACACGCCGACCCAGATGGCGTGCTTCGGCGCGTGGTCGGGCACTCCCTCGAAGATCTCCGGCCGGGCCCCGCTCGTCTTCTCGATGCAGGCGGCCAGTTCCGTCGCGGCCTGCCGGGCCGACGGCGACGCGCCCTCCGCGACGACGATCGGCGCCCGGCTCACACCCTGCTCGACCAGCACCAGATCGGCCGCATCGGCCGCCGCGATGAGGCAGGCCGGCAGCACCAGAAACGCCACAATATGGGCTCGCCGTATCATGCAGGTTCTCCTCCTTGTTCCGGCCGTTTGCACAGCCCGCCGGCATGGGGCGAGTGGCCGGTCAGTCCCGACCGTTCTTCCGCTTTCCGTTTTCAGGTTTCGTCCTTGGCTTCCACTTCGGGTTCGGATAATCGGGATGCAGGCCGCGCATGCGGGGCGTCTGCGGCCGCACCGGGCCCCAGTTCACGGCGTAGGGGTGCTGTTCGCAGAGCGCCTTGATCGCTTGCCAGTTCTTCTTCACTCTCTCGGCGATGTCCTCATCTTGCTGCTGCCAGTAGCGCGCCATCAACGTGATGTTCTCTACGAGTAACTCCGTATAGGTAAGGCCGGCACGGACAAACGCCACGCGTCGGCGGTAGCGGTCTGGCCCGCCGTCGAGATCGGCCGCGGCGCGGCGCAGGTGCGCACCGGCTCCGACCAGCAGTTCGTCCGTGTAAAAACCCGGCAGATCAAACACGGCCGCGCCGTAATCGTACTCTTCGACGAACGCTTCGCGGGCCCGCGCCAGCAGGGCGAAATAGGCCTTCATCTCCTCGGCGGCCGGGCCGAAGCCCCGGTGGTAGTAATCGTTGAGAACGGCCTGGCCGTCCTGGCGAGGGTCCCACGCCAGTTGGGCCATGACGTAATACTGCGGTCCTTGGGTGGCCCAGTGTTCCCATACGCTGTCGATGAAGATACCGATGCAATGATTCCCGGCGACGAACTGGAGGTCGTCGACGGTCTGGCCAATGGACAGGTCGGGCAGACCCTGTTGCCAGCCGGCCGGGCTGCCTGTGTTCGGCCGCCACATCAGGTGCCGCGCCACGTTGCCCCAGCCGGCGAACTGCTCGCGGTGGGTCGTGCCCCGCGTCGAACCGCGGTCCTTGAGATGCGTCCGTCCGAAGAAGTTGGCCACACTGGAAATGATGACGTTATCGGCGGGCACGGCCTCCACCGGCACCGGCCGGGAGTGCCCGTAGGCCAGCATGAGCACGTGGTAGTCCCGGTCGGGATACCGATCCTTGAGCCGGCGCGCGAGATGGTTGGCGAACGTCACGTGCCGGTCGGAAAGGGCCACGTGCTCCCGGTGCATTCCCTTCCAATGAAACATGCGTAACTCGCCGTCGGGATGATCCCAGGCGCTGCACTTCTCGCACACGCAATGCCCGCTCAACCAGCTATCGTTGGGCGCGCCGCTGAAGACCGTTTGGGTAGGATCTTTCTTCAACTGCGCTTCGACGTCGTCCAGCCACTGCTCCCAAACGGCCGGGTTGGACTGGCACAGTTTGGCATACTTCGGTTTCGGGAAGCCACTCCGCGTCCCGTCGGGCTGGAGGGCGAAGTAATCGGGATGCTGCTCGTGAAAACGCGCCCACCAATCGCCGAACGCGTGGCCGCCGGGCTGGTGAAGCGAATCGAGCTGAAGGCGCTGACGCCGCGTCCAATCGTGCGACCGACCGTACCCCCGGTTCCCCAGCGAAGAGAAATGGAAGACGCCGCCGCGGGCGCGGATTTGCGGGTGGTAGCGGTACTCGAAAGGCGCCAGCGCGAGGGTGTCCTTTTCGGCGATGTCCTCGCCGAGTTCGCCGGGCCAAAGCCAGCGCACCCCCAGGTACCTCTGGAGAAAGGTGTACACGGCGTTGACGGTGCCGTATTCCTGTTGCTTGCCGACGATCCGTTCGTCGCGGACCTCGGCCACCAGGTGGTCGGGGTCCCATCGGTCACGGCCGGCGATCACCAGGTGGTTCTCATTGGCGGCGATCAGGATCGCTTCGGGATGGTCGAAGTCGAGGTCGATTTCCAGGAACACCTTCTCCATTATCGGCTGATAGCCGACCCAGATGGCGTGCTCGGGGATCGGTTCCGGCTCGCCCTCGATGATGTCGTGCCGGGCGCCGGTGGTCTTCTCGATGTACTCGGCCAGTTCGCCGGCCGCGCGGCGGGTCAGCGGCGGGGCGTCCTTGAAAACAACGATCGGGGCACGGCTGACGCCCTTTCCCACCAGGACGAGTTCCGAGGCCCCGCCCGCCACCTCGACACACAAGACGCCTGCCACCAGGATGGCGATAATAGACAGCCTCACGATATGCTCCCCGTTCATCTTGCGAGGCTCGGGGCCGGCTGTCGGCAGCAGGTGTTCAGCCCACATGAGATCCCTTGCAGGCCGCCGTGATAGACATTGCTGTGTGTGACCCTACGGCGCCAACTTCCCGACCGCCGCTTGCAACTCCTTCAGGGCCTTCTTGTCGGCCGTGTAGACGACCGATTTGCCCTGGCGCTGGCCGTTGACCAGCCGGCCCATGCGCAGCAGCCCCAGATGGTGGCTGATCGTCGGCTGCTTGAGTTTCAGGGACTTGCATAGGCCGCCCACATTCGACGGGCCTTTGCTCAGTTCCGCCAGGATGCCCAGGCGGGTCTTGTCCGACAGGAGTGAGAAGTCTCGGGCCCATTCCTTGAGCGTGGCGGCGTTCGGTCGTCTTTGCTTGGCCATTGGCTTTCCCCTTGGCTCTCAGTTCTCACGAAGGGTGCATCATACACATGACAGGCTTCCAAGCCAGAGAAAAGGACCCCGCGGCGGATTTCGCGTTCCGCGGACCGGGATGGGTGTGGCGGCCTCCGCGGTGGTTTCCTATAATTCCGTCGATGTCTTCCTCCGACACAGAGCGCGCCGGCGATGGGCCCCGCCTCCGGTTCGACCGGGGCACGCTGCTCCTGGACGGCCCCGACGGGAGGCAGGTGCGTGACCTCTTCGGCCCCACCGCCTGGACGTGGGACGGCCGCGTGGGCGCCTGGCGATGCGACGCGATGCGTTACGCCGCCGTCCGCCGGGTCCTCTGCGACCGCCTCGGCGGCATGTGGCGAAACGACGTGCCCGAACCCCCGCCCGTCCACTGGCCGGCGGTGAACCTGCCGGCCCTCCGCCCCGAGCAGCAGGAGGCCCTCGCCGCCTGGCGGGCCGCCGGTTGCCGCGGCCAAGTAGTCATGCCCACCGGCACGGGCAAGACGGAGGTGGCCCTGGCGGGCATGGCCGAGACCGGGGCCGCCACCCTCGTCGTCGCCCCCATCCGCGACCTCATGTACCAGTGGCACCGGCGGATCCTGAAGGGTCTGGGCTACGACGCCGGCATCGTCGGCGACACGCTCTACAACCTCCAGCCGGTCACCGTCACGACGTACGACAGCGCCTACATCCATATGGACCGGATCGGCGCCCGCTTCGACCTGATCGTCTTCGACGAGGAGCACCACCTGCCGGGCGAGTGCCGCCGTGAGGCCGCCCTGATGTGCACGGCGCCGATGCGGCTGGGCCTGACGGCCACGCCGGAGCGGTCCGACGGCCGGCACGTCGACCTGGAGCACCTGGTCGGCCCCGTCGCCTACGACATGCCGCTCGCCCGCGCCCGCGGCCGGACGCTCGCCGAGTACGACGTGGTCCGCGTGCCGGTGGCGCTCACGCCGGACGAGCAGGCCACCTACGACGCATGCAGCCGGCAGATCCGCCACTTCATCGCGGAGCGCCGCCGCGAGCGGCCGCGGTACTCCTGGAAGGACCTGTGCGCCGAGTCCGGCGCCGACCCGGCCGCCCGCCGGGCCCAGAAGGCGTATTACGTGAAGCAGAGCATCGAGGACCGGGCGGCCGAGAAACTCCGCGTCCTGGAGGACCTGTTCCGCCTGCACGCCGGGCAGCGGACCATCGTTTTCGCGGGCTCGAACGCCATGGCGATGGAGGTCTCGCGGCGGTTCCTCGTGCCGACGGTCCTCTCGCACACGCCCAAGCGCGAGCGCCTGGCCGTCCTGGACGGTTTCGCCGAGGGCCGGCTGCCGGTCCTGGTGGCCAACCGCGTGCTGGACGAGGGCGTGGACGTGCCGGAGGCGAAGGTGGCCGTCGTCATCGGCGGGCAGGCGTCCACCCGGCAGGCGAAGCAGCGGCTGGGACGGATTCTGAGGCGGACCGGCGCCGCCCGCGCTGTCCTCTACGAGGTCGTCTGCGAGGATACCAAGGACGTCCACCGGTCACGCAGCCGAAGGCGGAGCGATGCTTACGCGCGAACACGCCATCGTCGACTATAGGGACGGCCGGGCCTTCCCGGACTGCCTGGACCGGCGGCGGCACGCCCATTACGTGGGGTATGCCGAGCGGATGCTGGCCATCTACGCCGGCGGCATCGGGCGCCAGCGCCGGGCCCTGCACCGCGACGTGGAGACGCTCTTCGCCGAGGAGCCCGATTGCCCGCTCCGCCGCGTCCGGGCGTTTGCGAAATTGCTCGACGATGCGTCCACGTATGCGTCGGACCCGAAGGGCGAGGCCTCGCGCCTGCGGCTGCGGGTCTTCGAGGCGGCGGCCGCCTACCATCCGCTCGTGCGCGAAAAGGACCGCCTCTTCGAGCATCCCGAGGGGGAAACGAAGGCCGCCATCGCCCGAGATCTCGGCGAGGCGTGGGACGCCATCGACGCCCGCCTCTACGCCGACGTCCTGTCCTTCCAGCGGCTGGAGTCCTTCGAGGGATACGCCGGACCCGAGGCGCTCCTCTCCCGCTACAACGTGGCCCAACTCCAGGCGTGCCTGTACGGGGCGGAGCGGATGACCGTGCGGGCCACGCGGGACGTGAAGACGATCCTGCGGTACGCCAAACTCGCGCGGCTCCTCCACGAGGTCCGGCGTGTGGGATCGGGGGAATACCTCATCGAGTTCACGGGGCCGGCGTCCGTGCTCCGCCAGACCCGACGGTACGGGGTGAACCTCGCGCGGTTCGTGCCCGCGCTGCTGGCGTGCCGTGGATGGACGATGACGGCCGTCCTGCGGACGCCGTGGAAGACGCGGGCGGTGCTGGAGGTCTCGGACCGCGACCGGTACACGTCGACGCTGCCGTCGCCGCAGGAGTTCGATTCGTCGGTCGAAGAGAAGTTCGCGGTGAAGTTCGGCCAAGAGGAGCGGGACGGGTGGCGGCTGGAGCGCGAGACGGAGGTCCTGGCCGACGGGCAGACCGCCTTCGTGCCGGACTTCGTCTTCCGCCACACGGACGGGACGACGATCCTGTTCGAGATCGTGGGGTTCTGGACGCCGGAGTACCTGGCGAAGAAACGCGAGACGCTCCGCCGCTTCCGCGGCCACACGGTGCTGCTCGCCGTCCCGGAGCGGTCGCTGCGCGAAGGTGCCGAGCTGGGCGAGCACGTGGTCGTCTACAAGACGGCCATCCGACTCGGGCCGGTGATGGAGGCGCTGGAGGCCATTCGCGCGCACGGAAAGGGTGCGGGGCCTGTACAAGGGTAGGGCCTTCGTCCGGGCGACGCTGCGGCAACGCGTGCAGTGCCTGTCATGCGATCACGGGTTTCGGCGGGTCGCCCCGTCCACTTTCTGGAAGAACTCGCCCAGCGCATCCTCGGGCGATATGTTGAGGTAGATCTCGGTGGTCTCAAGCCGGTCGTGGCCGAGGATCTTCTTGAGGCTCGCCGTGCTTACACCTCTCTTCACGCAGTTGACTGCGAACGTGTGCCGGAGGACATGGGGTGTGACGGGCTGGGTGATCATGGCCCGGTTGGCGACGCGCTTGACCGTCCGTTGAGCGGACCGAACCGTCATGCCTATACGCTCGTGGCTCACAAAGTGTATTTCGAGGAGCCGTTTGACACGCTCGGTCAGGGGAACGATGCGGCGTTTCTTACGCTTGCCGTAGGGTCCGCTCTTCCCCCGCACGACCATGCGGTTCTCTTGCCAGTGGACATTCTGTCTCTGAAGGCTGCAGAGTTCGCCGACCCGGAGCCCCGTATCCAGTAGCGTCCAGACGACGAGTTTCTCGCGGAACGTCCTGCAAGCGTTGGCCAGCCGGTCAGCAGCCTCCATGCTCAAAGGCTCACGCACGAAAACGTAGCTCATGCTTCATGATGGTCGCGATACTTTATAAAGGCGACGGTTCTGACGCCTTCCGCGAAGCGTCGCGAGAGGAGCAGGACGCCACAAAGCCTCACGGCCGTCGTGAATGGGGGTGGAAGGCGACATGCTTCGGCCCATGATGTTGATGGGCTTAACTGGGCCGTCGCTCGGTTTCTTGGATCAAACGGGCGGTCACGGTGGCCTCCCTTGACTTGGCATCAACCGCCGGCCCTTCTGGCACAAGGACTTGCTGCGGTGAGCCTCTCGCCTCCGTGTCGCGGAGAGCGGCGTTCCTGTGTCTCTTAAGCCGTGAATCAGTTCGCTCTCGTGCCTTGCCTTGGTGATACTGCTGATGTCCGGCACAGGGCACGCACCATATCTGAGACGGTCA
>JAWODB010000165.1:0-3000 GCA_046483505.1 Phycisphaerae bacterium
CGGCGCCAAGGCAGGCGGAGACGGCGGTGGGCGGAAGGCGGCGCCCTCCGGACGCGGGGGCGAAAAAAAAAAGCACGAAGCGCCGGACGTAAGGCCCGCCGAAAGACGTAACGAACGCCCCGTGCCGACGCCGGCGGCCGCCGGCGAAAGCGAGGCCGCGACCGACGTCGACGACGCCGTCCGCAAGGCCCTCGACATCTTCGACGGACGCATCTGCGACGGATAAGGCGCGGGCATCTGTGCCGCGTGTGGCCCGGCCGGTCTTGTCCGGCCGGGAAATCGCGCAACACACGGCGCGCAAAGCGCACTGGCGGGCAAGCCGCCGGTGGCACCCGGCCACCGCTGAGGCGACGGAGGCGGCCCGAGCCGCGATCGTAAGGCTTGCCCTGAGCGAAGTCGAACGGGTCGCGGGTAGTAACAATGCACGACGCACCTCGCACAACGGAGACGATCATGCCGGGACTCGGCGACATGATGTCCATGATGAAGAACCTCGGCGACCTCCAGAGCAAACTCCAGGCCGTCCAGGAGGAACTCCGCCGCAAAACGGTCGAGGGTTCCGCCGGCGGCGGCATGGTGACGGCCAAGGTCAACGGCCGGCTGGAACTGCTCGACATTTCCATCGACCCGGAGGTGGCCGGCGAGGACGTGGACCTCCTGGAGGACATGGTCAAGGCGGCCGTCGGCCAGGCGATGGACAAGGCCCGCGACCTCCAGCGCGAAGGGATGTCCGGCCTGCTCGGCGGCCTGCCCCTGCCCCCGGGCCTGGAGACGCTACTGGGGCAGTGACGCTCCCGCGCGAGCCCGCCGCGGGAGCGGCGGGTCACGTGCGCTCCCCCTTGGCACGTGTCAAGCCGGATGAAGATGACCGGCCGCTTCCGCGGCCGGCTCGAAAAGGCATGTATTGCGCGGTACTCAGGCACTCAGGTACGGCCGTTCATGGACGCCTACACCGACAGCCTCGAACGCCTCATGGCGGCTCTCGGCAAGTTGCCCGGCATCGGCCGGCGCAGCGCCGAGCGCATCGCCTTTCACGTCCTCGATGCCGAGCCGGACGAGGCCGAGGCCCTCGCCGCAGCCGTCCGCGACGTCAAGACGAAGGTCGGCCGGTGCACCACGTGCGGCGCGCTGGCCGAGGGCGACACGTGTGCCATTTGCGCGGGTCTCCGGCGCGACCGGTCGCGCCTGTGCGTCGTCGAAAAACCTCGGGACGTCATCCGCATCGAGGCCACGGGCGGGTATAATGGTTTGTACCACGTTCTGGGCGGGCTGCTCTCGCCCGCCGAGGGGACCGGGCCCGAGCGGCTGGACCTGGCCGGCCTCCGCCGCCGCGTCGATGAGGGCGAGGTGGAGGAGGTCGTCCTGGCGCTGGCCCCGACGGCCGACGGCGACGGCACCGCCCTGTGCGTGGCCGAGCATCTGAAAGGCACCGGCGTCCGGGTCACGCGGCTGGCGCGCGGCCTGCCGACGGGGGCGAGCCTCGACCTGGCCAACCCGGGCATGCTCGCCGACGCCCTCCGCGACCGGCAGGAACTGGGGTCGTAACCATGCGGTTCGACGCATCGCTTCAGCAACGGCTCGAGCAGCGCATGGTCCTGGCGCCCCGGATGATCCAGGCCATGGAGATCCTGCAACTCCCCCTGGCCGCCCTCCAGGAACGCATCGACCAGGAACTCGTCGAGAACCCCGTCATCGAGATGCGGCAGACGAGCCCGGACGAGAACCCGGGCGCCGCCGACGCCCAGGCCGCCTCTACCTCCACGGCCGACGCCGAGGGCGAACAGGACCTCGTGGTCGAAGAGAACGGCGGGCCGGAGGATTTCCAGCGCCTCTCCGACATGGTCGACCGCTGGGAGAACTACTTCGAGGAAACGGGCGGCCGCGGACGCCGGGCCGTCGCCGACGGTCCCGACCCGAAGATCGAGGCCATGCAGAACACGCCGGACGACGGCCAGACCCTCCAGGAGTACCTGCTGGAGGCGTGGCACCTGGAGGACGCCGACCCGCGGGTCCGGGCCCTGGGCGAAGCGATCATCCGCAACCTCGACGACAACGGGTACCTCCGCTGGCCGCTCGAGGACCTGGCCGGCGAGGTCCAGCCCCCCGCCGCCCCGGACGAACTGGAAGACGCCCTCCGCCGCGTCCAGCGGGTGGCGCCGGCCGGCGTCGCCGCCCGCGACCTGACGGAGTGCCTCCTCCTCCAACTGGCCGCCGACCCGACCTACGGCGGGGGTCCCGGCCTGCTGCCCGCCGACGCCCTGGAGGTCCGCATCATCCGCGAGCACCTGCGCGACGTGGAGGCCAACCGCTACCCGCGGATGGCCAAGGCCCTCGACGCCACCATCGACGAGGTCAAGGCCGCGGTCGCCCGCATCCAGCGGCTGAACCCCAAGCCCGGGGCCGTCATCAGCCCCGAACGCACGCCGCCCATCATCCCCGACGTCCACATCCGCTGGGACGATGAGATCGGCGAGTACGTCGTCACGATCGAGGGCGGCGACACGCCCGAACTCTACATCAGCAAGGCGTACCGTCGGATGCTGAAGCAGCGCGACTTGGAGGAGAAGACCCGCAAGTTCGTCGCCCGGAACGTCCGCTCGGCCCGCTGGCTGATGGACGCCATCCAGCAGCGGCGCGACACCCTCCAACGGGTGACCGAGTCGATCGTGCGGTTCCAGCGGCCGTTCTTCGACGAGGGACCCGCCCACATCCAGCCGCTGAAGATGCAGCAGGTGGCCGACGACGTCGGCCTCCACGTCGGCACCATCTCGCGGGCGGTGGCCGACAAGTACGCCGACACGCCGTGGGGCATCTGGGCGCTGCGCGACTTCTTTATGGGCGGGACGGAGACGGCCGACGGCGAGGAGATGTCGTGGGACCGCGTGCGCGTCCACCTGAAGCAGATCGTGGACGCCGAGGACAAACGGAAGCCGCTCTCGGACGAGGCGATTGCCCGCCGCCTGCGGGAGCAGGGCATCGACGTGGCCCGCCGGACGGTCG
>JAWODB010000183.1:0-6332 GCA_046483505.1 Phycisphaerae bacterium
GCTGCGGGAGATGCGCCGCGAGGCGCCCAGCCTCGAGGAACTCTACGTCCGGATCACCGCGGGTGAGGCCGCCGCCGCGGCCGAACGGCCCGCCGCCTGACCGTTTCCGCCCGCGCCGCCCGCCGGCCGCGGGACGATTTCCCCGGAAGGAGACGCACGATGGAAAAGGTGCTCCTGCTCACCCGCCGCGAGATCGCCAGTTACTTCGTCTCGCCGATCGCGTACGTGGCGATGGCGCTCTTTCTGGTGGTGGCGGGATTCTTCTTCGCCCTCTCGGACTTCCGCCCCGGGGCGCCGGCCGCGATGCGGTCCATCTTCGACGTCATGATGATCATCCTCGTCTTCGTCCTGCCCATCATCACGATGCGGGCCCTCTCCGAGGAGCAGCGGAGCGGCACCCTGGAGACGCTCCTGACGGCCCCGGTGACGGACGTGCAGGTGGTGGCGGCGAAGTTCCTCGGCTCGTGGGTCTTCTTCCTGGCGGTCCTGGCCCCGACGCTGCTGTACGTCGTGCTGCTGGCGGCGTTCGGGGAGCCGGACGTCGGCCCGATCGTCAGCGGGTACATCGGCCTGGCGCTGCTGGGCGCGGTGTACGTGGCGGTGGGCCTGTTTGCCTCGAGCCTGACGCAGAACCAGGTCATCGCGGCCGTGACGGGGTTCGTCATTCTCCTGGTGCTGGCGATGGTGGCCCCGTGGCTGGCCAGTCTGGCCCCGCCGCCGTGGCGGCACATCGTGCAGAAGGCGGCCATCCGGACCCACTACATCGATTTCACGCAGGGCGTGGTGGACGTGGTGCACGTCATCTACTTCGTGGTCCTGACCGTGTATGCCCTGTTCCTGACGGTCAAAGTTCTGGAGAGTCGGCGATGGCGCTAGAGACCAGCGACGAGACGCAAACGGCCCCGGCGGGCGCGGGCGGCATGACGCGGCAGCGCCGGTGGATGGTGTTCGGCTCGAACGTGGCGGTCATGATCCTCCTGGCCACCGCCCTCGTCGTGGTGGTGGTGTGGCTGTCGACGGACCTGCTGCGCGGCCGGATGCGCGGCGACTGGACGGCCGGCGGCCGCTTCAGCCTCAGCCCGCGGACCGAGGCCCTCCTCGACACCCTCGGCGAGCGGAACCTCGACGTCCGCCTCACGAACCTCTACTCCCACACGCCGGAGATCCCCGCCTCCGAGGCGCAGTGGCGCCGCGTCCAGGACATGCTCAGCGAGTACGACATGGCCTCCGGACGCGTCCAGGTCGAGGCCGTCAACCCCGCCGTCGACGTGGGCGGCGTGGAGCAACTCATCCAGCGCCTGACGAAGCGGTACGCCGGCCAGATGCGGAAGCCCCGCCGCCTCGTCGCCGAGTTCCAGGGCCTGCACGAGGCGACCCAGACCCTCCTCCAGGACGAGGCGAAGCGCCTGAACGCCGCCGCCGACGCCTGGAAAGACGGCCCGCCCGAGCCGCGGGAGACCCTGCGGATGGTCGCCCAGGTGTGGGGCCAACTGCTGATGATCGGGGACTTCGCGGCCGGCAACGTCCGGACGCTCTCCGAGCAGCCCCTGCCCGCCTACTCGGAGGCCCTGGACCAGGCCGAGGATTACCTGGGCCAGGTCCGCCAGCGCTTCGAGGTCGTGCCGGAGGCCCTCTCGAAGATCAAGGACCAGGCCGGCGACGCCGAGATCCCGGGGCCCGTCCGGCAGATCCTCGACGGCGCCGAGGAAGCCTACGCCCCGCTGGCCAAGCGCATCCAGGCGTTCGAGGACGAGGCCGCCGACGTCGAGGAAACCGAACTCGACCAGATCCGCCGCGACATCAACCAGGGCGAGACCATCGTCATCGAGACCGAGGCCGAGAAGGGCGTCATCCTGACGGGCCCGGCCCCGGCCGCCGACGTCAAGGCCGCCGCCGAGCCCGCCGGCGCCGAGACGGTCCAGCCCCGCATCGAGGGCGAGGGACACGAGGTCCTCACGCCGCCCGGCAAACTCGACGCCGTCCGCAAGGCCATCGAGACGGCCGGCGTCACGGTCGAGTCGGCCGAGGTCGCGCGGCGGCCGGACGCCATCGAGGTCGTCGCGTTCGACGACGTGTGGGTCCGGAACCCGAACGCGGGCCAGTCGCCCGAGGCGCCGGAGCGGCTCTTCGCCGGCGAGATGGCCGTCTCCAGCACCCTCCTCGGCATGGTCCAGAAACAGAAGCCGGCCGTCCTGTTCGTCCGGTCGGGCGGGCCGGCCACGATGCCGATGCGGATGCCGATGGGCGGCGGCCAGCCGGCCCCGTACCGCCAGATGGCCGAACGGCTGGAGAAGGCCAACTTCCTCGTCCAGGACTGGGACCCGCAGCGTCAGCCCGCGATGCCGGAGGTGGAGCACGCCTCGAAGATCGTCCTGGTGCTCGTGCCGCCCGGCCAGCCGAACCCGCAGATGCCCTCGCCGCCGCCCGATCCGGAATCGTACGCCCCGGCGGTGGAGGCGATCCGGCAGGGGGCCCCGGCCATCGTCCTGGGCGAGCCCGCCAGCCTCTTCCAGCAGTCCGTGCCGTACGCCGACCTGTTCGAGACGTTCGGCGTGGAGGCGAAGTTCAACGCCGTGGCCGTCCACAGCGTGGTCGTCGATGCGGCCGGCACCGAGGAGGCCCTGCCGCAGATCCAGATCACCGATTACGCGGACCACGAGATCACCCGTCCGGTCGGGGCGCTGCCGTCGATGTTGCTGACGGCCTCGCCGCTGGCGGTCAAGGACGAGCCGGGCGAGGGCGTCTCGGTGACGCCGCTGGTGGAGTTGCCCGGCGGCCGGGATTACTGGGCCGACACGGTCGTCCTGGAGGCGATGCAGCGGCAGGCGACGTTCGACGCCGCCGAGGACATCCCCGGCCCGGTGCCGCTGGCCGTCGCCGCCACCCGACAGGTCGGCACCGGCGAGCAGAAGGTCGTCCTGTTCGGCGACGCCGACGTCGCCCAGGACCGCGTGGCGTTCTACCGGAACCCGGTCATGTACCGCGACCGGATCGAGATGCAGTACCAGTTTCCCGGCAACGCGGAGGTCTTCGTGAACGCGTGCCTGTGGGTCTCGGGGAGCGAACACCTGATCGCCGTCAGCCCGGAGGCGCTCCAGGCCCGACGCATCGGCGACCTGGGCGGCTGGCAACTGCCGATCCAGGTCCTGATCATCGCGGGGCTGCCGGCCCTGGTGCTCGGGGCGGGGCTTCTCGTCTACATCATTCGCAGAGGATAACGATGCGTTACACCACCACCCTGATCCTGGCCCTCGTGGTCATCGCCGGCGTCGTCCTGGTCGCCGTCTACTACGACGAACTCACGGGCGAGGGCCCGGCGGAGGAGCCCGACAAGCCCACCGCCGCCAAACGCCTGATCGAGGACATCGACCTCGACGACGTGACCGGGGCCATCCTCCAGGAAAAGGACGCCGAGGGGAACCTCGTCACCAGACTCGCCGTCGAAAAGACCGACGACGACGAGTGGCGCCTGACCGAGCCCGTCACGGGCGCGGCCGACGATTACACCGTCCGCCAACTGCTGCGGGCCGCCGTCGAGGGCCGGTACCGCGACACGCTGGACCCCGGCGCCGAGGGCCAGCCGACCCTGGCGGACCTCGCCCTCGACCCGCCCACCTACCGCCTGACCCTGGACGCCGTCGTCGATGCCCAGACGCGGACCGTGACCCTCGCCGTCGGCCGCAAGGCCGCCATCGGCGGCGGGGTGTACGTCCGACGCGACGGCGAGGACCGCGTCGTCCGGTTCGAGCAGGACGACCTGCTGACCCGCGCCCGCCAGCCACTCGAGAAGTTCCGCGACACCAACCTCGTGGACCTGGTGCGCGACGAGGTCCTGCGCGTGACCATCCGGGCGCCCGGGACGACCCTCCGCCTCGACCGCGCCGAGGACGAGGAGGACCGGTGGGTCCTGGCCGAGCCCCTCGCCGCCCGGGCCGACCCGGACGCCGTCTCGGAACTGCTGCGGACGGCCGTCGGCCTCATCGCCGCCGACTTCGTCAAGGACGGCGTCCAGGACTTCGGCGCCTACGGCCTCGCCGAGCCCCGCCTCACCGTCACGCTCTACACCGCCGGCAAGAAGGACGAGGACAAGGACGAGGGCGAGGAGACGAAAGACGAGGCGAAGGACGAGGACGAGGCGAAGCAGAAGGACGGCGAGGAGGACGAGAAGAAACCGGCCGAGCCCGAGCCGGCCGTCCGCATCGCCTTCGGCGGATGGGCCGACCTGGAGCAGGAGTCCGTCTACGCCCGCCTCGGCGATTCGCAGACGGTCGTCTCCGTCGAGAAACAGGACTTTACGAAACTCGATAAGTCGCTCAAGGACCTGCGCGACCGGCACGTCGTGGCCCTGGACGCCGACCGCGCCGAGGAGGTGGCCGTCGACCTCCCCGCCGACCTCGCCGACGGCGACGAGCCCGTCGCCTACCGCCTGACGAAGACCGACGGCACGTGGCACGTGCAGACCGAGGGCGGCGAGCCGATGAAGGCCGACGCCGGCGCCGTCGACGAACTCCTGGAGGAACTCGAGGGCCTGAAGGTCCTCTACTTCGCCGAGGGCGCCCGCGCCGATGCCGCCGAGGGCTTCAAGCCCGCCGGCTCGGTCCGCCTGAAGGTCGAGAAGAAGGCCGCCGAGGTCGGCTTCGAGTTCGGCGCCCGCAAGGACGACGTGCCCAGCCTCGTCCGCAACCTCCGCGAGGACTGGGTCGGCCGCATCAACGAGAAGGACCTGGAGCACCTCGGCCGCCCGTGGCTGCGGATGGTCGACAAGCAGGTCATGGCATTCGACTCAGGCCGCGCCACGCGCCTCGCCGTCCGCGGGCCCGACCGCACCGCCGTCTTCGAGAAAGAAGACGGGGCGTGGACCATGACCGCCCCCGTCGAGGAGAAGCCGAAGGCCGGCTTCGTGACCGATCGGCTGGATGACCTCAAGGACCTGCAGGCCGAGAAGGTCCTCGCCGCCACCGACGACTTCAAGACGTGGAACCTGGCCGACGGCCAACTCGCCGTCACCGTCACCCTGGAACCCGACGAGACGGAGGCGGCGGCCGGGGGCGACGCCGACTCTGACGCCGGCGAGGCAAAGGATGAAGGCAAGGACGAGGAGGCGGACGAAGCCAAGGAGGAGGCGAAAGAGGAGGAGGCCGCGGACGCCGAGCCCGCCGAGCAGACCCTCGTCCTCGCCCGCCACGAGAAGGCGAAGGTCGTCGGCCGCCGCGAAGGCCGCGGCCTCGTCTACGAACTGCCGCTCTCGCTGATGAAGGACCTCGCCTCCGAACCGCTCGACGCCGCGATGATCGACCTGTTCGCGAGCGGGGTTCGCCGGGTCGAGGTCACCGCCGGCGACCGCAAGGCCGCCGTCGTCAAGGTCGACGACGACTGGTTCCGCACCGACGCCGAGGGACGGCCCGACGAGGAGGTCGACAAGGACGAGGTCAAGGAGATCATCGACGCCGCCGTCGACCTGAAGGCCGCACGCTGGGCCGCCTACCAGGACGCCAGGCCCGCCGACGTCGGCCTCGATGCGCCCGCCGTCCGCGTGGCCCTGACCGACAAGGACGGGAAGACCGCCACGGTCCTCCTCGCCGCCAAGGATGTGGACGCGAAGGTGGCCGCCCTCTTCGAGGCCACGCCGCTCCGCTACGCCATGACCGAGGGCGGCGAGCGCGTCGCGATCGTCGCCGGCAAGAAGGTCGAGACGCTCCTCTCGGCCGCCGACACCCTCGCCCCACCCGAGCCGAAGGCGGAGAAGGCGAAGGTGGAGGCGGAGAAGGGCAAGGAGTAGCCACCGCGCAAACACGTTCGCGCGGTGGCCCTCCGCACCCACCGCGGCCGAACCGGGAGTTGCGTCTCGGCGCGGCGGGTGCGGAGACCCGCTGTGCTGTCTCGCCTTACCCTCTTTCCCTCACCCCGTCGCCGTCAGCCCCAGCAGCCGATGGCCGTTCTCGCTGAGCATTCGCCGTTTCAGCCCGTCATCGATGTCCAGCGCGACGAAGCGAGCGAGGTCCGGCCGGGCAGAGGTATCGTCCATGGTCGGCTCCGTCCGAGAGGGGCGGGTGGAGGCGGCGTCGGCCAGGCCGAGGGCTGCCAGATGAGCGTTTCCAGACGGGGGTTCTTCCCCCGAGGCGCGCGTTGTGCGCAATAATACGCACCGCTGCGGGATTTTGCGCACCTGAGGCCGTGGCGCCTTTCACCGTCCACTCGAATAACCTTGTTTTTGGCCGAGAAAAGGCGGCTCCCAAAAAAGTTGGTTGGCATCCGCTTTGCACCATGTTTTTTGCTGTTGAGATTGCACGGACGGTATAATATAATGGCTATGCCATGCGGGGCGGTCCCGC
>JAWODB010000237.1:0-6230 GCA_046483505.1 Phycisphaerae bacterium
GTCGGCCGGCCGCTCCAGCGTGAGGACGGCCACCGGCTCGCCGCCGCGGCGGAGCGGCAGGCTCAGGACGTGCCCGGCCCCGTGTCGGCGGGCGAGTTCCCCCGCCGCCCGGGCCACGTACGTCGCCTCCTGCGGCGAGGGGTAGAGGACCTCGATGTCCTGGTCCAGGCACTCCTCCATCGCCGCCTCGACGTCCTGGACGAGTTGCATCTTGCGGCTGAACTTCTCGGTGTGGCTGGTGGCCTTGAGGTGGACGTAACGGCCTTTCAGGAACCCGACGCTGACGCGGTCGGCCTGCCAGCGGGTGGCGATCTCGTTCACGAGGGCCATCGCCAGGCCCCGGAACCGGTCGTGGGCGCCGGCGGCCGCGAGGGTCTCCATGGCGGTCCGCAGCCGCCGCAGGTCCGACTCGCGCCGCTGAAGCAGCAGCCGCATCTCGTACAGGCTGAGGAGGCCGACCGTCAGTTCGAGCCGCTCCCGCACCGCCGCCAGCGCCTCGTCGCTCTGGGGGGGCACGACAAACGCCGCCACGCCGCGCACGGCCCGCTCGCCCCGCAGCGGGACCATCACCAGTTGCTGCCGCGCCGGCTGGCCGTACAGGTCCTGGGCTCCGTGGACGGGCCGGACGGCGGTCGTGCCGTCGCGCATGACCTGCGGGACGATCTCGGCCGCCTGGGCGAGCCACACCGGCGCCTGGGCGCCCTGCGGCAAGGGGGGATAGACGGCCAGGACCTCCGGCCCGCGCTCCTCGCCGGCCCGGAGGATCGCCCCGGCCCCCGCCGGCGCCACCTGGCACTGGACCGCCAGGAGGCTGGCCAGGAACTGCTCGGGCGGGCCGTCGAAGCGGCTCAGGCGGGCCACGACCTCGGCCGTGGTCAGCCGCCCGGCCTGCCGCCCGTCGCGCGTGGCGTGGATGGGGTCCATGGGTTCGGTTCACCGTCGTACGGGTGCGAGCGCGCGGGATGCCACTGGCGGCTCGCCAGCCCGTGCTTGGCGATGCGGGGAACACTGGCGGACAAGCCGCCCGTGGCACCCGGCACCTCCGGCGTGTGGCCCCGTTGGCTCGTCCAACGGGGTCGATCGGCCCTCCCGGCCGGGCAAGCCGGCCGGGCCACACCCGGGAATGGCGCGGGCCGCGCTACGTCTGCGCCGGCGGGTTCTGCCGACGCTTGTTCACGTCCAGTTCGATCTCGCCGAACTGGTCCTCGTGCCGGCGGATGACCTGCCCCAGCGTCAGGGCCAGGCGCTTCGCGGTCTGGTACGTCATGATGATCCGCTCGTTCGCCTGGAAGATGATCTCGGGGTTGCCCTGCTGGGCCGCCACCGGGTTCACGAGGTTCAGGCCGAAGTACAGCATGACCTCGTCGGCGGTGGCGTCGCTGCGGAAGGCGTTGGCGTAACTGGTGTGCAGGTTCCGCTCGTCCAGACGGAGACGGACCTGCTGCTGGCCCTGCTGGGCCTGGCCCTGCTGACCGCCCGCCTGGGCGCCCCCGCCGGTCTCCGCCGGGGCGTTCGCTTCATCGTTCGCTGCGCCGGGATCTTGCTTCGCTGCCATGCGTGGCTCCTTTAGTGGAATTGTTGGTTCGGTCTGGTCGAATGTCCAGGCGCCCGCGGCCGCCGGCCATCGGCGGGCTGTGCGCGGACGGGCGGTCCCGCTGCTACCGTACCCGTCCGAGGGCCGGTTTGCAAGACCGGTCCCGTAGCGATCGCGGCGGCGTACGCCGTCCGCCCGGCGGTCCGTCCGCCGCTTACTGAAATCGTCACTTGGGGCCGACGGCCTTTAGTACTACAACGCTGAGTCGGCCTTTTGCGCGGTGGGTCTCCGCACCCACCGCGCTCGAAACACCTCTCACAGGGCTGCGCGGCGGGTATCCCTCGGCTACGCTCGGGACAGGCTCCGACCCGCCGCGCACGAGTTAGCGTTGTAGTATCAGGCCGAGGCCGAGATGCCATGCGCTGCGAGCCGCCATCGTGAGATGGCGGGGATCCGCGAACGGCGGTGCGAGCATCGCCCTGCGGATGGAGATACCCGCGACCTCACGGTCGCGGCTCGGCGAGTGGCATGCTTTCGCGCCGTTGCGAAAGCACGCGCCGAACCGAGGCAATTGCCGCCACCCCCGGCCGCCGACCGCGTTTAACCCCGTACGGACCCTCGTCAAGGAGATGCCGATGCGTACGCCCACGCTCCTCGTCACCGCTTGCGCGGCACTGCTCGTCCTCGCCGCCCCCGCCGTTACGGCCGCCGAGCCGCCGCTGAAGTGCCTCATCGTGGACGGCCAGAACAACCACAACTGGAAAGAGACCACGCCCATCATGAAGGAGATCCTGGAGGAGACCGGCCTCTTCACGGTGGACGTGGCCACCTCGCCCGCCAAGAACGAGGACATGAGCGGCTTCACGCCCGAGTTCGCCGCCTGCGACGTCGTCCTCCTCAACTACAACGGCAAGGCCTGGCCGGAGGAAACCAACCAGGCGTTCCTCGACTACGTGAAGGGCGGC
This sequence comes from Phycisphaerae bacterium, assembly GCA_046483505.1. Taxonomy (GTDB): domain Bacteria; phylum Planctomycetota; class Phycisphaerae; order FEN-1346; family FEN-1346; genus BS750m-G62. Next base: position 2,500 of record JAWODB010000237.1, read on the forward strand.
GGCGGGGTCGTCGTCGTGCACGCGGCCGACAACGCCTTCGGCAACTGGAAGGAGTACAACGAGATCATCGGCCTCGGCGGATGGGGCGGCCGCAACGAGAAATCCGGCCCGTACGTCTATTACAAGGACGGCAAACTCGTCCGCGACACGAGCCCCGGCCGCGGCGGCAGCCACGGGCCGCAGTACCCCGTGCAGATCGTCGTCCGCGAACCCGACCACCCCGTCACGAAGGGCCTGCCCGCGACGTTCATGCACTCGAAGGAGGAACTGTACCACAGCCTCCGCGGGCCCGCGAAGAACCTGACCGTCCTCGCCACCGCGCTGGCGGAGAAGGAGAAGCGCGGCACGGGGCGGCACGAGCCCGTCCTCATGGACATCCGCTGGGGCGACGGGCGCATCTTCCACACCGTCCTCGGCCACGCGGGCACCCAGATGAAGAGCGTCGCGTTCATCGTCACCCTGCAGCGCGGCGCAGAATGGGCCGCCACCGGCAAGGTGACCCAGAAGGTGCCGGACGACTTCCCCACGGCCGACGAGTGGAAACGCCGCGAGTAGGCCGCGGCGCGCCGCGGCCTACGCATTCATCCGCCAGAGGGCGAAGTTCAGCACGCCAGCGAAGGTTACCCACGCCAGGTAGGGCACCATGAGCACGCCGGCGGGGATGGACTTCCGGAAGAACGCGACCGTCGTCGCCACGATCATCAGCCACAGGACCACGAGTTCGACGAAGGCCGCACCCGGCATCCGGGCCCCGAAAAAGAGGGCCGACCATGCCGCGTTCAGGACGAGTTGCCCCGCGTACAGGCCGAGGGCGAGGCGGGCCCCGGCCCATCCCTCCTTTCGCCAGACGAGCCACGCCGCCACCGCCATCAACGTATACAGGACCGTCCAGACGGGCCCGAAGAGCCAGCCCGGCGGCGTCCACGACGGTTTCGCGATCTCCTGATACCACGTTCCCACGGATTGGCTCGTGAACACGGACCCGATCCCCGCCGCCGCGAACGTGACCGCCAGGGCGACGATGAGGCCGAGGGCTTGCCGGGTTTTCGTCATGGTTTTGCCTTTCGAAAAACAAAGACATTCCTCACGCAAAGGCGCAAAGTTTACCCGCCGGAGGCGGGCCGCAAAGACGGCGAACGACAACGGCGCAGGATTGAGAAAAGACAACAGCGGAAGACCAGCAAGGAACACGGCGAGATGCTTCGTCGCCCTGCGGACGCCTCAGCATGACGGCCGTGGTCGTTGCTGTCACTCAAGTCTATTGCCGTTGCCGTTTTGGCCTTTGCCGTCTTTGCGTCTTTGCGCCTTTGCGTGAGGCCGCCGTTGCCGTTTTTGTCGTTCTCTGTTTTCCTCTGCGCCCTCTGCGATCTCTGCGTTAAAACCGAACCGCCGGAAACGCCGCGGCCTACCCGTCCGGGCCGTACGTGTCGAGATACGCATCCAGGTGCAGTTTCCGCCGCGTGCTCTCGCTCGTCATGTACCGGACCTTGCCGAAGATCGGCCGCTCGGGGCCCCACGGGCGGTCGTAGCGGCCCAGGCACCAGAAGATACCCGTGTACGAGTTCGGGTCCCGCCCGTCCAGGGCGTAGCGGTTGTTGAGTTCGACCATCCGCTCGGCCGCCGCCTCGGGCGACGGCGACCACGCCAGGATCTTCTTCCCCCACAGCATGCGCATGTAGTTATGCAGGCGGCCCGTTCGGACGAGTTGCGTCTGGGCGGCGTTCCAGAGCGGGTCCGGCGTGTCGGCGGCCGTCAACTGCTCCAGCGAGTAGCCCTCCGGCCGGTCGTCGGAGGCGTGGTCGGCGAGCGTCTCGCGGGCCCAGTCCGGCAGCGACGCGTAGTCGGCGTAGTCGTCCCGCCGGTGGCAGAAGTTGTACCCGATCTCGCGCCACGTGACGAGTTCGTCGAGGAACGCTTCGGCGTTGGCGTCCATGCCCCACCAACCCTCGCGCTTGCCGGTCGGTTCGGGGGCGAGCCGGTCCGGCGACCAGCCCTGCGCCTCGGCGAGTTCGGCGAAGACGCGGTGCACGCCCACGTGCCCGTGCCGCAGGTACGGCGAGAGGTCGCTTACCGCCTCGTCGTCGGGGTGCCGGGCGCCGCCGGCATAGCGGGCGAGGCGGTCGCGGAGGAAGGTGCGGAGGGTGCGCGTGGCGGCCGTCTCGCCGCCCGTCGCCGGTGCGGGCCCGACGGTGTGGTCGACGGCGAGGTCCGCCAGCGCCCGCGTATCGCCCGCGAGCAGGGCCTCGGACGCCGCCGGCCACCGCCGCGTTATCGCCTCCGGCAGCGCCTTGAGGCGCGGCAGGTCGAGGCCGGCGGCGAGCGGGTCCTTCGTCGGGAAGGCCGCCAGGTGTTCCGGCAGCGCCGCCTGGAGGAACCGCCGGAACGAGGCCGCCGTCTTGAACGTCTTCCCGGCCGCCAGCATCGGCAGCAGGCCGCACGAGTCCACCTGCTCCACGCGGACGTCCATCTCGCCGGCCGCCCGCGCGACGACCTCCGGCCAGTACGAGCACGGGTACGCGTCCGTCACGACGACGCAGGCGTGCTCGGCCAGCGCCGGCACGAGGCCGTCGGCGTCGCCCGCGGCGGGTTCCACGTACGGGTAATAGAGGAGCGGCTTCTCGGCCAGGCGCCGGGCGGCGTCGGCCATGCCGTCCAGGACGAACCGGTGGAGGCGGTCGGAATCCCACCGGCGGCCGGCGCGCAGGTCCTCCAGGAGGACGAGCGGCCGCGAGAGGTCCCGCGCCCACGCCACCGCCCGGTCGAGGGCATAGTTGTAGTGCGTCCGCCGGGCCGCGGTCATCCCGTACAGGACGAACGCCCCGTCGCGGCGGACGGGGCCGTCGCCGATGAGGCTCAGGCGGAGGTCGGGGGTCGCGGCCATCGTATGGCCCTTCCAAAAAGGTGGCGGGCACCGCCGCTCCGCTCAACAACAATGATGAACAAGGAATGATGAATGCCGAGCGCCGAAGGCGGCCCCTCGTTCATCCTTCATCATTCGCTATTCATCATTGTCTTTTGCTGGCTCAGACCCCCCGGCGACCTCGGCATCGCGGGCGAAGTACGCCACCTTCTCGAGCGAGACGGTCATGTCGAGGTCCTCGACGTACACGCCCTCCGGCACGCGGAGGCGGACGGGCGCGAAGTTCAGAATGCCGCGCACCCCCGCCTCGACGAGCCGGTCGGCCACCTCCTGGGCGGCCTCGGGCGGGACGGCGATGATCGCCACCCGGATGTCGCGGGCCCGGAGGATCTCCTGGAGCCGGTCCATCGCCCACACGCGGCACTGGTTGATGGACCGGTTCGCCTTGGTCGGGTCGGAGTCGAAGGCGGCGGTGATGGCCAGGTTCGGCCGCCGCCCCGTGAAGTGCGTCAGCAGGGCCTTGCCGAGATTCCCCACACCGATGAGGGCGGCGTCCTGCCCGGCCGGATGGTCCAGGAACTGCCGCAGACTCTCGATCAGTTCGGTCACCTCGTACCCGCGGGCGGAGGAGCCGGACGTGCCCAGCACCATGAGGTCGCGGCGGACCTGGGCGGCGGTGCGGCCGGCCAGGTCGGCCAGTTGCCGGCTGTAGACGTGCCGGACGCCCTCGGCCCGCAGCACGTTCAGCAGCCGACGGTACAGGCTGAGGCGGGCGATCGTCCGTTCGGAGATGGGTCGGGTCTTCCCGGGCACGGGCGGCTCCTGCTCGTGGACGATGGAGCGCGGTGGGTCTCCGTACCCACCGCGATAC
>JAWODB010000009.1:0-6256 GCA_046483505.1 Phycisphaerae bacterium
AACGCTCGGCCCGCATCGCGTGCACCGGCACGCAGGGACGCATCGGCATCATTACCTCCTACGTGCCGGTGGCCGAGGACGCCAAGACCTATACGTTCACCGTCTGGGCGAAGGGCGAGGGCGAAAACGAACTCTTCGTCAACTTCGAGGAAGGCGCTCGCGGCCAGCGCCGCAAACGCATCGGCCCCGAGTGGGAGAAGGTGACCGTCACCGGCACGCCGAAGCCGGACGGCAAACGGTTCCGCGTGTTCCTGTACGCCACGGGCAAAGGCACGATCTGGCTGGACGATGCGTCGCTGGCGCCGGTGAAGTAGGAGGTCCCCGCGGCCACTCGCCGGGTGGCCCGGCCGGCTTGTCCGGCCGGGAGAGCGGACCGACCCGGTTGGACGAGGCGGGTGGCACGCTTTCGCGCGTTCGCCGAAACGTGGGTCATGCGCGGCCGAAGCGCATGCGTTCGCCGAAGCGCGAAAGCATGCCACCCGGGACGCCGCCGGCGCCGTTGCCGTGCCTTCATCATTCGGCGTTCATCATTCCTTGTTCATCATTGCCGTTGCACCCCCGAATCTCCTTGCCCTCGCTGCCTGCCCGATTAGACTACCGGTGACGATTGACGTTGCCTCACCCGGCTCTGCCTACGGAGGCCCCATGCGTCTCGACCGCGTTCTTCCGCCGCCGGGGCCCTGCCTGCTGATGGTGGCGATGCTCTCTGTCGCGCCCGCCGCGGCCGACGTGCCGTCGCAGATCGGCGGCGGGAATATCATGGTCCGGCGCGACCTCTCCCGCGCCGAGCGGCAACTCAAGACCTTGCGGGACCTCGGCTGCGGCATGTGCCGCATCCCCCTTTCGGAGTCCATCTACTTCTCGCCGCGCGACAAACAGCCGCACCCCGAGCAGTGCGACGCCCTCGTGCTCCTCTGCCGGCGCTACGGCGTCGAGCCGATCTTCCTGTGCGAGTACTACACCCGCTGGGCCGGGCCGCTGGGCGGATACGAAAAGTGGAAGACCGTCGGCCGGGCCCTGGCCGAACGCTTCCGACCGGACAGCCCGTGGCTGCGCTCCAAGGGCGTCCGCGGCTGGGGCGTGCGGTTCTACACCGCCGTCAACGAGCCGACGTGGAAGGCGAACAACCCGGAGCCGATCCCGCCCGACGCCTACGCCCGGGCCCTGGAGGGCCTGGCCGACGGCGTCCACGGCGTGGACGCGAATCTTCGCGTCAGCCCCGGCGGGTACATCGAGGGCTCGCTCTTTCGCAACCGGAATCCGTACGCGAAGGCGGCCGCCCCGCTCTTCAACGCGGGCAAACTCCATTCCATCGATATTCATCGATACTGGGACGTGAAGCACGTCCCCTGGCAGGGCACGCGGAAGTGGTCGCTCCAGAGCCAGTTCGACCAGGTCCGGCGCGATTTCGGCATCACGGCCGAGATCGGCTTCCACACGACCGAGATGAACGTGAAGCGGCGCGAGATCTCCGAGACCGACGCCGCCCGCATGTTCCTGACGGCCCTGTGGGACGCCCTCGGCGTCGTCGGCTCAGGCGGCAAGCGCGCCTCTGAGTTCGTCATGCCGTGGAACCTCTTCCATCCCGCGGCGAAGGACGAGCATTACGGCCTGTGCGAGGGACTCGACCCGTGGCGGCCGACGGCCCGCGGCAAGGTGCTGCGCCTCGTGTGCCGCCTCGCCAAGGGCATGGAGTTCGTCATCTGCCGGCCGCGCACGGCGGGCGAGTTCGTCCTCGAAGGCGGCGGCCGGCGGATGTGGGTCTGGCAAAACCGCAAGGCCTGGACGGGCCGGCCGGGCACATCCTACACGGCCCAGCCGATCCCCGCCGGCGCGCAGGCGCTGGAGGTCTACCGCTGGAACTCGTGGTCCGGCCCGTGGCGGACCGTCGACGTGGCCGGCAAACGCTCCGTCACCGTCGACGGCCTGGAGGTCGGCGAGACGTATATGTTCGTGAGGGCAGACATCGAGCCGTAGGCCGCGGCGATACGCATTCACCTCATCGCTGATGTGCTCGGCGAATTCGTCAGGCTGCAGGCGCCCGTCCAGAAACGCGCCAAGGTGGCTCACGTCCATTCCTGCGCTCCTCCCGCGCCTCGTTTCACCGTGCCCTGCCCGTGGGAGGGAATCTCCGCACGGTCCTAATCCTTCACGGCCTCCACGACCGTCCCGCGCCTTGACCACTCAACGCCCACCGTCCCCGTATACGAGCCGGTGACCTTGTCGCCGTCGGCGCGGGCGTCGAGGGCGTAGCGGGCGGCGAGGGCGCCGCGGGTCGCCTGGTTCGCCGCCTTCCAGCGGTCGGCGTGGAAGATGACCGTCGCCCGGCCGCGCACGGCCTCGCCCGTGACCTCCAGGTCCGACGCGTCCACCTCGTGGACGGCCGTGTTCATCCGCCCCGCCTTGGCGTGCGCCCGCAGCCGGCCGTCGCCGCGCCGCTGGAGGACCAGCGTGACGTACACGCGGTCGGGGTCCGGCCGGCAGTCGCGGGTGACGGCCCGCTCGAGCGTCACCACCCACAGCGTCACGTCGCCGTCGGTCGAGACGGTGCCCGTCGCGGGCCCCCGCACGTCGAACGGGTCGGCGGGCGGCGGGATGCGGCGGGTATACGTGCCCCGCCACTGGCTGTTCCGCGAAAGGTCCACCTCCCAGTCCTCCTCGTGGAAGCCGACGCGGACCCGCAGCGTGCCCGCCAGGCGGTCGCCGTCGAGGCGCGTGCGGTGCGCGTACACGGGCGCCCAGTCGGCCCGGGGATGGTCCTGGAGGCTCGCGCCGTCGGTGGGCCGGACGGCCCCGTCCTTGACGCGTCCGCCGGCGATGCGGAGGACGGCCTCCAGGGGCGCCCGGACCGGTGCGCTCGGCACGTACGGCTCCTCGAACCGCAGGGGCAGGCGCGTCACCTCCGTCCCCGCCGGCTGCCGCAGGTCGTAACAGACGAGTTTGTCGAGCGTGCGGACGAACAGGCGGCCGTCGGCCACGGCCGGTTTGATGGGGCACATGTACCCGCCCGGCAGGGCGAGCGAGAGGCGGCCCGGCAGCCGCCGGAACCCGTCCTCGGCGTCCGTGAAGAGGAGCAGGCCGCTCGTCACGATCCGCCCGTCGCTGGCCACGTGCCACGTCCAGTTGTGGTCGCCGCCCGTCTGCTTGTAGATGTGCGGATGCGTATTGATGATTTTGCCGGTCGCGGCGTCCAGGCACGCGAACCCCGTGATCCGCGAGTCGATGTAAAAGTGGCCGCGGTGGGCGATGGGTGTGGCCCGGTGCGGCGGGTAGTGGACGGCGTCGGCCGTCCAGAGCGGCTTGGCGCCGGTGAGGGAGACGCGGAACGCCCCCGCCCGCATCCGGTCGTCGACGCCCTTGCCCTCGGCCTCGCTCAGGCCCTTCGTCACGTTGCCGCAGACGATGGTCTCCCATACGGCGAGCGAGACGCCGGTCTTGCCGATGCGTCGGTCCTGCCAGAGGATGTTGCCGGAGTGCGGCTCGATGAGCAGGAGCCGCTCGTCCTCCGGCCCGCCCTCCGTGCGGATGTCCACGCCGCACGCCGTCACGATGTACGGTTGGCCGCCCAGGACGACGCGGGTGGGGACGGCGTCCCATCCGCAGGCCCGCTCGTGCCGCCACCGTTCCTCGCCCGTCTCGGGGTCGAGGCCGACGAGGGTCGTATCGGGATAGATGTGGAAGACGAGCGTGCCGCCGATGACGACGGGGCTGAGTTCGCGGCTCCATCCGCCTTCGGGGGCGTACGATTTATCCTTTTCGTCGCGGCCTGTGCGGTGCCAGAGGAGGCGGCCGGTGTCGGCATCGAGGCATCGGATGCCCCCGCCGCGGACGTACACCTTCCCGTCGTGGACGCAGGGGGTGAGCCCCTTGCCGCTCTTGCCGGAGTGGCCGCCGCCGAACGTCTCCTGCGATTGCCACCGCCACAGGGTCTTGCCGGTGCGGGCGTCGAAGCAGAAGACGGTGTGGCGGACGGCGTCGAAGTGGCTCGCCACCAGGCCGAGCGGCGCCCCGCGGATGCCGAGGATGTGGCCGGTGGCTTCGGGGATCGCCCGCAGTTGCTCGAGGTCCGGGTAGTGGAAGTACGCGTACACCTTGCCGTTGGCGACGACCGGTCCGCCGAACGCCCCGTAGCCGATGCCGGACCAGTTGGCGGGGTAGAAGCCGAAGTCGACCTTGGGCCGGCCGCCCTTGCCGCCGGGCGTCAGTTCCTCCGCCACCCACACCAGGCGGGCATCGTGCAGGTTCGCGACCAACGGCTTGCCGCACGCGACGGCCGAGCCGTTCAGATAGGGGCCGCGCGCGGCCGGCCAGTCCTTGCCGTCGGCGTAAGCGGTGCCCTTGCGCGGGTTCCAGACGTCGTCGCGCCAGCGGCCGGTGACGGTGCCCTTGAAACGGTCGGCACCGGCGCCGTAGGTGACGTCCTTGCCCTCGTATTGCCATGCCTCGAAGGTGCCGGCGAGGGCGCCGCCGTCGGGCGCGGTCGCATCGAGACGGATGCGGCGGACGGGGAACTTCGGCGGGCCCAGGCCCCAGTTGTTCGCCGTATCGGGCGGCAGGAGCCAGACGTCGAGCGTCCCCACGAGCCGCTTGCCGTCCCAGGCCAGCGGCGGCGGGGCGTCCACGAGGCGGGCCGTCAGGTCGCCCTTCTCGTACTGCTCGCGGAGCCGTCGCCACTCGTCGTTCTTGTAGGAATAGACGCCCATCCACTCGTCCTTGACCTCCAGCCGCTCGCCGCCGGCCCGATGGAAGACGAACGGGGCCGCCGGCGTCGGGTCGATGCGGTGCGGCAGGTTGTCGCGGCCGGGCAGCAGGGCGTAGCCGTGGTAGAACGCCCCGTCGCGGTGGTACAGGCGGACGACGAGGTCGAAGCGGCCGTCGAGGAAGTCCGGCAGCGCCAGTTCCAGGACACGGGCGGTCTCGGCGGCGCGCACCGCGGACGGAACGTTCGCCAAGGCAAGGGGTGCGAGGGCGGCGAGCAATGCGGCACGCATCAGGACGGGGCGAGGGCGGGGCATCGTGTGTCTCCTGCATCGAAGGACGTGGGAGCCGGTACGAGGATACCGCCTCGCCCCCCGCCCCGCAATCGCGAAGCGGGCGGGCGGGACACACTGGCGGGCAAGCCGCCAGTGGCACCCGGGGACGTGTGTGGCCCGGCCGGTCTTGTCCGGCCGGAAGGAATCGTCGACCCGGCTCGACACGCGGGCCGCGCCGATTCCACCCGTCCGTTGCACGCCGGCACCGCCCGGTCGTACCATGAGGGACGCGTGAGAAGCCGAAGCGCGAAAGGAGGCCGCATGACCGCCGCCGCCAAACGCACATCCTCGTCCGGCAAGACGGGGTCCGACGAAACCGAGTCGGCCCGCGGCGACCGCGCCCGGGAGATCGCCCGCCGCCTCATCCGCGAGTACCCGGACGCCCGGTGCCGCCTGAACTTCTCGTCACCGTACGAACTCCTCGTGGCGGACATCCTCCCCGCCCAGTGCACCGACGACAAGGTCAACGAGGTCACGCCGGCCCTGTTCGACGAGGCCCCCACGCCCAAGGACCTGGCCGACATGCACTGGCGGCACCTGGAGTCGCTCGTCAAGCCGACCGGCTTCTACCGCAACAAGCGGAAGAGCCTCCAGGGGATGGCCCGCCGGCTCGTGGAGGACCACGACGGCCGGGTGCCGAAGGACCTCGACGCCCTGACCGACCTGCCCGGCGTCGCCCGCAAGACCGCCAACATGGTGCGGGCGGCGGCGTTCGGCGAGCCCGGCCTCGTCTGCGACACGCACGTCATCCGCCTGAGCGGACGCCTCGGCCTCACCGAAAACGAGCGGGCCGAGAAGATCGAAGAGGACCTGGCCGACCTGCTGCCGGAGGACCAGTGGTCGGACTTCAGCCACGCCGTGCAGTTCCACGGGCGGCAGGTGTGCACCGCCAAGAAACCCGCGTGCGACCGGTGCGTGGTGAGCGACCTCTGCCCGTCGGCGTACGCGTTTCCGCACTTCGAGAAACAGGACGGCGGGGGGTGAGGGGGACAAGCCACAGGCTGCAAGCCGCAAGCAACAAGCAAAGCAAGCAAGAGCGCGCCGTTGCCGTGGCTGCTGCTTGAGGCTTGTGGCTTGAGGCTTGTGGCTTGAGGCTTGTGGCTTGTGGCTTGAGGCTTGTGGCTTGAGGCTTGTGGCTTGAGGCTTGTGGCTTGAGGCTTGTGGCTTGAGGCTTGTGGCTTGAGGCTTGTGGCTTGAGGCTTGTGGCTTGAGGCTTGTGGCTT
>JAWODB010000016.1:0-51137 GCA_046483505.1 Phycisphaerae bacterium
GTCGGCCGCCTTGACCATCGCCACGATGCCCGCCTTGACGGCCGCGGGCAGGTCCGGCCATGCCTTCGCGACGGCCGCCAGATCGGGCGATTTCTCGGCCAGAAGCGCCAAGTATGACGCCAAGTCGGGAGGGGCGGATTCAGAAGTGCTTGACTCGCAAGGGGTTACGCCAGGGGCGGCCCGGTTTTCGAAACCGGTGCATTCGTCCACTCTGCCACCTCTCCGCGGCGTGTGGGGGCGGGAATTGTAGCATGCCGGCCCCGCCCGCGTCCACCCCGCAGACGACGCCGCGCCCGCCGCCGGCCGGCCGCCTTCATCCCCGCGGGGCCGGCCGTCTTGACGCCCCGGAACGGGTCCGGCCGCCCCGATCGCTCCAGGAGGGGTACGCATGCCCGACGCATCCGGCAGCACCGTCGGTCCCACGCCGTCGTTCGAACCGCTCGAACCCCGTCTCCTGCTCGACGCCGCGCCCCTGGTCGGGGACGCCGGCGAAACGGACCTGACGGGCCCGCTCGGCCCGGGCGTCGACGTGCCCGTCCAGACCCAGGCGGCCGACGGCGTCACCGGTTTCACGCTGATTAACGCCGACGCGGATACGGCCATCGGCCCGCTTCTCGACGGGGACACGCTCAACCTGTCGGCGTACAGCACGAGCCTCAGCGTCCGGGCCGACACCGAGGGCCCGGTCAGCCGCGTGTCGTTCACCTACGACGGGTCCTTCGTCCGGACGGAAAACGTCGTGCCGTACGCCCTGGGAGGCGACTCCGGCGGCGACGAGGTCGTCGATGGCACCTTCGCCGCCGCCGACCTGACCGTCGACGGGGACGGCACGGATACGCTCACGCTCCAGATCGCCGGCGCCTGGGACAAGGCCGTCGACACGTGGGTCAAAGTCACTTTGTCGTACGGCGCCGGCCATCTGGCCGACCTCGACGGTCACGTCCTGGACGGCGAGCCGGCGGCCGATTCCTCCGGCCTCGGCTACCTCTACGAGGCGGCGGACGACCTGCCCTCGGGCGACGGCACGGCGGGCGGCCAGGCCGTCTTCTACGTCGGCAGCCTCCGGGCGGACATGCGCGGCAGCGACCTCTTCAACACGGCCCCGGACGGCCAGGTCAACTCCTGGGACATCAACGGATTCCTCCAGCGGTACCAGGGCGGCGACCTGGACGCCGACCTCCGCGGCACGGGGCTCTTCGCCTCGGCCCCGGACGGCGTGGTGAACTCCTGGGGCATCAACGGATTCCTCCCGTACTACCAGGCGGCGATGACGAACGGGACGCACCTGGATCCGCTGCCGACCGCCGGCGGCCTGTCGGCCGGCGACCCCACGCCGCTGGCGCTGCCGGGGGCGGGCGGGCTGACGGAGAACGCCGACGACGACGCGGCCGACACCGCCGCGCCGACGGCCCTGCTCGCCTCCGGCGAGGGCGACGCCGCGGACCCCGCGATGACCGAGGACGACCCGGCGGCGCCCACGGCCGCCCTGACCGGCACGACGGGCGAGACGTACCCCGCGCCGGCGGCGGAGGCGGACCTCTGGCTCCCGCCGGAGGACGCCGCCGACGACAGCGACCCCGTCGACGCCCTCGCCGGCACGCCGCCGGACCGTGTCGCGAGACCTGCGTGCGGCCGGGGGCTCAGCGGTCACCGGGCCAGGACCCGCAGGGCCACCTCGCCGTCGTACGCGGGGGAGGCCAGTATCCGCTTCCCGCCCTTGTGCTCGAACCCCTCGCGCTTCGCGACCTTGCCGGTGCGCGAGTCGACCCACTCGGCCGTATACGCCCCCTTCGGCAGGTCGAGGACGAGGTCGGCCCGCCGGCCGCCGCGGAGGAACAGGGCGAACTGCCGGCCGGCCTGGGCCAGGCCGTGGACGGTGGCCTTCTCCGGCACGCCGCCCGCGACCCACGCCGTGGACGGCTCCATGTGGACGAAGTCGAGGCCGTCCATGAACCGCTTCAGTGCCCCGAGGGCGCGGCGGAGGGATTCGCCCCCGCCGCCGGGCGCCTTCGGCTCGGCCGAGCCGTCCTCGGCGTCCGGCGTGAACGAGTAATCGAGATTCGAGTAGACGGCCCCGCCGGCGAGAAGGAAGTCCCAGCCGTCCGGCCGGTACGGCACCTCGTTGGAGCCCTTGAAGCCGGTTTCGTCGTCGCCGACGGCCCGGCCGAGGTGCCGGTTCATCGCCACGGCCTTCGGCGGCGAGCAGTAATGGAAGTTCAGGATGCTGACCTGCGGCATCGGGTCGTCGACGCGCTTCGATCCGTTCGCGATGTTCCGGGCGATGAGGTGTTTGCGGGGCAGGTCCTTCTCGGTGGCGACGATCGCCTCGGCGATGCGCTGCTGCCAGGCGCGCGTTACGCCGCCGAAGTACGGCTCGTTGCAGATTTCCCAGTACAGGTTGTCGAACGCGTTACACTCGGTCACGATCTTGCGGACGAAGGCGAGTTGGTGTTCGAGCAGGCCGCCGCTGTCGAGCGTGAGCGGCTGCTTCGTGCCGACGCTGCCCACACCATTCACGTTATTGCGGGCGTTCATCGGGCAGGCCTTCCACAATTCATCGTTATACATGGGGCAGAAGAGGACGAGTTCGACGACCACGCCCCGCTTCGACGCCTGCGCGAGGAAGTCCTTCAGCCGCGCGAAGTAGGCGGGATCGTATTTCGACAGGTCGAACTTGCCCCCGCCGTCGTAGTAGCCCTTCGTCTTGGTCCGCGCCCACGGGCAGGCGAACCGGTGCGGCTTGGGGGCGAGCGGGTTCCCGGTGATCTTGAACGAGCCGGGAACCTCGCGGTACGTGCCCGAGAACGTCCGCGTCAGGTTCAGGCCGTGACGCTCGAGTTCCTCGAGGTACGGCCCGTAATCGAAGTCAAGGTTCAGCACGGCCCCGTAATGTTCGCCGGAGGTGACGAGCACCGTCGGCTTGCCGCGCCAGAGGAAGTAGTGCGGGTTGTCGCGATGCAGGCGGATGGGGTCAGGCTCGGCGGCGGCGGGCGCGGCGGCGGCCCATACGGCTGCGCACACGGCCGCAACGAGGACGCCGGCGGTCGAACGCGTCATCGGGGGCTCCTTTCGCATAACGTTGGCATTCTAAGGCCCGCTTGCGGGCCGAAGCCCGGCGCGCCGGGACGTGGCCCTGATGCTAACATTGTCATTCTGAGGAGCGGCGAAGCCGCGACGAAGAATCTCGCCGTGGTCTGTGCCTTTTTGCTGTTCGCACGGCGAGACCCTTCGCTGCGCTCAGGGTGACAAATCCCAGACCTTCCGCGCCCTCGCTCTCACCCCAACTGCCGCTCCACCACGCGCATCACCTCCCGCTTGTACCGCCGGGCGGCGGCCGGGTCGCGGCTCCGGCCGTGGCGGATCACAATGTACTTCTGGAGTTCGTACAGGAAGTAGAACACGCCGCGCACCCGCGCCTCGGGCGACGTGTCCCGCTCGCGCCCGTACCCGCGCCAGAACGCCGGCCGCGAGATGCCGCAGTAGTCGAGGACGGCGAACTCGATCTCCGGGTCGCCCCACAGGGCCCGGTCCCAGTCGACGATGCCCGAGAGGCGGCCCTGGCCGTCGACGAGCAGGTTCTGGCTCCAGATGTCCATATGCAGGAGACTCGACGACACGGGCCGGTCGAAGAGCGCGAGGTGGTCCTCGAGGAGGCCGACGAGCCGCTTCGCCTCCGCCGCGTCGTAGTGGCCCGTGTCGGCGATGTCGTCGATCAACTTGCCCCACATGACGCGGAACGCCTCGGCCCAGGCCGGCTGCGGCTCCATGGGGCGGTGCGCGCCCAGGTAGCCGTACGCCTCGGCCGTCAGGGCGTGGACCTGGGCCAGGCACCGGCCCGTCTCCTCCAGGATGCGGTTGGGGTCGCACGCCGGGCGGTCCGACAGGGCCGTGCCCGGCAGCCGCTCCATCAGCAGGAAGTCGCGGTCGATAATCCCGCGCGACTCGTCCAGCGCGAGCACCCGCGCCACGGGCACGTCCGTCTCCTCGCGGAGCAGGCGATGGATGCCCGGCTCCTGCTTCATCATGCCGCGCTCGTAGAAGCAGAAGACCGCGTCGTCCAGCGGGGCGATGCGGAGCACGAGGTCCTCATCGCCCGCATGGACGTAGTACGACGTGTTGAACTTGCCCGTCCGGATGCGCTCGAACGTGAGCGGCCCGTCGGCCTCCGGCAGGTGCCGGCGGACGCAGGCTTCCAGGCGGTCGGTGCTCCACTCGCTCATGTGCGGCGTCCTTCCCTGCGGTTCAGCGCGCTCGCCGAACGAGGTGACATGGTACGGTGTGGGGGACGGCGTGGCAACGCCGGAGCCGGCCGACGGGACGAGACGCATTGGCGGCATCCGTTCACGATGTCATTCCGAGCGAGCGCGCCGAGCCGAGGGCCTGCCCTGAGCGAGGCGAAGCCGAGTCGAACGGGAATCTCGTTGTCGGCCCAACGGCGAGATTCCTCCGCTCGGGCCCGTTGGGCCCTCGGTCGGAATGACACCCGAGTCTTCTGCGCCCCGCGATCTATACCCGTCGGACGGGAACGCGCGGCACCGCGGCCCGCTTCTGCGTTTGACGTTCCCGCCGGCAGCGCGGCGGCGGCCCGCGCTTCGCGATTGACCTCGTCCCCACCCGCGGTACACTCGTCTTACCGCAACCGCGAGAGGAGCCGCTTCATGCAAGGTCTGCTGCCGACCCCCCTTCGCCGCACCCTCGGCCCGTGCCTTCTTTGCGTGGCCGCCGGCCTGATGACGATGACCCCGGCCGCGGTCGCCGGAGAGCCGCCGGCCGAAGGCGACGACGCTGCGCTGCGCGTCGATTTCCGCTGGGCCCCGCCCGAGTGGCAGACCGCCATCTGCCTGCCGGACGATCCGCAGAAGACGCTCGTCGACCATCGCGGCCGCCTCCGGTACCACTGGCGCGGCGGGGCCGCCCAGTTCGGCCTCAGCCTCGCCGTCGAGGTCGCTCCGGACGCCGAGCAGACGGGCCAGACGCTGGTCTCGCCGCGGGTGCCCATCGTCCGGACCCTGCGGCGGGCACCGGGCCTTGCGATCGTGGAGGAGGCGTTCGCGGTCACCGAGCCGCTCGGCGCCGGCCCGCCGCCCAAGCGGCTCCAGGTCGTGCGGACGGACGGCCGCCAGGTGCTCGACCGCTGGGCCCATCCGCCGAAGGGCGTGAACCCGTGGCTCGGCACCATCGCCGTCCACATGGGCGGGTCCATCCGGTACGCCGTCCACGTCGAGCCGCACGCCCGGGCCGCGGTCGCCCTCGCCCTGTGCGAGGGGTACCACGACCGGCCCGGCCGGCGGGTGCAGGTGCTGCGGGTCGAGGGGACGAAGCCGCGGACCGTCGACACGATCGGCGACCTCGGCAAGAACGTGGCCGGGGCGTTCTGGTTCCAGGCCCGCGACGCCGACGGCGACGGCCGCATCGCGGTCGAGGTCGCCGCCCACGAGACTGCGTCCGACAAGAACACCATCCTGAACGCCCTGTGGGTCTTCGAGCCGGCCGCGGAGGCCGACGACGCCGCCCTCCTGGCCGGGCGGCTCGACGGCCAGGCCCTCGCCGCCGTGTACCCGTGCTGCGGCGACGTGCCGGACGTGACCCGCAACGATTGTCTCCTCGTCCACGTGACGAACACGGGCGATGCGCCGCGCACGGTCTCGCCGTGCATCGTGGCCGAGGCGTACGTACCGCTGCGGGCCGACCTGGACGGCCAGCGGCTGGCGGTCTCGGACCGCGAGGCCGTCTTCGCCTCCCGCCGCATGGTCGCCGCGAAACGCGACGGCAAGGTCACCTGGCGGGCGGACCTGGAACCGATGACCCTCGCGGCCGGCGAGACGGTGCGTCTCGCGATGACGCACGCGGCCGGACGGCCGCCCGTCGTCCGTCCGAAGACCGCGGAGGAGGCCGTGGCCCTCCGCGCGACGGCCGAGGCGTACTGGCACGCCGCCCCCCTGCCCTACGGCCGGGTGCAGGTGCCGGACGCGGGCGTCCAGGCGCTCATCGACGCATCGATCCGCAACATCTGGCAGGCCCGCGAGATCAAGGGCGGACTGCCGGCGTTCCAGGTCGGGCCCACGTGCTACCGGGGCCTCTGGATCGTGGACGGGGCGTTCCTCCTGGAGACCGCCGCCATCCTCGGCGCCGCCGACCAGGCCCGGGCCGGCATCACCTACATGCTGAGTCACCAGCAGCCGGACGGCCGGTTCGAACTCATCCACCGGTACCACAAGGAGAACGGGATCGTCCTGTGGGCGTGCGTGCGGCACGCGCGGCTGGCGAGGGACAAGGCGTGGCTGGAGTCGGTGTGGCCCCAACTCGAGAAGACCGTGGCGTACCTCCGCCGCCTGCGCCGCGAGACGTACACGAACGAGACGCCGCTCGACGACGGCCTCGTACCGCCGGGCTTCCCGGACGGCGGCCTGGGCGCCCGCGACAACGCCGAGTTCACGAACGTCTACTGGAACCTGGCGGGGCTGAAGGCGGCCGTCGACGGGGCCCGGTGGCTCGGCAAGGAGGACCGGGCCCGCATCCTCCAGACCGAGTACCACGATTTCCTCGACGCCTTCCGCCGCGCCGCCGGCCGCAACATGCGCACCGACTCCCGCGGGCACCCGTACCTGCCCGTCTTCATCGGCCAGGCGGGCGCCGAGACGCTGCCGCAGAAGGCCCAGTGGGCGTTCTGCCACGCCGTCTATCCGGGGCAGGTCTTCCGGAAGGACGATCCGCTGGTGGCGACGAACCTGGCGATGCTCCGCGCCACGGAGCGCGAGGGCATGGTCATGAGCACCGGGTGGATGACGGGCGGCATCTGGAACTACTTCGCCTCATTTTATGGACACGTATGGCTATGGCAGGGCGACGGGGCCAAGGCCGCCCGGTGCCTGTACGCGATGGCGAACCACGCCTCCCCCCTGCTGGCGTGGCGGGAGGAGCAGCCGCCGCGCGGCGAGCCGTTCCGGGCGGTCGGCGACATGCCGCACAACTGGGCCTCGGCGGAGTTCATCCGGCTGGCGGTCCACCTGCTCGCCATCGACCGGGGGCGGGAACTGCACCTCCTGGAAGGCCTGCCGCCCGCGTGGACCCGGCCGGGGATGGTCACGCGCCTGGGCGGCGTCGCGACGCCGTTCGGGCCGCTGCACATGACCCTCGCGGTGGACGACGAGGGGCGGGCGGCCCGGCTGACGGTCGACCCCCTGCCGGCCGGGGACCTTCAGCGGATCGTGGTCCACCGGGAGGGCTGGGCGGCCGAGAAGATCGCCCGTCCCCTGCCGCTCGACCCGAAAGAGAAGCACGAGGTCCGCATTCCGCTTCCGGAGACGGACTAGCAGGACGGTGCGGGGAGGGTGTTTCAATACCCTCTCCCCTGGCGGGAGAGGGGGGTTACGTTGCCGCGCGGGACTTAGGGCTACTTTGCCAACTTTGCCCTCGTACAAGAAGGCGGTGGCGCGGTGCCCAGTCTTGGGCACCGCGCGGTGGGCAAGACTGCCCACCGCGCTATAGTCGTAGGCGGTTGACGAGAGTTGACAACGTAGCGTTAGGAGAATGACCATGCGATCGGCCGTCCTGACAATCATCGCCCTGGCCGCCGCCACCACCTCCGCCGCCGAGGATGCGGCCGAGACCATCGACGCCTGCGTCTACTCAGGCGCCGCCGCGGCGGGGAAGGTCTGGCGGCCGATGCGGGGCTCGCCCGAGGCCGAGCCGGCCGAGGTCGCCGGCCGCCGGTGCCTGCGGCTGCCGTGCGCCTTCGCCGGCACGGACATCGAACGGGCCTCGTGGGACCGGCACGGGCCGGTCGACCTGGCCGACCGCCGCGGCGTACGCTTCAAGATGTATATCGACGACCCGTCGCCCGTCGGGCACTTCACGATGTACTTTCACAGCGGCGACGGGTGGTACGCGGCGGGTTTCGCACCGGAGGCCCGCGGCCGGTGGCACACGGTCACGGTGGAGAAGCGCGACACGAAGATCGAAGGCCGCCCCGCCGGATGGGGCCGGGTCGATATCATCCGCCTCTCCGCCTGGCGCGGGAGGGACGAGGACACGGTTCTGCACGTGGCGGACCTGGAGGCGTTCGGCCGGCCGGCCGCCGTCCTCGTCGTCCGGGCGGAGTCGCGCATCCGCGCCGACGCCGGCGGCGACGGCTTCGCCCGGTACGCCCGGCAGACGGCCGAGATGTTCGAGGCCGCCGGCCTCCGGACCGCCGTCACGAGCGACCTGGACCTCGACGCCGACCGCCTGACGGGCCGGCGGCTGCTCGTCCTGCCGTACAACCCCTCCCTGCCGGAGGCCGCCGCGAAGACGGTCGCGGCCTGGCTCGACGGCGGCGGCAAACTCCTGGCCTTCTACACCATGCCGGGGGCACTGGTCGAGGCGACCGGCATCGCCGGCGGTCGGCACGTGCGCCAGAAGGCGCGCGGGCATTTTGCGGAGATCCGTTTCGGCGACAGCGCCCCGGCCGGCGTGCCGCCGCGCGTCGAGCAGGGTTCCTGGAACGTGGTCGACGCCAGACCGGCGGGCCGCGGGGCGCGCGTCGTCGCCCGCTGGTTCAGCGCCGACGGTCGCGAAACCGGCCTGCCGGCCGTCATCGCCTCGGACCGATGTATCTTCATGACCCATGTGCTTTTGGAGGACGATGCGGCCCGGAAGCGGCGGATGCTGCTCGCCCTGGCGGGGCACCTGGCGCCCGGCCTGTGGGAGGAGGCGGCCGGCGGCGCCGTCGCCCGCATCGGCGAGATCGGGCCGTACGAGACGTTCGAGGCGGCCTCGGGCGGCATCCGCGCCACGGCCGAGGCGGCCGGTCGCCCGCAGGCCCTGGCCGCGCTGAAGGAGGCCGCCGCCCGCCGCGACGCCGCCCGGCGCCTCATCCGTCAGGAGGCGTTCCCCGAGGCGGTGGACGCCGCAACCGAGGCCCGGCGGCTGCTCGTCCGGGCCCGGTGCCTGGCCCAGCCGTCCGAGAAGGGCGAGTTCCGGGCCCTGTGGTGCCACTCGGCGTTCGGCCCGTCCGAGCAATCGTGGGACGAGGAGATCCGGCTGCTGGCCGAGAACGGGTTCACGGCCATCGTGCCGAACATGCTGTGGGCGGACCTGGCGTACTACCGGAGCGAGGTGCTGCCCGTCGCCCCGGAGGTGGCCGAGCAGGGCGACCAGGTGGCCGCGTGCGCCGCCGCCTGCCGCAAGCACGGCGTCCAGTGCCACGTGTGGAAAGTGAACTGGCGGATGCGGGGCTCATCGCCCCGTGCGTTCCGCGACCGGATGCGCCGCGAGGGCCGGCTCCAGGTGAGTTTCGGCGGCGAGACGGACCCGCGGTGGCTGTGCCCGTCGCACCCGGCCAACCGCAAACTCGAAATCGAGTCGATGGTCGAGGTCGGCACGAAGTATGACGTCGCCGGCATCCATTTCGATTACATCCGTTATCCCAATAATCAACATTGCTTCTGCGACGGGTGCCGGCGGCGGTTCGAGGAGACGATCGGGCGGAAGGTCGCCCGCTGGCCGAAGGACGTGCGCGAGGACGAGGCCCTGCGGGCGAAGTGGCTGGACTTCCGCCGGGCGCAGATTACGGCGGTCGTCGAGGAGGTCCATCGGCGCGTGAAGAAGGTGCGGCCCGAGTGCGACATCAGCGCGGCCGTGTTCCGCAACTGGCCCGTCCACCGCGACCAGGTGGGGCAGGACTGGAAGGCGTGGTGCGACCGCGGGCTCTTGGACTTCGTGTGCCCGATGGATTACACGCCGTCGAACATGCAGTTCGATTCGGAGGTGGCCCAGCAGGTGCGGTGGGCGGGCAAGGTGCCGTGCTACCCCGGCATCGGCTTATCGACGTGGCCCGATACGACGGACGTGAGCCGGGTGATCGACCAGGTCCGCATCACGCGCAAGCACAAGACGGGCGGCTTCACGATTTTCCAGTACGGCAAGGCCCAGATGGAATCGGTCGTGCCGCTGTGCGGGTTGGGACTGACGAAGCCGTAAGGCAGTGACGGAGTGACGGAGGCAGGCGAGAGCAACGGTCTGGGGGAGTTCTATCAGCCCCCTTTGGCCGAAGCCCCGAGGCAAGAGGAAAGGTGAAGCGCGGCGGGTCTCCGCACCCGCCGCGCTATCATACGGCAAAGGCCACGGCGAGATTCCTCACTCCGCTCGGAGTACAGCGCTTCGGGCCGTCGGCCCTCAGAATGACAGACTCAGGCGCGGTGGGTAAGGCTGCCCGCCGCGCGGCACGCAAGGGTGGCGATGCCACCCCCTCACCCTACCCTCTCCCGCCGGGGGAGAGGGATTGAAACAGCATTCGAAGGAATACGCGGTGGGCAAGACTGCCCACCGCGCGGCATACGCATGGAGGAGCAGAGGATGACCAACTACAGCGTCGCCCAACTGGATGAACTGGCGCCGAACGCGTGCCCGTGCGGGCAGGCGCGGCGGGCGTTTGCCGTGCCGGAAAACGAGACCGCCTCGATTCACCTCGTGGAGATCGCCGAGCAGACCCGGCCGCACTGGCACAAACGGATGACGGAGATCTACGTGGTCCTGGAGGGCGAGGGCGCGGTGGAACTCGACGGCGAGCGGGTGCCGGTGCGGCCGATGACGGCCGTCATGATCCGCCCCGGGTGCCGGCACCGGGCGATCGGACGCCTGAAGATACTCAACTGCGTCGTGCCGCCGTTCGACCCGGACGACGAGTACACCGACGGGTGACGGGCAAGCCTTGCGCGGCGGTTCTCCGTAACCGCCGCGCAGGACCGGCGGGGGCGCACGTGAGCGCGGCGGGTGCGGAGACCCGCCGCGCCCTACAGGTGTCTAGCGCGGTGGCCCGGGAGGCCCGCCGCGCAGGATGTGCCACCCTCACCCCATCCCTCTCCCGCCAGGGAGAGGGGGTTCATGGCCACGCTCACGCGAAGGCGGCGCGCAACTGGTCCAGGTACTCCGGGCACGCCTTTCGCGGGTCGTCCTTCTCCTCGTACTCCAGGCAGATCCAGCCGCGGTAGCCGACGCCCTTCAGGATCGTCGCGAGGCGCTTGAAGTCCATCGGCTCGCGCGGGCCGCCCTTGACGTGCGTCACCACCTTGACCTGGACGTGCAGCGTGTACGGGGCAATCGCTTCGAGTTCCTTGTACGGGTCGCGCTCGTGGAAGTTGCCGGTGTCCATCCAGGCGCCGAACCAGGGGCTCTTGACGTCGCGGATGATGCGGAGCATGCTCTCGGACGTTTGTGTGAGCCCGCCGTGGTTCTCCAGGCCCAGGTAGATGCCCTTCGAGCCGGCGTAGTCGGCGCACTCCTCGATGGCCTCGACGGCGAGGCGGTGGGCCTCCTCCTCGGTCTGGTCCTTCCCCGGCCGGCCCGAGAAGATGCGGATGACCGGCGCCCCCAGCAGCGTGGCGTGGTCGACCCACGCCTTGACGTGGGCGATCTGCTTGTCGCGCTCCGCGCCCGGCGGCCGGCAGAAGTGGTTCCCCACGGCCGTGCTCGAGACCGCCAGGCCCAGCCGGAACGCGAGGCCCTTGAGCCGGCACAGGTACTCATCCGTCACGGGCTGGGGGAAGTAGTACGAGGTGGGCTCGGCCCCCTCGCAGCCGAAGCGGGCGCAGTCGCGGAGGAAGTCCTCGAGCGTGAGTTTCGGTTCCTTGCCGCTGAGGAGCCCCCGGTAACTGTACGCCGCCAGGGTGAACTTGACCTTCGGGTCGCCGGTGCGCTCGATGGGCTCGACGGCGCGGGCCGGCCGCGGACGGGCCGGCCCCGCCAGGCCGGCCGCGGCGGCGCCGGAGGCCACCGCCACGCGGCGGAAGAAGGTGCGGCGGGTGGAACCTGCACGCATGACGTCTCCTTTCGATTCGTCCGTCCGACCGGCTGTCGCTTCCGGGCATCCGGCACGCCCGCCGACGTGCCGTCGGCGGCTCAACGGGCGCAGGGGGTCTCCGCCGCCGCGCACCAATCGTCAGAGCGTCCAGCCGCTGCGGAACTCGGGCTTGACGTACGCGTTCGCCTCCGGGCAGTTGGTGAACTTCGCGTTCCGGGCGTCCCAGGCGAGTGTCTTGCCGGGCACGCGCAGGCCGATGATGCCCAGCAGGGCGAGTTCGGTGAGCGGGCCGCCGTACAGGGCGAAGTCGGACCCCGCGTGCCGGCGCTCGCGCACCGCCTGGACGAAGTCCGCGTGATGGTTCGGCACGCGCGGGATCTTCTTCTCCGGCAGGTGCTTCGCATACTCCTGCATCTTGGCTTCCGGGATGATCCGCACACCGCCCGCCCCGTGCGAGCCGTGCATGATGGTCCCCTTGTCGCCGTAGACGACGGCCCCGGTCCGGGTGACCTTGCGGCCTTCCCCCAGTTCCTTCGGGCGGGGGATGTGCGTCTGGCCGCAGTGGAACACCAGTTTGACCGGCGGCCGGGACCCCCTGGCCGCGAACTCGTACGCCACGGTCCAACCGGCGGGGAACGTATCGGCATGCTTGACGGGATCCCACTCCGTCTGGGCCTCCGTCAGGACGGTCGAAGGTGACCCGAGGTCCAGCGCCCAGAACGTCGGGTCGACGACGTGGCAGATCCAGTCGCCGATCGTGCCGGTGCCGAACGGCGCCCACGCCCGCCACGCCCCCGGCAGGTACATCGGATGGTACGGCCGCTGCTTCGCCGGGCCGAGCCACAGGTTCCAGTCCAGGTGGCCGGGCACGTCGTGCGTCTCGCCCCGCTTCGGCAGGTCGCGGATGCGGCAGTGGACGGAGCCGCACCCCGCGTGAATCGTGTGGACGTTGCCGATGGCGCCGTCCCAGATCCACTCGCAGAACATGCGGATCGCGTTCGAGGAGTGGCCCTGGTTCCCGAGTTGCGTGACCACCTTGTACTTGCGGGCGGCGGCCATGAGGGACCGGACCTCCCACACGGAGTGGGCCAGCGGCTTCTCGCAGTACACGTGCTTGCCGCGCCGGATGGCGTCCATGCACGCCACGGCGTGCGTGTGGTCGGGCGTGGAGACGACGACGGCGTCAATCTGCCGGTCGACGGCGTCGAGCATCCGGCGGAAGTCGGTGAACGTCCTGGCCCGGGGATGCTTCTCGAACGCCTTGCCGGCGCGGCGCCGGTCGACGTCGCACAGGGCGACGACGTGGTTCGAGCCGCCGAGGCCCCCCAGGTTCGCCCCGCCCCGCCCGCCGCAGCCGACGAAGGCGAGGTTGAGTTTCTCGTTGGGCCCCACCCGCCGGGCGCCCGAGAGGATCGAACTCGACGCCACCGTCACCGCGGCGGCGCCGGTGGCGGCCAGGAACTTCCGGCGGGACAGACGCATCGTGCGACGGGACATAGGCTTCTCCTCAGGTAGGCTGGACGGTTCGTTCCACGGACGGTATCACCACGCTTGCGCGGTGGGTCTGGAGTACCCACCGCGCGAAAAACGCCGGGTGCCATGCTTTCGCGTCTCTCTGAAAGCATGCGCTTCAGTGGCGCGGTGGGCAGTCTTGCCCACCGCGCGGTGCCCAAGACTGGGCACCGCGCGACCCCCCGATCGCGAAGCACACGCTTTCCGGGCGGCGCGAAAGCGTGCCACCCGCCTTTGCCTCGTTCCCTCTCTCCCTCGCTCCCCCTTCTTCGCGGGCTGCGTAGCCCACGACGCAGGGCGAAGCAGGCTCAATCCCTGCCGTCACAGATGCCACGGCGCCCGCATCGGGATGTTGACGAGGCGGTCGGCCTGCCCGTCGCCGACGATGCGCTCGGTCTCCGGGTCGAAGTGGATGGTCCGCCCCAGGCGGATGGCGATGTTCGCCAGGTGCATCGCCACGCACACCCGGTGGGAGGACTCGGCGTGCCCGCCGGCCCGCTGCCGGGTCCGGACCGCCTCGCCGAACTGGACGAGCGGCGGCGGGTCGGGCAACGCGGCCAGTTGCTTCCGGCCGGCGTCGTCCAGGTCCTTGGCCGACACCCTCTTGCGTTTCACCTCGCGGTCGTACGGCCGCTTGACCTTCCCGCCGTCGAGGACCATCCGCAGGCCGTCGGCGTAGGTCAGTTCCGCCCAGCCGAACGGGCCGACGGCGTCGGGATGCTGCGGCCAGGGGGCGCACGGCCGGGCCTGGACGGGACTCGTGAAGTCCTTCGCATACGTCCACTGCCACGGGTCCACGCTGTGGGCCCCGAAGTTCGTCAGGTCGCCGCCCTCGTAATCCCAGTAGAACCGGTTCTTGTAATGGACGCGGTTCTTGTTGTACGGCTTGTAGGGGGCGGGGCCGAGCCACAGGTCGTAGTCGAGGCTCTCGGGGATTTCCTTCTCCGGCGGCAGCGACGGGTCCCCCGTCCGGTTGCGGGCGCCGCAGACCGCCACCGTGCCGTCGAGGTTCTTCATCAGGCCGTACTTGATGATCTTATGATTCTCGATGTGGTCCTTCTTCCGGCTGTTGCCGAACCGCCCGAACGTGCCGATCTGGAAGACCACGCCGTACCGCTCGACGGCGTCGACGACGGCGCGGCCTTCGGCGATGAACTTCGTCATCGGCTTCTCGCAGAAGATGTCCTTGCCGGCCTGGGCGGCGTGGATGCACGGCAGGGCGTGCCAGTGGGGCGGCGTGGCGATGCAGACCACGTCCAGGTCCTTCCGCTCCAGCAGCCGGCGATAGTCGCGGTACCGCGTCTTGCCGTCCGCCGGGCCGCCCATGTGCCGGTAGTCGACGTCGCAGACGGCGATTTTCTTACGTTTGCCCAGGCAGCCGATGCCCTTGTCCGCCCGGCCGCCCTTGCCGATGATGGCGTAGGTGGCCGTGTCGCTCGGGACGTCCTGCCCCGGGCCGCCGAGGACGTGCCGCGGGACGATCGCAAAGGCCGCCGCCCCGGCGGCCGCCGTGCCCAGGAACCGGCGTCGCGTCAGTGTCCGATGCGTCATGGCCGTCTCCTTCCGCTTCCATGTGACGTCGTGCCGCGGCCGGTCTCGTCCGGCCGGGCCACACATGCCGGGTGCCATGCGTTCGCGACGTTGCGAAAGCGTGCCACCCGCGTCAGACCGGCTTGCCGGCCAGGAGCCGCTCCGCGTCCTGCCGGACGAATCCCTCCCCGGTGGCGTCGGGAATCTTCTTGAGCAGCCGGTCGGAGGCGTCGCGGTCCTTCTTGCGGATGGCCTTGGCCAGCCGCAGCGCCGTCCGGGCCGCCGGCACGCGGTACCGCAGGTCCTTGGAGTCGAGGGCCTTCAGCACGTCGCCGACCGCCTTCGGGCCGAGGACGTCGCCCAGGGCGTCGAGGGCCGCCAGCCGCTCGTGGACGGCCTCGCGCCGCTCGGCCTGCTCCATGCAGCGGCGGCAGATCGCCTCGGCGGCGTCGGTCTTGCCGGACTCGCCCAGGCGGCGGGCCAGGAGCAGGGCGGCGGCGAACGCCATCCGCTGGGCGAACGACGGGTCGGCCGAGGCCGCGTCGCGTTCCGCCTCCGCGGCCTGCCCGTCGCCCATCTTCGCCAGGGCCCACAGGGCCGTCAGACGCAGGTCCCGGTCCTCGGCGCCGATGTCCTTGCGGGCCTCGGCGGCGGAGTCGGCGTCTTCGAGCCGTCCGACGGCCTTCAGGATGGTGACCCGGCGGCCGCCCTCGGCCTTGGGCAGGGCGTCGCGGAGGGCCCTGGTGGCGGCCTCGCCGCCGATGGCCAGCAGCGCCTGCGTCGCCGGCTCGCACAGCCGGTCGTCGGCCAGGAGGGCGGCGAGCGCCGGCACGTCCTCCGCCTCGCCGCACCACTGGAGTTGCCGGCAGAGGAACGCCTTGAGTTCCTTGGAATGCTCGGCCGCCAGTTCCTCCGCCAGGGTGCCGGCGACGAGGCGGCGGTCGACGGCCGGGGCGTGGAGGGCGTCGGCGACGGCGTCCTCGCCCGCCTCGCCGTCGGTCAGCGGAATCGCCTCCAGCACCTCGTCGACGGACCGGTGAGGCCGGCCCGCCCAGATGACCAGGCCGTGCAGGGCGTACTTCGCCTGGACGCCGTCCTCGGCGCCGAACGTGTCGCCGACCTGCTCGACGAGGGCCTTGACGGTCTCCTTGCCGCCGGCGGCGGCGCTGCGGCCGAGGAGGGCCGCGGTCATGACGGCCGCCGCGGCGCCGGTGCCCGCCTTCCGCCCGGTCGATTGCGATGGGGAGGTGCGTTGCATGTCAGCCCCTTTCGGGAGAATGCCTTGGCGAGGCGGGTCT
This sequence comes from Phycisphaerae bacterium, assembly GCA_046483505.1. Classification (GTDB taxonomy): domain Bacteria; phylum Planctomycetota; class Phycisphaerae; order FEN-1346; family FEN-1346; genus BS750m-G62. The sequence goes on from JAWODB010000016.1 coordinate 16,120, forward strand.
GGAGTACCCACCGCGTGCGAATCACCTGTTCGCATCTGCGCGGCGGGCAAGACTGCCCGCCGCGCTCATCGCGGCTGCTTTCCGCGCGGCGGGGGTCCCGGCCCGCCGAATCAGTCCAGCGTCTTAATGTAGATGTTCCGGTACCACAGCGGCTTGGCCTCGTCCTGGAACCCCAGCCAGCCCTTCATCGGGCGATCCTTGCGGCTGGTCTTCGAGAGGTCGCAGTCGATGATCTGCTCGCCGTTCAGGCGGACCTTCAGATTCGAGCCCTTGCAGGTGATGATGTAGCGGTTCCACTCGCCGGCGGGCTTGGCCATGTTCTTCGACGGGCCGACCGTCCCGATCACGCCGCCGCAGTCGTGCGGGCCGGGGTTCTTCTTGCCGTGCGTGTCCAGGATCTGGACTTCCATGCCCGTGGCGACGGGGTTCTTCTTGTCCTTGACGCGGATGAAGACGCCCGAGTTGCCGCCCTTGGCGATCTTGAACTCCAGGTCCAGCACGAAGTCGCCGTACTGCTTGTCGGCCCAGAGGTAGGCGTCGTACCGCTGCCAGCCCTTCTCGCCGGGCCGCGGCTCCAGCCGCAGGATGCCGTCCTCGACGAACCAGTTGCCGGTGGTCGTCCAGCCGTCGAGGTTCTTGCCGCCCAAGAGCGGCTTGAAGCCCTCCTTCTTGGCGGCGGGTTTGTCTTCGGGGGCGGCCTTCTCGTCGGCGGCCGCGAGCGGGGCCGCGGCGAGCGGCAGAACGAGGGCCAGGACGGCGGCGGTCACAGCGAGGCGGCGGGTCATGGGTTTTCCTCCCGTTTCGAACGTGCGCGACGCATGGCGGGGCGGGCTGCGGCAGCCGCGGCACCGCCCGCACCCTGTATAAACAGCATACGGCGGCCGGGGGACGCAAAGAAAAAACATGCGCACTTTTCGGGGAGAAAGCCTCGGCCTCGGCTCTGAGGCTGCCAGGGGCGCCCCTTTCGCCCCGTCGCCTCGGCGCCGGCCCGGAGCCCTTCGGGCGTCGGGCGAGGGCCGGCGCCGACGCGACGGGGCTCCAGGGGCTTGACGGGTCCCCCATGGGGGGATCCCCCTCTTGCGTTGGGTTTGGGCCGAGGGGGTCTGGGGGAGATGGAATCTCCCCCAGGGCGATACGGACCGGGCATTGGGGTTCGGGAAACGTGCTCCCCGGTATTGGGCGTTGCCCCCCTTTTTAGGGTCTGGGGTATCAAGAGCCGGGTGGCATGCTGTCGCGACCACGCGAAAGCATGCGTCTCCCGCGCAGAGGAGAGCCATGCTTCCGCAACAGCGCGACAGCATGCCACCCGCTCCTTGGCGCTCCCGATTCGCTTGACCCCCCACGGGCCGTCTGGTACCGTGCTCCCGACACCTGGCGCGAAAGGAGACCGCCGTGGCTGAGACGCTCGTCGGACTCATCGGGGGTACGGGCCTCGGCGAGGCCCTGACGGAGACGGCCGGGTCCGAGACGGCCGAGGTCGACACGCCGTTCGGGCCGCCCAGCGCGCCCATCCTGATGACGGAGATCGCGGGCCAGCGGGTGGCGGTCCTGGCGCGTCACGGCCAGGGGCACCGGTTCAACCCGTCGCGCGTGCCGTACCGGGCGAACGTCTTCGCCCTGAAGACGCTCGGCGTGACGCACGTCCTGGCGTCGACGGCGTGCGGGAGCCTCTCGGAGACCATCGCGCCGCGCGACCTGGTGGTCTGCGACCAGGTCATCGACCGGACCCTCCGCCCCGGCAAGACGTTCTTCGACGACCTGGCGGTCCACGTGCCGCTGGCCGACCCGTTCTGCCCGAACCTGCGGGGCCTGCTCATCGAGTGCGGAATGGAGATGGATACGACGGTACATACGCGCGGCACGTACGTGTGCATGGAGGGGCCGCAGTTCTCCACCCGGGCCGAGAGCCATCTGCACCGCCAGTGGGGGGCGCACCTCGTGGGCATGACGGTCATGCCGGAGGCGAAACTCGCCCGCGAGGCCGAAATGTGTTACGCCCTCGTCGGCATCCCCACCGACTACGATTGCTGGAAGCCGCACGAGCCCGGCGAGAGCCCCGACGCCATCCTGGAGAGCATCCTGGCGAACCTGGAGACGGGCACCGAGCGGGCCAACGCGCTCATCGCGAAGGCCGTGCCGCGCGTGGCGGAAGCCGCCGCCGGCGGGTGCGGGTGCGCCTCGGCCCTGGCGCGGGCCATCTGGACGGACAAGGCCGACATCCCCCCCGACGCCGCCGAGCGCCTGAAGCCGATCATCGGGAAGTATCTGGACGGGTGAACGGTCGGGCGACTTGCCTCATGGTGAGCCGTCGACCGAAGGTCGACGCCGACCGGCGGTCACCTTGCCCCCGTGTCGACGGCCGGCGACGTACCGTCGCCGGCTCAACGAGGCACTTACCCCAGCGGCTGCACGTCCACGTGCTCGAGGGCCGCGTCGGCGTCGTGCGGGTTGATCTGGCCGGCACGCAGTTGCAGCGTGGCGGCCGTCCCGCACGCGACGGCGTACCGCAGGCAGTCCTCCAGCGGCTCGGCCCGGGCGTGGCGGTGGACGTAGCCGGCCAGGAAGGCGTCGCCGGAGCCCACGGTGTTCAGGACGGCGGCGGGGTCGAGGTGCGGCCGGGCCCGCCAGGCGCCCTGGCGGGCGAAGAGCATGGCGCCGCCTGAGCCGAGGGTGACGGCCACCTCGTCGATGCGTCGGCGGAGGGCGCCGGCGGCGTCGCGGACGGCCTCGTCGGTCTCGACCTCGGCACCGGCGATCTCAGCCAGTTCCGCCCGGTTCGGCTTGACGAGCCAGAGGTCGGCCACCTTGCGGACGGCCTCGAGGCCGGGCCCGCTCGAATCGACCGCCACGCGGGCGCCCTTCTCGCAGCAGACCTCCAGCAGGCCGGCGAACGTCGCGGCGTCCATGCCCGGCGTCAGGCTGCCCGTGAAGAGGACGTACGTGCCCTTGCCGGCCAGGATGCGGAGTTTCTTCCGCAGGCGCGCCAGGTCCTCCTCGGCCAGCGGGACGCCGGCGTCGCGGATGTGCGTGTCGACGTTCCGCTCCGGGTCCACCAGGGTGACGTTCTCGCGGGTGCGGCCGTCGGTCTCGAAGAGTTCGAGCCGGACGGAGGTCTTCTCGAACGTAGCGGCAAAGCGTTCGCGGTCGTCCTCGCCCACGAAGCCGGTCAGGACGGACGGCGTGCCGAGGACGTCGAGCAGGCGGGCCACGTTGACGGCCTTGCCGGCCGCCTGGACCGAGAGCAGCCGGCCGCGCACGTGCTCGCCGACCTCCAGGTCCGCCACCTCCAGGGTCCGGTCCCAGCAGGGGTTCAGGGCGACGCAGATGATGGGGGGCGTTTGGCGGGCCATGGTGCCTATAGCACGTTAAGTTCGGATGGTAACGCGGCGGGTCTCCGCACCCGCCGCGCGCCAAACGTCGGCTGCATGAAACGCGGTGGTTACGGAGAACCACCGCGCTACCACCCAAGGTTAAACCCCTTCAGACATTCTGCCGGGCGGCGCTGAACTCATCGCCCTTGAAGGTGGCCCCGAGGTACACGCGCTTGACCTCGGGGTCGTTGATGAGTTCCTCGCTCGTCCCGTGCCGGAACACCCGCCCCTCGTTGATGATGTAGGCCCGGTCCACGATGCCGAGGGTGGCGTGGACGTTGTGGTCGGTCACGAGGACGCCGATGCCGCGGTTCTTGAGGTTCCGGATGAAGCCCTGGATGTCGAAGATGGCGATCGGGTCGACGCCGGTGAACGGCTCGTCGAGGAGCATGAGGCTGGGGCGGGTCACGAGGGCGCGGGCGATCTCCAGCCGCCGCCGCTCGCCGCCCGAGAGGGTCCGGGCGTGCTGGTCCGCCAGGTGCGTCAGGCCGAAGTCGCGGAGGAGTTCGGAGGCGATGGCCTCCCGCTCGTTCCGCGCCAGGTGCATCATCTCCAGGATCGCCAGCAGGTTGTCCTTGACCGACAGCCGCTGGAACACGCTGGGTTCCTGGGCCAGGTAGCCGAGGCCCCGGCGGGCCCGCTGGTACATGGGCAGGCGGGAGACGTCCTGGCCCTCGAAGATGACCCGGCCGCCGTCGGTCGGAATCATGCCCATGGTCATCTTGAAACTGGTGGTCTTGCCGGCCCCGTTCTTGCCGAGGAGGCCGACGATCTCGGCCTCGTTGACGGCGAAGGAGACGTCGTCGACGACCTTGCGGCCGCTGTAGATCTTCGTAAGCCCGGTGACGTTAAGGAGTTCCACGTGGAGCGTTCCTTGCGGCGGCCCGTCCTGCCGGCCGGCGCCTTGTGGATAACCTGTGCAAAACGTGCCACAGGGGGCGGGCCGCACGAACGGCCTGCCTCGCCTTGCGGGCGTTCCGGCGGGGCGTGGGGCTTCCGGCCCCTTCATTTGTCCCGCCGGTGCACCTTCTGTGCGCACGATAACACCGGCAAGGCCCGTTCGCAAGGCCGTATCGGGGCCCCGGCGGCGTCGCGACGCCGTCCGGCGGGCCCCCGCCCCGGGCGCCCGCGTTGTGACTTTGTGGAAAAGCCGTGGCGCAGCGGCGGTGCGGCACGCCGGGCCGGACGACGCGCTCCCCTTCGGGTCGCGGCTAAAAGGTGGTGCGCCGTGGCCTTTTGCCGTCTGGCGTTGGTGTTGCCTGATCCCGAACCCCTGCCGTCAATGCACCAGCCGCCACCCCGTCGGGTCGGGGGCGAGGGGGATGTGCCACCGGGTGCCGGCGGCCGGCCAGTAGACGAAGAACGCCTTGCCCACCAGGTTCCGCCGGGGCACGACGGGCCGGTCGAGGGGCCAGAGGCGGCAGTCGAACGATTTCGGGCTGTTGTCGCCGCACACGAAGAACTCGTCGGCCCGCAGGGCGAACGGGTTCCCCTCGGTGCCGTGGCCGGGCGACTCCCCGTTGGTGCGGACCGTCTCGTTGATGTAGTAGACGTCGCGGTCGACGCCCAGGTACGCCAGCCGGAGCGGGGCTCCCCGGGCGCCCACCCGCAGTTCGTGGGCCAGGGGCGGCGACCGGCCGGGGCCCGGCCGATTGCGGTACGTCTCCAGCGTCTGCGTCGAGACGGCCTTCGGCTCGTAGGTCACGTCGCCCCGGGGCGTGGGGGGGGTCTGATGCGTGGTGGTCACCCGCCGGCCGTTCACGTGGAGCATCAGGGTGTGGTCGACGTTGGCGACCTCGACGTCGGCGGCCCGTCCGACGGGCAGCACGCCGCCGTCGGACTCGGCAATGGCCTTGCCGTTCAGGAGGATCCGGGCGTTCTCCTCGCTCCCCTCGGCCGGCAGGACGAATCGGAACCGGTCGTGGTAGGCCCGCATCTCGACCACGAGGACGGCCTCGGCGGTCTCGGCCGTGACCTCGGTCCGCAGGCGGAGGTCGGTGCAGACGTGTCGGCCCATGCGCCATCCGTTCGCGCCGCTGTTGTAGGCGTAGTAATCGCGGATGTTGTCGCGGTGCCCCTGCGTGTTGCGGTGCTGGTAGACGAGCCAGGCGGTCTGGCCGCCCGGCGGGGCCCGCGGCAGGGCGAAGCCGTGGCCGGCGCGGTCCCACAGGCGGTCCGCGATCCACCGCCGGGGCCAGCCGGTGCGCGTGGCCGCCTGCCGCGTGTCGTGGACGATCATCCACAGGGCGTCCTGGGCCCGGTCGGTCTTGCGGGCAATCCGGCCGTCGATCGTGACGTCGCCGCGCACCAGTTCGATCGTTTCGCCGGGCAGGCCCACGAGCCGCTTGATGTAGTTCTCCTCCGGCTCGTTGGGGTTGCGGAAGACGATGACGTCCCAGCGTTCGGGCTCGGCGAAGTCGTAGAGGAACTTCAGGACGAGGATGCGGTCGCCGCTGTAGAGGGGCGTCCGGGCGCCCAGCGGCTGCTGGAGCCCGCAGTTCGGGCATACCGGCCGCGAGTCGAGCCGGCCGTCGGCGCCCACGGCGAACGCGTACCCGCAGTCGCTGCACGTGAACTCGGCGTGCTGGCCGTACAGCGTCGGGCCCATCGACCCGGTCGGAATGACGAACGCCTCGACGACGAACGCCCGGAAGATGAACGCCAGGACGAAGGCGACGACGATGGATTCGAGGGTTTCGAGGAACGACTCGCGGTTCTTGCGGCGTCGGTGGACCTTCTGGAGATCTCGTTGGGGTTTGGATGCCATCGCGTGGTCGTCTGGGTCTGGAGGACCGTCGGCGCCGGGACCGCCGGCCCTGCCTGGACGGTCCTCCCGCGGTACGCCAAGACGGGAATCTTAGGCGGCCCCCCGCCGACGGGCAAGACAATTCCCTCCCGTCGCTGGGAAGTGCCCCAGACATCGTACCCCCTTGCGCCGCGGGACGCCCGCGCGCGGACCGTTGAGCCGGCGACGGTACGTCGCCGGTCGTTCGGCGCGCGGAACGGTTTCGACGTTCGCGGCGACCTGCGGTCGCCGGCTCAACGGTTGGCGCTCTTGACTTTGGACGTCGGACTCTGGACTTTGGACTTCCGTTCATCCGTTTTTGACTTTGGACTTTCGACTCGGGACTTTAGACTTCCGTTCATGCGACTCCTCGTCATCGGCAGCGTCAACATGGACCTCGTGGTCCGGGTGGACCACGTGCCCGTGCCGGGCGAGAACGTGCGCGGCGAGGCCCTGGAGATGATTCCCGGCGGCAAGGGGGCCAACCAGGCGGTCGCCTGCGCCCGCCTCGGCGCCGAGACGACCCTCCTGGCCCGCGTCGGCGACGACCCGTTCGGCCGGCGCCTCCTGGAGGAACTCGCCGACGCCGGCGTCCGCACCGACGCCGTCGAGACCGTGGCCGGCTGCGCGAGCGGGGCGGCGATAATCCTCGTGGAGGCGGGCGGCGAGAACTCCATCGTCATCACGCCGGGGGCGAACGGACGCCTCGGCCCCGACGACGTCGACGCCGCCCGCGCCCTGCTCGCCGCGGCCGACGCCGTCGTCCTGCAACTGGAGATTCCCGCGGAGACCGTGGGGCGGGCCATCCGCCTGGCCCGCGAGGTCGGCACGCCCACCGTCGTCGACGCCGGCCCGCCGCGGCTGCCCATCGACGCGGCCGTCCTGGAGGCCGACGTCCTGACGCCGAACGAGGCGGAGGCGGCCGCCCTCCTGGGCGTCGAGCCCGGCTCCCGCTCGCCGCAGGACCTGGCCCGGGCCCTGCTGGACCGCGGGCCCGGGGCCGTCGTCGTCAAGGCGGGGGCCCAAGGGGCCGTCGTCGCCGAGCAGGGCCGCACCGAGCACGTGCCGGCCTTCCGCATCGATCCCGTGGACACGACCGCCGCCGGCGACGCGTTCACGGCCGCCCTGGCCGTGGGGGTCGTCGAGGGGATGGACCTGGTGGCGGCGGCGCGGCGGGCGAACGCCGCGGGCGCCCTGGCCGCCATCCACCTCGGCGCCCAACCGTCGATGCCGACGGCCGAGGCGGTGGCGGCGTTTTTGTCGCGGCCGGAGGCGTAGGGCACCCGGCGCGCAACAGTTAGCCGCCGCGCTTGCGCGGCGCGTGCCGTTTCGGTTGGCGGTGGCCTGCCGAGCCGCCGGTGACCTGCGGTCGCCGGCTCAACGGTTGCCATGCCACAAACGCCCCGCTCGTCCGTCCAACGCCCGGGACCTTGCCCGCCCTCGTGGCATCGAGTAGGATACCGCTATGCGTACCCTCAGACCTTTTCGCCCATTGGTCCTGGCCGCCGTCGCGGCGGCCGGTGTGTTCCTCGTGACTGCGGCGCCCGTGCTCGCCGCCGAGGCGGGGAGTCCCACGGCCGCCGCGGTCGACCGCCGGACGCCCGTCGTCCGGGCCGTCGAACGCGCCGCCCCGAGCGTCGTCAACCTCTCCACGGAGCAGGTGCGGGTGGTCCGGCCGTTCTTCGGCTTCGACCTGCCGGACGTCTTTCGCCGCGAGTTCGGCGACCTCTTCCGCCCCCGCCGGTACGTCTCGGGCAGCCTGGGGTCCGGGGCCGTCATCAGCCCGCGCGGGTACATCGTCACGAACGCCCACGTCGTCCAGCGGGCCGAGAAGATCATCGTCACCCTCGCCGACGAGTCGCAGCACGAGGCGGACCTCGTCAGCGCCGACCCGGAGGCGGACCTGGCGATCATCAAGATCGAGACCGACCGGCCCCTGACGGCCATTCCGCTCGGCACCTCGGCCGACCTCATGATCGGCGAGACGGTCATCGCCGTCGGCAACCCCTTCGGCTACCAGCACTCGGTGACGACGGGCGTCGTCTCGGCCCTCGACCGGACGCTCGAGCCCGGCCAGGGCGTGCGGTACGAGGGGCTCATCCAGACCGACGCCCCCATCAACCCGGGCAACTCCGGCGGGCCGCTGCTGAACATCCGCGGCGAACTCATCGGCATCAATACGGCCATCCGGGCGGGGGCACAGGGCCTCGGCTTCGCCATCCCCGTCGACGAGGTCCGCGAGATCATGGTCGGCCTGCTGAACCTCCGCCGGCCCGGCAGCCCGTGGCTGGGCGCCACGTTCCGGACCGACACGCCCGGCCGGGCCGTCGTCGAGGCCGTCGAGCCCGATTCGCCCGCCGAGAAGGCCGGCCTGAAGCCCGGCGACCGCATCGTGCGGCTGGACGGCAAGGCGCCCGCCAACGCCATCGAACTGGAGACGATGCTCCTGGAGCGGGAGGCCGGCCGCGAGGTCCGCCTGGCCCTTCAGCGCGACGGCCGGCGCCTGGAGAAGACCGTCCACCTCGCCGCCGCCCCCAAGCCGGACGGCGAGCAACTGGCCCGAAAGCGGTTCGGCCTCCATCTGCAGGAACTCGATCCGGACCTGGCGGCCACGATGCGCCTCTGGGCGGACCGCGGGCTTCTCGTCGCCGGCACCGACCCCGGCAGCCCCGCCCGCGAGGCCGGCCTCCGCAGCGGCGACGTCATCGTCCAGGTGGACCGGTACCGCGTGACGGACCTGGACACGCTCGGCACGCTGCTCGCCACGGTCGAGACGGGCGACCGGATCCGCTTCTACGTGGTCCGCCGCCGGACGCTGGCCCAGGTGGTCCTCGAGGCGCAGTAACCCGCGCCCGTTGAGCCGTCGACCGAAGGTCGACGCGAAGGCCCGTAACCTCGCCGCCGTGCGAACGGCCGGCGACGTGCCGTCGCCGGCTCAACAGGGTGCGCCACAACTAGCCGCCGGGCTTGCCCGGCGTGTGCCTTTGGCATTGCATCAAGGAGCCGACATCCATGCACCTTGCCTTCAGCACGAACGCGTTCAAGCAGGTCAGTTTGGAAGCGAGCCTGCGCGACATCGCGGCCTGCGGGTACGCGGGCGCCGAGATCATGGCCGACGTCCCCCACGCCTACCCGCCGCACATGGACACCCGCCGGCGGGAGGCCGTCCGGGGGCTCCTCGCCGACCTGCGGCTGTCGGTCACGAACCTGAACGCGTTCACGCTGTTCGCCCAGGGCGACACGTGGCACCCGTCGTGGATCGAGCCGGACGCCTCGGCCCGCGCCCGCCGCGTCGAGCACACCATCGCGTGCGTGGAACTGGCCCGCGACCTGGGGGCGCCCGGCATCAGCCTGGAACCGGGCGGCCCGCTGCCGGAGGGGATGGACCGCGAGGACGCCGTCCGCCTCTACCGCGAGGGCCTCCGGGCAGTCCTGCCGACGGCCGAGGCGTGCGGCGTGGACCTCCTCATCGAGCCGGAGCCGGACCTGTTGATCGAGCGGCCGGACGAGTTCGAGAAGTTCGTCCTCACCCTGCCGCACGAGCGCATCGGCCTGAACTTCGACATCGGGCACTTCTACTGCGTGGGGGTGGACCCGGCGGAGGCGGTCCGCCGGCTGGGCGAGCACATCCGCCACGTCCACCTGGAAGACATCGCCGCCTCGCGCGAGCACAGGCACCTCGTGCCGGGCCGCGGGGCCGTCGACCTGGAAGGCACCCTGGCCGCACTCCGCGACGTCGGGTACGACGGATGGATTACCGTGGAACTGTACCCGTACGAGGCCCGGGCCCGCGAGGTGGCCGAGGAGGCGTTTGCGTATCTCGAGCAGTGGTTCTGAAGCGGCAGGGAGCGAGGGAACGAGCAAGGTTGTTCGAGCCGGCCGCGGGAGCGGCCGGACAGTCTCCGGTGCCATGCCATGACCGACCCCAAAGGTGAATGGGCCCTCATCGACTGGATCCGCCGCCGCACCGTCGGCGACGCGGCGGCCGTGCCCATCGGCCCGGGCGACGACATGGCCCGCGTCCGTCTCGGCGAGACGGACGCCCTCGTCACCACGGACACGCTGCTGGAGGGCACGCACTTCCGCCTCGACGAGGCGTCGCCGCGGCAGGTCGGGTACAAGGCCCTGGCGGTCAGCCTGTCGGACTGTGCGGCGATGGCGGCCGAGCCGGTCGCCGCCGTGGCGTGGGTGGCCCTGCCGGAGGACAAGGACATGGCGCTGGCGGAGGCCCTCTCGGCCGGCCTGCTTCAGTGCGCGGAGCGGTTCGCCTGCCCGCTCGTCGGCGGCGACGTGACGAGTTGGGCGGGCGGCCTGGCCATCGGCACCTCGGTCGTGGCGCGGGCGGCGGGCATCGACCCCGTCCGCCGGAGGGGCGCCCGGCCCGGCGACGTCCTCCTCGTGACGGGCCGGCTGGGCGGGTCGGTCCTGGGGCGGCACCTGGCGTTCGTTCCGCGGGTGGCGGAGGCGCGGCGGCTGGCCGGCCTCATGCAGATACATGCGATGATCGACCTCTCGGACGGCCTCTCGACCGACCTCGACCACATCCTGCGCGAGAGCGGCGCGGGGGCCGAGGTCGACGCCGCCGCCGTGCCCGTCTCGCCGGACGCCGAGCGGCTGGCCGCGCGCGACGGCCGGAGCCCGCTCGCCCACGCCCTCTCCGACGGTGAGGACTTCGAACTCCTGCTGGCGGTCGCAGCCGAGGACGCGGCGCACCTGGCGCGCGAGCGGCCGCTGGGCGACCTGCCGCTGACGGCCGTCGGCCGCGTCGTCGAGGGCGAGGGCGCGGTGCTCGTGGAGGCCGACGGCACGCGCCGGCCGCTCGAAGCGTCCGGCTACGAGCACTTCCGCGGCGAGGGGCCGGCATGAGCGGCGAGGCGTGGGTCGCGGAATCGTCGAGCGTGGCGGAGACGCTGGCCCTCGGCCGCCGCCTCGGCGCCGCCGCCCGGCCGGGCGACATGACGGCCCTGGTGGGCGAGTTGGGCAGCGGCAAGACGCACCTGGCGAAGGGCATGGCCGAGGGGCTCGGCGCCGCCCGCGCCCGCGACGTCACCAGCCCCACGTTCGTCCTGTGCCACGAGTTCCTCGACGGACGCATCCCGTTCTATCATCTCGATGCGTATCGGCTGCGCGGATCGGCGGACCTGGCGGCCGTCGGGGCCGAGGAGATGCTCGAGGGCGACGGCCTGGCGGCCCTGGAATGGGCCGACCGCGTCCCCGGGGTCCTGCCGGAGGATCACCTGGAGGTGCGGCTCGAGGTGACGGGGCCGGCGTCGCGGCGACTGACGTTCGTGCCCCATGGGCCGCGGGCGGCGCGACTTCTGGCCGCGACGCGAAGCGGAGCGCGCTCGTCTTCGAGTCGCGGCTAAACGGTTATTCGACGACCACCGTCACGGCCGCGTGGCCGTGGTTGTTCGCCTCGTCCACGACGCGGATGCCGATGCGATGCGGGCCGGGGCCGAGGCCCTGGGCGACGAACCGGAACGCTTCGGTCGGCGTATCGAGCAGCCCGTCCTCGGGCCCGACCGCCTGCCAGTCCGTGGCGGCGTCGACGGTGTAGGCCGCCTCCGCCAGGCGGCTGGTGGCGTCCTTGGCCGTGAACGTGACGACGGCCCGGGCCTTGCCGTCCTCGCCCTGCTCCAGTTTCGCCTTCACGTTCTCGATGACGGGGGCGGTGTTATCGACCAGGACGGGGTCGCTGACGCGCTCGCCGGTGCCGGCGACGTCGGCGGGGTTGTCGAGGCGGTCGGTGGCGACGACCTTCAGTTCGTACCAGCCGTCGGCGACGGTGTTAGTGTTCCAGGCGTACTCGGGGCGGGCCAGGTCGTCTTCGAGGCGGATCCACTTCGTCTCGCCCTGCCCGCGGAAGTAGAGCGCGTAACGCAGCGTGTCGCCGTTCGGGTCCTCGGCGTCCCACTGGACGACGCGGATGGGCTGGGAGCCCTCGGGCGCGGGCGGCCGGGGCGGCCGGCCCCCCTGCTGCTTCGTGCTCGTGGCCCGTTTGCGCATGGCCTGGCGGAACCGCTGGACGGCCTGGGCCCGGTTCTTCTCCTCGTCGTAGACGATCTCGGCGATCGAGACGACCCGGGGCGGTTCGTTGGCCCGCAGGTACGCCGCCTCGAACTGTTCCAGGACGGGCGTCCGGTCGGCGTGGTCCGTCTCCATCGCGACGCGGAACTGGATGTACCGGGCGGGCGGGCTCCCCACCGCGCCTCGCGGTTTCGCCAGGTCCTTCGACCAGTCGGACCACAGGCCCTTCTCGGGATCGGCCACGTTGCCGGTCCGGGTGGCCAGGCGGACCGTCGTGCCGTCCGGCGTCGTGCCGCGCCACGCCATCGCCCCCCACCGGGCCGACCCGCCGGCATCGTACACCTGGCTGGTGTAGGTGCCCTGGCGGGCGTAGCCGTCGGAGAGGACGTACAGGCGGCCGGGGCCCGCCGTGGCGACGATGGGCCGGCCGTCGTCGGGCACGGCGATGGCCATGATCTGTTTCGGGTCGACGGTGGCGAGGGTGGCCTGTTCCTCGCCGTCGCGCGCGAGATTCACCTCGTACAGGCGGCCGGGGTCGCCCGTGCCGACGAGCAGCCGGTCGCCGTCGACGGCGAGGGCGAGCAGAAGCCCTTCCTCGGCGTCGAAGAGGGGGGTGGCCAGGCCGTCGGGCGTGATGCGGTAGACCGAGGCGCCGCCCGCCCCGCCGTTTCCGGTGCCGCCGTTCGCCTTGCGGGCGGCCTGGACGGTGTGGGCGAGTTTGCGGGCCTCGGCCATGGCGGCGCTGGCGGGTTGGGCGCCGGCGTTCGAATCGTCCGCAGCCGCGTCGTCGGCGGTGCCTTCCTCGTCGTCGCCGTCGGAGTCGACGGTCCCCGGTCCGTTGCCGTTGCCGTTCCCGTTGCCTTGCTGCTGTTGCTGCGGCGGCTGGGGTTGGGGCTGGGGTTGGACGCCGGCCGCCCGGCCGGCCCGGCCGCTGGACGTGCCGACGTACAGGTTCCCGTCGGCGTCGGTGGCGAGGGCGGTGACCTCGGCCTCGTCGGCGTCGTAGAGGACGAACGGCTTGCCGTCGGCCCACCGGTAGACCATCGCCTCGCCGTCGGTGCCGGCGTAGAGGCGGGCGTCCGGGCCGACGGCCAGGCAGAGGACGTGGTCGGCCTGGGAATCGACGAGGACGTTGTGCTCGCCGTCGGGCTGGATCCGGAGGAGGTGCCCCTCCGGCCCGGTGGCGGCGGCGAGGGAGCCGTCGGCCATCCAGGCGAGGTCCCAGACGTACTGGACGGCCTCGTCCTCGAAGAGGACTTGGGCCTGGGGCTCCTTCCGGTCGCCCTCGGGCGGGGCCACCCGCCACACGCGCCCCGCCGCGCCGCCCGACCCCACGTACAGGTCCCCGTTCGCCTCGACCACCACGCTGAACAGGAACGGGTCGTCGAGCGTGGCGTACAGGGTCACCTTGCCGCCCTTGACGGCGTAGATGCGGCCGGTGCCGCCCGTGACGGCGTAGACGGTGCCGTCCGGGGCCCGGGCGCAGCGGGCGATGTAGTCGACGCCCTGGGTCTCGGCCAGGAGGTCGTCGAGGGCGCGGCCGAGGCGGAGCCGGCCGAGGCTGGTGGCGACGAGGCGATCGAACTCGCCTTCGTCGAACTGGTCCCGGTTGGTTTCGAGGAAGGTCTGGGTGCGGGCCGTGAGGGAGGCGGTCACGGCCGCCAGCGCGACGGCCGCCAGGACCGGCCAGAGGATGCGGTGTGTCATGGGCGATGCTCCGGGGTTCCGTTGTGTTGGGTGCGGGTGCCTGGTGTCGTTTGAGCCGGCTGCGGAAGCAGCCGGTCATCATCATCCGCCATGGCCGCATCGCGCCGCCAAGGGAGAGTGACCCGCCGCTCCCGCGGCGGGCTCGAACGGCAAAGTCTACTTCGGCGCCTCGCGGTCGACGGTGACGGTCAGTTTCCGGCCGCCCGTCACGACCCAGTCCATCGGCACGGTCGTCACGCGCGTGGGGCGGACGGGGGTCACCTGCCGGCGGGCGGAGGTCGTCAGGACGGACCGCATCGACGCGGGCAGGTTCGGCAGTTCCTCCTGCCCGATGGCGATGCCCCGGCCGGGACGCTCGAGCCGCACGTACAACCGGTCGCGCGGCACGTCGCGGGTAATGAGGTCGAGCATGGCCTGGAGGTCGTCGGGGTCGAAACGGGCGGGCACCTCCTGCCGTTCCTGCCGCAGCGCCTCGTCGCCGCCGCACACGACCACGGTGTACGTGCCGTCCGGGTAGTCCTCGGGGATGGGCACGTCGACGGTCATCCACCGCGGGGCCTGGCGCCAGGGGCGGAGGCGGACCTCGACCGGCACGGTGCCGCCCGGCCGGACACGGTTCCGCAGGGCCCGGGACTTCTCGATCTCGGCCATGCGGCGGCCGGTCTCGACGTGGACCTCGGCCTCGACCGATTCCAGGTCCAGGTTCTCAAACGGGTTCTCCATGGCGTTCGTGACCAGGTGCCGCACGACCGCCACGACGTACGAATCGGCGTTGGGGGAGACGGCCAGGTTCTCGCGCACGAGGGCCTCGCGGCCGACGGGCTTGACGCGCACCCGGTACCGCACCGTGTGGTCGATGGGCAGGTCGCTGCGGGCGATGATGCCCGTGCCGACCGCGCTGCCCGCCAGCATGCCGGAGAGGTCGCGGCTGCGGACCATCTCGGAGGCGTACGACCGCTCCAGCCCCTTGCCGGGGCCCGTGACCTTGACCGTCACGGGCACCATGGGGGCCCGCTCCTCGTCGCCCACGTGGCCGAGGATGCCGGTCTCCTCGTCCCAGACGAGGCGGCCGATCTCCTTGACCGGGGCGCCCATCCGGAACGAGGTCCGCAGCGTCGGGATGACCACGTGGGCCACGCCGGTCATCATCGGGTAATTGGCTTCGCCGAGGCCGAACAGGGCGTGCCCGAACGCGTAGATGCGGTCGTCGACGACGTCGGTAATCGTGCCCATGACGGTCATCTGGATGTCGCCGCGCAGCAGGGGGACGGCCAGGGGGGCACCGGGTTCCATGCGGGTCACCTCGGGCAGGTCGTGCTCGGCGCCGCCGCCCGCCATCGGCACCAGGCCGTAGGGGGCCAGGTCGTCGGCCAGGGCGTCGATGGCCCGCTCGGGCATGCCGCTGACCATGACCGGGGCGCGGATCGGCTGCATCCGGTAGACGTCGCGGTCGGCGAGGGCCGCGGGGAGGTCCGCAGAGGCCAGGGCCGACGCCGGCACCGCCACGGACGCCGCACCGCTCTCTTGGGCGCGGCGGGTCTCCGCACCCGCCGCGCCGCCCGCAAGAGCCCGTTCCCAGCGCGGTGGGTACGGAGACCCACCGCGCAACGCCTGCTGTGATGCCGCGGGCTTCGGGGCAGCCCCCTCGGGCCGGCGGTCGAACCGCTCCTTCAGGCCGAGCATCTGCTCGATGGGCTGGATGCCGCAGATCGGCGCCTTGCACCACGAGAAGGCGTAGGCGACGGCGCCGACGATGCGGCCGTCGACGGCGACCGGGCTGCCGCTCATGCCGGAGATGACGCCGGATTCCTCCAGCCCCGCGCCGGAGCAGCGGCCGATGATGAGGGCCCGCTTCGGACCGTAGCGCTCGAGGATGGCGAGGACCTCGACCTGGAACTCGCTGACGGCGGTGCCCTTGAGGGTGGTGCGGCCGACGGCCTTCATGCCGGGACGGACCTCGGAGAGGGGCATGTAGCGGCGGGCGTCGAGTTCGGTCTCGGCGCCGGCGGCGGAGAGGGCGACGGCAAGGACCGTCGCCACCGTCAGAACGATCCGCGTGAGCATACCGTCGCGTCCTCCTGGCAGGTGGGCGAGCAGGCAGTGTATCCGCCGACGCGCCGCCGGGCAAGGGGTTTTGCCGCTTTGGTTGAGCCGTCGACCGCAGGTCGACGCGAGTGGTCGAAGCGCTTTTGCCCAGGGAAGGACCGTCGGCGTGCCGCCAGCGGCTCAACGTGGCGCGACGGGAGGGCGCGAGCCCGGCGCCGCTCCCTCCAGGGCCAGGAGCCGGCGCTTCAGGGCCAGGCCGCCGCCGTAGCCGCCCAGGCCGTTCGCCGCCACGACCCGGTGGCAGGGCACAAGGATCGGCAGGGGGTTGGCGGCCATCGCCCGCCCGACGGCCCGTGCCGCGCCGGGCCGCCCCGCCCGCCGGGCCAGGTCGCCGTAGGTCACCGTCCGTCCGAACGGGACCTGCCGCAGGGCGCGGGCCAAGGCCCGACGGAATGCCGTCAGGCCGTCCAGGCGGACGGGCACGGTGAAGGACCGCCGACGTCCGGCGGCGTACTCGGCAAGTTCGCGGGCGGCCCGGTCGGCCACGGCCTCGGCGGCGGCGGCGGCATCGGCGATTGGGGGCGATGCGATCTCGGACAGGGCGGCAGCGTCGCCCGGCAACACGACGCGGACCACGCCGCGGGCGTCGGCGGCCACGGCCATCCGGCCGAGGGCGGTGTCGAAGGTGAGATGCGCCATCATGGGACGATGCCTCTTGTGACGGCATGCCCGGCGCCATGCCTTTGCGCCCCCCGGAAAACCTGCGCTGTGCCCGTTGAGCCGGCGACCGAAGGTCGACGCGACGGCCTGTGACTTCGCCGCCGTGCGAACGACCGGCGACGTGCCGTCGCCGGCTCAACGCGGCGGGGGCGGTGTTAACGGCACGCGCCGGGCAAGCCGGGCGGCTAAGCGTTGCCGCGAAGGTAAATCGGGTTCGTGTACACCCACGGCAGGCCGGCGAGGTGGGCCTCGGCGCGGTACACGCCGGGCCCCTCGGCGCGGTGGTCGAGGGCGTCGGCCCCGTCGGTCTCGGCCACGACCTCGCCGTTGCGGCGGAGGAGGAGACGGGCGGCGTGCGGCGACCGGACGGCCAGGTGGACCGGCCCCGTCCAGGTCCGCTCCTCGCCCATCGCGAGCAGGTCGCCGCCGGCCTCGCACCGGCCCTCGAAGTGGAAGCCGCGCGCCTCGGCCGTTTC
The DNA here is from genome assembly GCA_046483505.1 of Phycisphaerae bacterium. Classification (GTDB taxonomy): domain Bacteria; phylum Planctomycetota; class Phycisphaerae; order FEN-1346; family FEN-1346; genus BS750m-G62. The sequence continues at coordinate 33,252 of JAWODB010000016.1, forward strand.
GTCCAGGGCGATGAAACATCGTCCCGCCACGATCGCCCGGAGGAGGCGGTCGGAGGCGTCGGCGGCGGTCTCGTCCCCGGCCGCCTCGTCCACCAGGACGTGGGTCCGCAGCGCCCGGAAGACCTCCTCGTACGGCAGGATGCGATGGCCGACCACCGGCACCGCGACGGCGTGGTTGTCGAGCGACCCGATGGCCACGAACCGCCGGTCCTGCGTGATGCGGTCCCAGTGGGCCACGGTGTCCGGGTGCGGACCGCGGATGCGCCGACGCCACGTGTACGGGAACGACGGAATCCGCCAGGGCGTGAGGCCGTCGCAGACGTCGTGCATCAGCGACCACAGTTCCACGCCGGTGAAGCCGGGAACCTCCCATTCGTGCAGGGGGCCGGCCTTCAGCGAGATGCCCATGATGTGGGCCGGGTGGGCGTGGGCGACGAACGGCCAGGCGCCCTGGCGCGTCAGGTCGAACAGCACCCGCCGCAGCGGCTTCAGCCGCAGGCCGCGCGCGTCGGCGTCGCCCAGGACCACCACGTGCGTCCGGTGCCGGCACGAGACCTCGACCCCGACGACGACGAGGACGCCGTCGTGCCAGCCCTGCCAGCCGTCGTCGGCGGCGCGGCGGGTGTCGTGGTCCGTGACGACGAGGTAGTCGAGGCCGGCGCGGGCGGCGGCGGCGATGATCTCGCGCAGCGTCTCGCTGCCGTCGCTGTAGACCGAGTGCAGGTGGATGGCGCCGATGCGTTCGTGCATGATGGTCCCAGCGCGGGGGCGTAGGCGCCCCGGCAAATCGTTCGTTGACGCGCCGGGCAAGTTTACCCGCCGTCGTTGGCGGGCCCGGCGGCTAAATATGGGCGCGTGCCCATTTAGTTGGCGAGTTTGCTCGCCGGGCGCCGTGTCGAACGGCGCGGTGCTACGCCTGGCTTGGTGTGTTTTCGTCTTCCTCTTCGAGTTCCTCGCGCATGTGGGTGGGCGAGACGCCCGTCCGGCGGGCCAGGTAGAAGATCGCGCCCGGCACGCTGACCGTCATCTGGACCAGCCGGAACGCCAGCATCATGGCCAGGGCGAGGGTGGCGGCCTCGCCGACGGGCAGCGGCCCCGCCGTCCCGCCCAGCACCGCCGGCCCGAACAGGTGCTGCATGAGCGACTCGGCCACGCCGAACCCGCCCGGCACCGGCACCAGGGCCCACCCGATCCACACGACCGGCATGTTCAGGAAGTAATGGTCCCAGTCGGCCCGGCTGCCGAGGCCCACCGCCACCCACCACATGGCCAGGATCGACCCGACCTGCGTCCCCCAACTGTACAGGACCGCCCGGGCCACCTTCCGTTTGTGATAGCGGTAGACGAACAGGGCCCGGTCGACCTTGGCCACCGTCTTCGCGAGCGGCAGCCGCGCGATGAGGCGGTCCACCCGCAGCAGGGTCCGCACCCGCCGGCTGTAGAAGACGACCGTGCCGAGGATCACCCCCGCCATGAACGTGCCCATGACGACCTGGGCGATGCGGACGCGCGGGTCCGAGAGGCTCGCCGTCAGCGCCACCGCCCCGACGATGCAGACCGACACCAGGCCCAGGAACCGGTCGAGGAAGACGACCGTGACGGCCTCGGCCTTGCGATGGGTCTGGGCGGCGATGTAGTAGGCCTTGACGAAGTCGCCGCCCGTCGCCCCGGGGAGCCAGTTGTTGAAGAACCAGCCGATGTACGTCAGGCGGAGGCTCTCGGTGAAGGTGATGTGGATGCCCTGGACGGCCAGCAGCAGCCGCCACCGCACGGCCCCGAGGGGCGACTGGAGCATCATGGCCCCGAGGGCGGCCGCGGCCCACCACCATCGGCCCGTCAACCGCCGGGCGATGCTGAGGATGCCCTCGGCCAGGACGGGTCCCTCCGGCCGGCCGAACGCCTCGTAGGGGATGAGGGTCTCGGAACCGTTCTCGGCCCGGACGACGCAGCCGTCGTCCGTCCGGCGGACGATGGGACGGGCGTCCTCGCCGGGCGCGGGGCGGACGGCGTCCCGCAGCCGGGCCTGGCTGAGGACGTAGGCGATGAGCCCGGCCGCCACCAGCAGCCGGACCGCCGCGCCGAGCACCTTTTTGGTCTTCGGGTTCATGGGGTTTCGCCTGTCAGCGCGGTGGGTCTCCGTACCCACCGCGCTCGTGTTGCCGTGCGCGGCGGGTACGGAGACCCGCCGCGCCCGAGTCCGTGCGCGGTTCGAGCCGGCTGCGGACGCGCCGGGCAAGCCCGGCGGCTAACTATGCCGCGCGTCGAGCATCTCGACGAACGCCTCCAGGCGCGTGCGGCTCTGGCCGTCCAGCGGGCCCGGCCGGTCGAACTCCAGCGCGAGGACCGGCACGTCCACGCCCTCCCGCAGCAGCCGGTCCTGGATGTGCCGGAAGCAGAAACTCTGCACGTAATGCACGAGGCCGTCCAGGCGGCGTTCGGCGACCGCCCGGCGGATGTCCGCGAGGCGGTCCTCCACCCCATACGGATACGTGTAGCGGGCGTACTGGTCAACCAAATCCTCGGAGCCGGGCGGCATGCTGAACTGCCGCTGGAACTCGTTGAACACGACGCGGGCGCCCAGCGCCTCCAGGGACGCGTGCAGTCCCTCGCAGATGGGCGGGATGCCCAGGACCCCCAGCCGGTGCCGCGCGCCAAGCGGTTTGCGCCCGCGCGCCTCGGCGACGAACGCCTCGGCCCGGGCGGCGTAGCGGGGCGGGTCGCCGCCGAAGTCCGTCGAGCCGAGGAGCCACAGGTGGTTCTCCTCGCCGGTGACGGTGCCGGCCTCCCAGGTGAGGCGGTCGATCTCGGCCAGTGTCCGTCGCAGGGGCACGAGTCGCTCGCGCTCCTTCTCGGCGGCGGCGCGGGTCGTGCCGAGGCGGCGGGCCAGGGCGTCGAGCCGGGAGGCCAGCGCGTCGCGGTCCTTCGGATACGGATAGTTGAATTCGATGACCCGGGCGCCCTCCGAGGCCAGCACCTCCATCAGGGCGTGGGTATTGGAGCAGTCGCCCTGGGCCACGCCGATGACCCGCGCCAGGCCCAGCCGCCGGGCCGTCGCATAGATGCCCTTGATCCACGCGCAGCAGTTCATGGGGAAGCCGCGGTGCTCGGCCTCCTGCACGAGGTCCGTGGGCGACGGGCTCGTGATGAAGACGTTGTTCAGGTCGAGCGGGACGGCGCCGGCGGCCAGCAGGACCTCGACCGGCACGGTGGCGGTCAGGCCGATCGTCCGCTCGTCGACGGGTCGCATGGGCGGTGAAACGGTCACGGTTTCGGCCGCAGGACGAGATCGGCGAAGACGGCGGCGGTCGGGAAGTAGTCGCGTGCCCCGCGTTCGGCCCGTCCGGCCGCCCCCCCGCCGAAGATGTCGGCCGCGCCGGCGCCCCTTGCCGAGGCGCGGGCCGGGTAGAACTCGTCCAGCGTGCCCGCCTCGTGGTACCGTCGGGTGACGGCGGCGAGGGTGCGTTCGGCCAGGTCGCGTGCCGCCTCCGTCTCGCCGCGGGTCTGGAGGCCGCGCACCAGCAGGTAATTCAGCGGCATCCAGACGCCGCCGGTCCATGCCTGACCGTCGGCGGCCGTTTCGGTCGAGCCGAGCGTCGCGACGCCCGCCGGCGTGCGGAACCGGTCGGTGCCGAGGTGCTCGAGGAGGCGGGCGGCCTGGGCGTCGTCGGCCACGCCGAGGGCCAGCGGCGCCAGGCCCGCCGCCGACCAGACCTCGACCCACTCGCCGTCCGGGGCCGTCCGGTCGAAGAAGAAGCCGGCCTCCGCCCGCCAGAGGTGCCGGCGGACGGCGGCGGCGACGGCGTCGGCCCGCCGGCCCCACGTCCGGGCCGACACGCCGTACCCCAGCGCCTGGGCCATCGTCTGGAGGGTCCGGCACTCGGCCGCGATGTAGGTCGAGAGGTCGACGGCCGCGAACGCCGCCCCGGAGGCGAACCGCGGCGAGCCGGGCATGGCGGCTTCCTCGGCGGACGCCCACGCGTACAGCGGCACGCCGAAGGTCAGCGGCTTCTCGGGCGGCGGCGGGCCGCCAAGACGCCGGTTCCGCAGGAACCACTCCATCTGCTTCGCGACGACGTCGAACGAGGCCCGCAGGAACCGCCGGTCGCGCATCCGCTCGTGCCGATAGACGGCCCAGGCGGCCCGGGCGAGCATGGGCGGCTGGGCCACCTCCTCGCTCGTGGCGGGGCCCGACCGGCCCGGAATCATCCCTTCCGGCGTCGCCGTCGCGTACACCGCCGCCAGCGCCTCCTTGGCGGCCGCGGTGTCCAGGTGCATCAGGCCCAGGGCGTGAAAGGCCGACGCCCACGGGTTCTGGTGCCGGTACGGCCATCGGGCGGGGGTGGTCCAGCGGACGGCGATGGGCGTCTCGGGCGAGTAGGTGTTCGCCTTCATGACCGAGAACGCCTTGGCGAGGGTCTCGGCCCGGTCCGGCTCCAGGTTCTCGCTGCCGTGCGGGGCCTCGGCGAAGAAGTCGAGGCGGCTCTCGATGAGCGTCTCCAGCGAGACCTTCAGGCCCTGGCTGCCGTCGCGCGCCGCCCGCCGCGGGCCGAGCGGGTTGCAGGCGAAGGCGAAGCGGATGCGGTCGCCGGCCCGGTCGCGCATGAGGACCGTCCCCGCCCCGCTGCCGCGAAGGCCCGCCCGGCTGCCCGGCGGCAGCCGCCCCACCACGACGTTCCACGCCGAGAACGCGACGACGAGCGGGAGGTCGTCGCCGATGACGTCGGCCAGCAGCAGGTCGCTCGTGACGACGCGCCACCGGAGGCGGTACCGGTCGGGCAGGACGAGTTCCAGGGCCGGCTCGCCCTCCAGGTGGAACTGGAGCGTCAGGCCGTCCTCGGCCAGCGTGGCGACGACGGGCGGTTCGATGTGCGTTTCGCCGTCCAGGCCCGAATAAGCCATCACGATGCCCGGGCCGAAGACGCCGGGCACGTGCTCGGGCGGCGGGAAGGTGTAGCCCCCGGCCCCCGCCGCGGAGGCCGATGCCGCCAGCGTCCATGCGGCTGCCGCGGCCAGGGCGGTCGTCGTTCGCATCGCCATGAGGTCGTCCCTTTCCGGATGGTCCGGCCGGGGGACGTCGCGGCCGGGGGGCGGTCTCCGGCCCCCTGCGCCCCCCACTCTATACGGACTCGTGCCGGGGAAGCGGGGCGTAAAACGGCCGTGAGTCTACCCGCCCGGCGGGGGAATTGCAACGAACCGGCAGCCGGTACTTGCCACCGGCCGCCGGGACCGTAGAATAGGGGTATGAGACGGTTGGACGCCCCTTGGCGGCGCCTTCCTGCTCCCCCTCTCCCGCCAGGGGAGAGGGATGTGACTCCGCCCCCTTCTTCTGCCGCAGGCGGGAGCGCCCCATGACCGACGAGCATCCCAATCCGGAGCAGTCGCTGGCGGCCCGGCTGGGCCAGGACGACCGGCGCGTGCGCGAGATCGATGCCCTCGTCTCGCAGCCCGAGGTGGCGAGCGACCCCGCCAGGATGGCCGCCCTCATGCGCGAACGCGGACGCCTGATGCGCCTCGTCGACCCGTTCCGCCGATGGCAGGAGGCCCGCCAGGCCCGACGCGAGGCCGAGGAACTCCTCCAGGCCGAGGCCGACGACCCCGAGATGCGGCACCTGGCCGAGACCGAGGCCCGCGTCCAGGGCGAGGTGGAGGAGCGGCTGCTGGCCGAACTCCAGGAGCGGCTCGTCGACCGCGAGGAGGGCACCGACGCCACCCGGGTCATCCTGGAAATCCGGGCCGGCACGGGCGGCGAGGAGGCCGCCCTCTTCGCCCGCGACCTCTTCGAGATGTATACACGCTACGCCGACGCCCGCGGGTGGCGGCACGAGTGCCTGAGCGCCAGCCCGACGAACCTCGGCGGGTTCAAGGAGGTCCTCATGGCGGTCGAGGGCGAGGACGTCTACCGCCGCCTCCGGTTCGAGTCCGGCGGGCACCGCGTGCAGCGGGTGCCGGAGACTGAGACCCAGGGCCGCATCCACACCTCCGCCGCCACCGTGGCCGTGATGCCCGAGCCGGAGCAACTCGACGTCGAGATTCACGACGAGGACCTGGAGATCGATACGATGCGCTCCAGCGGGCCGGGCGGGCAGAGCGTGAACAAGACCTCCTCGGCCGTCCGCATGAAACACCTGCCGACGGGCATCACCGTGAGCATGCAGGACGAGAAGAGCCAGCACCGGAACCGCGAGAAGGCCCGCCGCATCCTGACCGCCCGCGTGTGGGACCATTACGCGTCGAAGCGGCGGGCGAAGCGCGCCGCCGACCGCCGGTCGAAGGTGGGGTCCGGCGACCGCAGCCAGCGGGTCCGGACCTACAACTTCCCCCAGAACCGCCTGACCGACCACCGCATCGGCTTCACGGCGTACAACCTGGACCAGGTGATGCAGGGCGACCTGGACGACGTCGTCGAGGCGCTGCTCGAGGCGGACCGGGAGGAGAAACTGGCCTCGCTCTCGCCGAGCGAGGAATGATAAATGTCAAATGATAAATGATAAGGGCGCGGTGCGTGTGGACGGTGTGAGGGCCTCAGCGGCGCGGTTGCCGCCGGCCGCCCCACATTTAGCCGCCGGCCTTGGCCGGCGCGTATCCGGCGGTTCGTTTTTTAACGCAGAGATCGCCGAGAGCGCGGAGAACGACAGAGAACAGCGGCAAACGGATAGCGCCGGCGGCGAGGGGCGGTGCCTCACCCCACCTATCGGAATTGGTCCAGAATGAAGTTCAGATACCCTTGCGGCCCATCCACACGCGTGTGCCGGCGCACGGACTTTTCGATCTTCCGCAGGGCCCGGCGCACGTCCCGGCGCGAATAATCGTTCAGGCTCAGCAGCAGCCGCAGGTCCGCCCGCAGCCATTGGCGCAGCGGTTCCGGACCGGGCGGGCTCTCCAGGTTCATGGCCAGGTCGGACAGGGCGAGCGAGACGCGCGCGTCGGTCAGCCGCGGGTCCTCCTCGTAGACGCGCACGATGGATTCTTCGATGGCCATCAGCAGCGGCATGTACCGTTCGTCGTTGACGTCCAGGGTGCGGGCGTCCACGCCGTCCCCGAACAGGTCACCGAGCGGCTTGAGGGTGTACCGCATCGTACCGTTGGGCGTGTCGATTTCGACCTCGCCGGCGAGAGGGTCCGTGAAGGAGATGCCGACCTCCACGTCCGTATACTCGGCGGACGATTCGTCGATGAACGGGTTCAGGAGTTCCAGGAATTCGGTGTCCATGACGCGTACTCCGCAGCGGCGGTGAAGGGCTGCGCCCCTTCCGATTTCCCACTTCGTTCTGCTTTGCGCCTCCGACGCAGTCGGTCTTCCGCCGTTCTCCGTTGTGCTCTGCGTTTTCCGCGGTTTCTGCGTTAAGATAAGAGACGCGCCGGACACGTCCGGCGGCTGAGGGTGGTCCCCGTTGCGGCGATGCCGCTACGCGCCGGTTTCCGCTTTCCGGTTTCCGCTTTCCGATTTCGCCTCTGCCGCCACCGGCCGGCGGTGCAGGGCGTCGGCCAGGACGAGCACCGCCCCCAGCGCCACCAGCAGCAGGCCGTTCGAGAGGATCAGCCACCGCGTGCCCATCCACGTGACCAGGTAGAACGCCGTGCCGAGGGTGCCGGCGATGGAGCCGACCGTCTGCGAGCCGGAGACCTGCCCCACCCCCGTCCCCACCCGGCCGAGCGAATGGATGAACAGGCGGGCGGTGTACGGCGTCACGCTGCCGAGCAGCAGCGCCGGCACGCCGAACAGGATGGCCCCGACGGCGAGCGTCGGCCACCGGAGGTCCGGCGGCCGGTACACGGCCAGGCCGTCCTGCTCGGTCGTCTCCCACTCCTCGGGCAGCGGCGCGCCCTCGCCGGGGAACATCCATTCCAGGGCCCGGTCGGCGATGGACGCGCGCGGGGCGCCCGGGGCGTCGCCCGGCAACAGGGGCAGAGGGAGGAGGAGCGTCAGCACCCCCGCCGCCGCCAGGATGGCCCCGAGTTTCCAGAGCCGCGGCGCGTAGTCGGCCAGCCGCCCGCCCGCAAAGGCGCCCAGCGACAGGCCGCCCAGAAACACGCTGATCAGGCTCCCCCAGACGATGATGTCGCTGCCGAACTCCGGCTGGACGAGCCGGAAACTCGCCATCTCCAGGCTCATCAGCGACCCGCCCGCCAGGAACACGGTCGCCAGCAGGAGCAGTCGGATCAGCATGGCATCTCCGCCGTCGAGCGGCGCAATGAGGAATGATCAATGATAAATGCCAAATCAGGCCTGCGGCCTGTGCGGCGCGCCATTTGGCATTTAACATTTATCATTTAACATTTACTCGCCGTACGTCTTCGGGTGTTCGTGCCGCAGGGTCCCCACGGGGGCCTTGTCGTCGGTCAGCACCGCTTCCTCGATCGTACGGTCCGTGAGGACGCCGAACTCGTCGCGGACCAGGGCCGGCAGGTCGAAGCCCAGGTCCTTGCCGGCGGCGAGGCGCTCGGCCCGCGCGGCCCACGTCTCCTTGGGTACCCGCTCGCCGCTCGTCGTGCCGAAGACGATGACGTTGCCGGACGTCCCCGCCCGGAAGAGGTACGTCTCGGGGAACACCTCCTGGAAGGTCCGGAGTTCCGCGTGGTAGAAGCGGTTGATGCCGTACTCCCACAGGTTCGAGGCCACCACGCCGCCCGGTTTCAGGTGGTCGCGCACGAGGCGGACGAACTCCACCGTCGTCAGGTGGAACGGGATGTGGTCGGCCGCGTAGGCGTCCAGCATGATGAGGTCGTACTGCTTGCGGCTGCGCTTGAGGTACATCCGCCCGTCCATGACGATGACCCGGATGCCGGGGCCGCCGTCGAACGCGAAGTACTCCTGGCACACCTCGACGACGCCGGGGTCGATTTCCAGGATGTCCATGCGGATGTCGGGCCAGTGCTTCGTGACGAACTTCGGAATCGACGCCCCGCCCAGGCCCACCAGGAGCACGTCCTTCGGGTCCGGGTGCAGGGCCAGGCCGGCCATGATGGACTTCGAGTACCGGAGGTCCAGCGCGGTCGGGTCCGAGAGTTTCATGCTCGACTGGATGCCCCGCGACTTCGAGAAGTGGAGGCACCGGCGGCCTTCGTCCGGATAATCGACCACGCGGATGCGGTAGTACCGCGACTCGCGGTCGTAGCGGACGCGCGTCTCCTCGGCCGCGCTCGTCGCCCCGAGCACCCACAGCCCCAGGCCCACCGCCACCGTGGCCGTCACCGCCCCAACCAGTCCCAGCGTCCGTCTCATGCGAGCGTCCTTTCCTGCGCAACGGGACGGGCAGGGTACCGGCTGCGGCGGCGATTCGCCAGCGCATTTTCCGACCGGCGCGCTTCGCCACGCGCGGTCGGAAGGACCATCCGGCGATCTCTGCGTCAGAAACGGACTGGGGAACGGGCTCCGACGCTACCGCTATGTCCTATCTTGCGCAAAACCCCTAATTTCCCGCCCCGGAACCGGCCGATATGAACCCCGAGGCCCAACGCGAGAGGTGATGCCGTGGCCCAGGACGAACTGATCGAAACCCTCGAAGAGACGGTCGAAGAGGAACACCGCACGGGCGGCCGCCGCAACGGCACCGAACGCCGGACCGGCAAACCGTCCAACTACGCCGGCCCGGAACGCCGCAAGCGCAGCGACCGCCGGGTCCGCGGCGACCGGCGCCGCGGGGGCGACCGCCGGGCCGGGACGGATCGCCGCCACGCCCTCCGCCGCAAGGAAGACCAGGAGGCGTTCCAGAAACGCGTCGAGGAGGGCGAACTGACCCTCGAAGAAATCGAGTTCGTCCGGGCCATCGACCGCTACAAGCGCAAATTCAATCGCCCGTTCCCCACCTGGAGCGAAATACTGGCAATCGTCAAGGAACTCGGGTATACCAGAGACAGCCTGAGTTAGCCGCGGCGCCGCCGGGGACGGGCCCCGGGCCGGGTGCCCGGCTCCAGCCCGGAGGTGCGACGGCGTCCCATGGAAAAGATTGCCATTCTCGTCTCCACGGCCCCCCTTCGCAAGACCACCACCCGCCACGGCGTGACGAAACAGCGCCTCAATATGGAGGCATGTGTCGAACTCGGTGAGCAGTTCGACACGGTCATCGTCGGCAGCCTGACAGCCGACGAGGTGTTCAAATACATCGAGAAGCACCTGCCGCCGGGCCTGCGGTCGAACTTCCGCATGTATCCCCGCTCCTTCTTCCACCGGTTCCACACCGACGAGGTCATGCGCACGACCGACGATCCCCGCAACCCGGCGTGGCAGCAGATCCTGTCGGAGAACGGCATCGAGTTCGAGGTGCTCCGCTCCCGCCTCGGCGCCGACCACCGGTACGAACAGAAGAAGTTCGCCTGGGACCGACTCTCGCACTTCATCACCGACCCGCGCGTCACGCTCGTGACGGGCAGCGAAGGGCAGTTGCTCTACGACAAGCCGGAGGCCGCGTCCAGCCGGCGGTAGACCCTTCCGCGCCGCGGACCTTCCGGCGCCCGGCCGATTGGGTCGGGCCTTGTGTCCGCCCGCGCCATGCCCCATAATCAGTGTGGCGGCGCTTCCGGTGCCGCGGGGGCGCGTTTGTCATGCCGGGGACCTTGGCCGTTATGCGGAAGGAGCCGATCATGTTACGACGGAACCATATCCGATGGATCGCGGTCGTGGCGATGGCGGTGGGTCTGGCGGCGGCGACCGCCGGGGCCGCCCGCCGCCCGCACAGCGCCCTGGACGAGGGCGAGCGCGAGGGCCCGCGGCCGGAGGTCGAGACGGTCGTCCTGCGGTTCGTCCACATTCCGGTCGAGTCGTTCGCCGACACGCTCTCCCAGTTGGGCGAGCACCCCGAGGTCGGCGAGGGGTTGGCGGCGATGCCGAAGGCGGTCAACGAGGCCGCCAACGCCGTCGTCCTCATCGCCCCGCCCGAGGTCGCCGACGCCATGCGCCGCCTGGCCGACGAACTCGACCAGCCCAACGAGTTTCTCATCCACGAGCGGGAGCGCGAGGAGGAAGAGTTGGCGTGGCGCATGGAGATGGAGGAGCGCGAGCGGGCCCTCGACCGCGAGCAGGAAGAGTTCGATCTCGAAATCGACCGCCGACGCCTCGACCTGGAGCGCGGCATGGGCCCGCGCCCCCGCGGCGGGGTGTGCGACCCCGACTGCCGCTGCCCGTGGCGCGGCACGCCGCGGTGCCGCGACGCCGGGCGTCCGTGCGCGCCGGGGTGCCGGTGCCCGCGCTGCGCGCCGAAGATGGGCCCGCGTCCTCGCGGCCCGGTGTGGGGGCCCGGTGCGCCGTGCCCGCCGTGCCCGATGCCGGAAAAGCCGTGCCCGAAGATGGGGCCGCCGGCGTCCGGCCGCCCGTGTCCGCCCCCGCCGCCCCAGCGCGAGGAGGCCGAGCGCCACCGCCGCGAGCACCTCGAGCGCATCGAGGACGAGCAGCGGCGAGCCAAAGAGATGTTCGACCGGCACCACCGCGAGGCCGAGGCGCACCTGCGGGACATCGAGCGCAAGCGGCACGAGATCGAGAACGACCATCGCCGCCGCATGGAGGAGTTCGGCGACCGGCTCACGCCCGACCAGCGCGAGGCCCACGAGCGGGCGCTCCGCGAGCGGATGGAGGACCTGGAGCGGGCCCGCGAGAAGACGCGCCGCAAGGTCGAGGAGGCTCACCGCCGACTGGAGGAACGCCTCCGCGAACTCGAGCGCCAGAAGCACGGGATGATGCAGCAGCCGCCCGGGCCGAAAGCTGGCCGCGAAAAGCCGCCCCACGCAAAGGCGCCCCGCCGTGAGCCGGACCGCCCGCGGCCCCGGCGTCGCGACGACGAGCGGCCGGGTCCCGAGGGCGCGCCGCGCCGCCCCGGCCCGATGGGCCCCGGCCTCGGCCGGCTGCTCACGCCCGACGGCCGCGAGGCCCTCGGCCTCTCCGACGAGCAGGTCGAGCGGATCGAGAACCTCGTCCGCCGCCTCCGCCGGCACATGGAGGAGACGTTTGAAGGGGTCCGCGAGCGGTTGCGCCGCGCCGGTCCTGAGGACCGCCAGCACCTCCTCCGCGAGATGCGGGAGAAGATGGCCGGCCGCTGGGGCGAACTCCGCCGCAGCGTCATGGACCGCCTCGCGGAAATCCTGAACCCCGACCAGCGCGAGCGGCTGAAGGACTGGGTCCGCGAGCGCGGCCGTGGGAAGCGGCCCGGCCGGGGCGGGTTCGGACCGCCCGGACCGCCGCACAAGCCGCATCCCGGCCGGGGGAGGGGCCCGCACCGCCCGTCCGCCCTGGAGCATCCCGTCGGCTGCCGGCTGTTGTGAGGAACCCGGCGCCGCGCCGAATGCGCCGTGTTGGGCCGTCGACCGTAGGTCGACGCGAAGGCGGGGACTCGCCTCGGGTCGGAAAACGACCGCCGACGTGCGGGGCTGAGCCTGTCGGCTTCGCCCTCGCAAGCCGTCGGCGGCTCAACGTGGCAAGGTAGGGCGCGGCGGGCAAGGCTGCTCACGGCGTTTCACGTAAGATGACCGCGGCGGGTACGGAGACCCGCCGCGCACTCCATTCCCTTACTCGCTCGCCAGCACGACCTTCCCGCCGGAGGTCCATCGCACGCCCCCGTCGGCGGCGACGTGGAGTACGTCGTCGCCGCCGGCCCGGCGGACGGTCACGCGCAGGCCCTCGCCGTCCGGCCGGACCTCCACGCCCGTCACCGCCGGCGCGGCGCCGGCCGGCACCGGTTCCAGGACGCACGCGAAGCGGGCGGCCTTGGCCCTGCGGGTCAGCATGACGAGCGGCACGTGGTCCTCGACCGAGGCGCACGGCCCGTCGGCCGTGAGGGCGTCCGTCCCCTCGGCCGCGCCAGAGACGAGGTGCGTCGTCACGTCCTTGCCGGCGAACGCCGCCCGGACGGCCTCGTCGGTCATTCCCGCCCGGACGTGCTTCAGGTACGGCCACCACGGGGGCACGCCGTCGCTGGGCACCGCCGCCCCCGCCGGCTTGGCGGCCGCGGCGCATTGCACGGAGGCGCCGCGGTTGTGGTACGTCCACGTGAAGGCGTGCGGCGCCTCGGCCTCCAGGCGGTCGACGACCAGCAGGTACGCGGGCGCGAGGCACAGGGCCCGCACGTGGCGGACGCCGTCGTAGGCGGCGTCGCACGCGGCGACGGCGGCGGCGTGGGTGTCCGTGGCGGCAAAGGCGAGGAGACGTCCGGCGGCCGGCTCCTGCGACGCCCCGTCCACGAGGACCGTGTTGTGCCCGACCGTCGCCTTGTACCACTGGCGATGAATCGGCAGGCGGTACGCCTGGCTGCGTGCCCGGCCGGGGTCGACGGCGAGTTCGCGTCCCCATCCGAAGAAGACGAACGAGAGTTTGTCGAGGTGCCCGTGGAACCCGCCGTACGGGCCGAAGGTCATGGCGGCCGTCAGCCCCGCCTCGCCGCGCGTCCGCAGGATGGCGTGCCCCGCGCCGCGGAAGACCTCGCTGCCGGCCGGGACGGCGGCCGCGGCCCGGCCCGGCTCAAGGCCGCGCATCACCGTGTCCCAGATGGGCCTCTCGGGCAGCAGCGCCGCGAGGCGCTCATCGTCGTACGCCGCCACCGCCGGGGCCACGCGGTACCGCATGCTCGCCAGCGTCGAGTGGACGTCGTCGCCGAAGCGGGGCAAACTGCCGTCGGCCATCGCGTACCGGATGGGCAGGGTGAACATCTTCCGCAGGTTCGGGTGCGACCAGAGGTCGAGTCCAAGGCGGCGGCCGCCCTCGGCAATCTTCACCATCGCCGAGAGCGTGTAGAAGTGGTATCCCCACGAGTTCTCGTACCACATGCCGTCGGCCGTCACGCCCGCCTCCATCTGGTAGGCGAAACCGTTGGCGCCCTGAGCGACGGCCTTTCGGACCCAATCGGCGTCGCCGAGGACGGCCCCGCCCCACAGCATGCCGGCGTTGTGCCAGGTCTGCCAGTTGCTCTTGCCGCCCTTGTGTTTGTCGATGTTGCGGAGCATCGGCAGGAGGAGTCCGTCGCGGACGCGCCGGCGCTCCTCGGGCGAGAGGGCGTCGTGGACGAGGTCGTAGGCCGGGGCGATCTGCCGCGCCATCGCCGACGCCTCGTTCAACGTCTGCTCGAACAGGTGCCCGCCGGAGCGGCTCGCCTTCTTGCCCGTCCGGCACCGGCTGTCGTGGTAGGGGTAGGCGCGGTACCGGTCGGCGTAACCGAGAAGGATGCGGCGGGCGAGGTCGGCGTATTCCTTCTTGCCCGTCAGGGTCCAGGCCCACGCGGCGGCGTGGAGGTGCTTCAGGTTCCGGTAATGGTGCCGCTCGTACAGGACGTCGTCGTACGGCGGCCCGGAGTAGACCTTGCCGCACTTCGGGCACGTGTGATGGGTGGCGTCGACCGTCTTGAGGGCGACCTGGCAGGCGTCGCACTGGTACCACTGGTTGTGCTGGCCGCCGCGCGGCGGGAAGGCGAGGTCCTCCTTCAGGGCGGCGTCCGCCCGCCGGACGACGCCGTCGACGGCTCTGCGGTCGGGGCCGGTGGACTGCCACGCCGCCCGCAGCCGCGCCCGCTCCGCCTCCGTGCACGCGATGACCGGGTGCCGCAGCGGCTGGGGCAGACGGACCTCCGGCGGCGACCAGTCAGCCGCCAGGCAGGCGGATGCCGAGAGGCAGGCGAGGAGGACGGTGCCGGCGAACACGGTACGTGGGGCGAACGACATACGACCGCTCCTTTCGGCGGTTAGAGTGTATCAAGAAACCGGCAGAAGGTTCAGCTGTCATTTCGACCGAGGGCCCAACGGGCCCGAGCGGAGCGCTGTACTCCGAGTGCCCGCAGGAAATCTCGTCGTTGGGCCCAAAGGCGAGATTCCTCGGCTCGTCCCGGCGCGCCGGGACTCGCTCGGAATGACATCCTATACCGCTTCCGCTGTGCTGCCTGCGGTCCTGCGATACGGAACCTTGTGGACGCGTTTTGCCCTTTAGGATACGCTGTGGCGGGCGGAGGTCAATGACTCGCACGGGAGGCGCGCCATGCATCATAACGGTGGGCGGTGCTGTGTCGATTCGAATGCGATGTGGCGCGGTGGGTCTCCGCACCCACCGCGCTCCCGCCGATCGGTTCATTCGTGCGCGGCGGGTACGGAAACCCGCCGCTGCCGATCGACGCCTCCGACGAGGGGTGCGACACGCCGCCCGACACACCGCGCAAGGCGTGGTCGCGTCAGCATCCGGCCATCGAGATCGACCCGGCCCGCGACGCCATCTCCGATAGCGGCCGCGAACTCTATAACCTCTACAAGGCCCGCGGCATCCGGACCATCTTCATCATGGGCGTGCATACGAACATGTGCGTGCTGCACCGCTCGTTCGCCATTAAGCGGATGGTGCGGTGGGGGTTCGACGTGGTCCTCGTGCGCGACCTGACGGACACGATGTACAATCCCGCCCGCTCGCCGTACGTGCCGCACGAGGAAGGCACGCGCCTGGTGGTCGGGTTCGTCGAGGCGTTCTGGTGCCCGACGGTGACGAGCGAGGCGGTGCTGGAGGCAGCGGGACAAAAGTAAATCGCCGTGTTGAGCCGTCGACCGAAGGTCGACGCGAGAGCGGGGATCCGTCCACGAGTCGCCAAACGACCGCCGACGTGCCGTCGGCGGCTCAACGGGCGCGCGAGCCGTCTACGTCCCCGTATTGGCCTTGTAGACGACGGTGCCGTCGGCGGCGAGGCCGACGACGCACTTCACGCCCATGCCGCCCGCCCACAGGAGCCACGTCTCGGCGTCCACCTTCTCGGCGTCGGCGGCGAGGGCCTCGTCGCCGGGCAGGGGGAACGAGCGGGTCTCGGCCTCGGGCGGGCCCATGAGGTCGACGACCTGCTCGCGCCCGTCGCCGAGTTGGACCTTCGCCAGGCGTGCCGCGGGCCCCTGCGTCCGCCACTGCCACACCCAGTAGATGGCGACCGCCAGGGCCACCACGATCAGGACGCGGACGGCGATGCCGGCGGGCGTGATGCGTTTCCTGGCCACGGGTGGCCTCCCTCGATTGAGTCCGGGTGCGGATTAAAACGTCACCTCGAGCGTCTTCTGATCGTCCTCGCCCACCGGCCGGACGTTCTTCATCGTCCAGACCTTCCCGTCCGCGGGCCGGCCCACCTCCAGGGTGTAGGCGATGCCTGCGTCGAAGACGGGCGGCCGCCAGGTCAGGCCGCGGATGCGACGGGCGTAGACCAGGCGGCCCGTCTTCGTCTCCGTCACCTTCACGACCGGGTCCGTCATGCCGCGCACCTGGAGCGTCGGCAGATGGGCGGCGGGCTCGCGGCCGTAGTTCGACTCGACGGGAATCGTCCGCGGCCAGCCGCGGTACTGGACGGCGTCCGGGTCGGTCGGGTCGGCGAAGCGGGGCCAGCACTCCACCGTGTACGTCCGGGCCGCCTTGTTGAACCGGACGATGCCGTAGCCGGGCTTCTTGTCGTAGAGCCAGGCGGGCTCGACGCCCACGGAGGCGGGATTGGTGGCCGCCCACATCGTAATCCGGTTGCCGAGGGGGTCGCGGTACCGGCCGGTGTACTCCGGCATGTTCTCGCCGACGGGCTGGCCGGGCTTCTTGGGCGTCCATGCACGCATGTAGAGATTGGCGACGGACGGGACGGCGAAGGACCAGCAGGCGTCGCCCCATGCGTCGATGCCGTGATGGATGAGGGTCGCCAGGTGCTGGTCGCCCGCGACGTGGAGGGCGAAGCCCTTCCGCATGGCCCGGAGGGCCTTGTTGCGTCCGGTCTGAGGCCATCCGTTGGCATCGTAGTCGGCGACGAGGTACTTCAGGCCCCCTCCGTGGTGCGTGGCCCCGCCGCAGAAAATGGTCTGCGAGAGGACGCACTTCAGGTCCGTGCCGCGCCAGTCGCCCGCCCAGTCCTGGAGGAACTTCAGTTGCCGGTCGCCGAGGAGGACGGCGCCTTCGACGTCGGCGGTCGTCGGGTCGAAGTCCGGGTCGATGACGTGGTCGGCCCGCCCGCTCGTCGTCGGCGGCACGAGGCCGCTCGGGCCGGACTTGAACATGCGGTCGGCGAGAACAGCGAAACTGACCCGCCCGTACACGAGGTCCGTGTGGTAGACGGTGATGCCCTGGTCGATGGGCTGGGGGTCGTACGGGTCGGGCAGGTGGCTGGTCTGCGTCCGGTGGACGACGTTCACCCACTGCGGGTCCATCATGTAGCCGCCCTTGTCGTCCTTATCGGTATGGCGGCCGCCGGCGCCCCAGATGTTGCCCTGGTAGACGTCGTGGTCGTCGGGGATGGAGACGGACGGCCGGTCGCGGAGCACGTTGCGCCACGACCAGCCGTAGAAGTACCACTTGCGGAGGTAGTCGAGCGTGGCGGTCTCGACCGGTCCCCGCTGGATGCCGTACCCGCCCACCTGCTCGTAGATGTTGTCGCCGGAGAAGAAGACGATGTCCGGGTCCTGGGCCCGGACGTATTTCTCTATTTCGATGTTGGGCCAGGCGAAGTCGGCGTTGCCCGTGAAGGCGGCCAGGACGAGCGGGTCCTCCTCGACCGGGTCCTTGCGGATGGTGCCCTCGAAGGTGTGCTCGACGGCGGTGTCGCGGCTCTTCATGAGCGCGTAGACGAGGCGGTAGGGCACCCGGCGGGAGGCGTCCCAGTTCTCGATGCGGAACCGGGCCGTCCGGGCCAGGGGGTCGATCGTGGCGGTGGCGGCGTCCTTCCAGTCGCCGCCCTCTTTGAGTTGCAGGCGGACGGTCTTCCTGTCCTGCTCGCCGAGCGGCGGCATCTGGGCCGTCATCTTCATGACGCCCCGGCTCAGCGTGTACTGGGCAAACAGGATGGGGCCGAAGGCGTGGTCCGGGTGGGCCTCCACCTTCGAGCCCTCGACGTGCCAGTTGCGGAACCAGAACCGCACGTTGCCGCGACGGTTCTGCCCGTTCGTGCCGGCGTAGCAGACGAGGGCGAGGTTGCCGAC
>JAWODB010000065.1:0-31017 GCA_046483505.1 Phycisphaerae bacterium
GATGCGGCGGCGTGTCCTCTACCTCCAGCACGACCGTGAACGGCAGGACCACGGTGATGGGATTGCCTTCCAGGCAGCCGAGGGTCAACTCCAGGCTCGGCGTCAGGTACACCCGCTGGTCCCCGATGAGTTCGTCGGGGACGTTCACCTCCTCGAATGTCTCCATATCCATGAACTTGTGCCCCTCGGCGTCCGTGTAGAGGTACTGGGCGGGCTTGCGGGTGATGATCGCCTGCTCGAACTCCTCCTCCGTGCGGAACCGGTCCTCGACCACCTGCCCCGTCTTCAGGTTCTTGAGGCGGATGGACTGGTACGAGCGGCCCTTGCCCTTGGCCACCTTCTGGTTTTCCTGCACGATCCAGATGGCGTCCTTCCAGATGACCCCCTGGCCGGACCGTACGTCGATGGCTTTGATCGGCATGAACGTCCTCTCCACATCGTGCTCGTTGACAGAATACTCCGGGACGCGTGGGCACTATCTCCTGCGGCGCCTCACAACCGCGGATGTGCCACGGCGGGTCTTGCCCCGCCGTGTTCACCCACAGCCGCGCTGCACGGCCGGACAAGACCGGCCGTGGCACGTTCCCGTCCTCAACGCGTTCCACCGCGCAAACCGCGCCGTTGAGACACGTCAGGATAGCCTCCCCCACCGGGGGCGTCAACGAGAAAGGCGCGGCAGGCAGAACCGCCCGCCGCGCCGATCCGAAATCCGAAACTTGCCCGCCGTAGCCGTGGCCAAGGCGGGTCCGCAATCCGAAACTACGCCTCGCCGGTCTCCTGCTCGATCAGGTCCCCGAACCGTTTGTTGATCGCCAGGGCCGGGTCCAGCGGCACCTCCACCGGCTGCACGTCCTCGGGGATGACGATCGTCGGCTTCCGCTCGACGGCCTTGCCCTGGAACTGCGGCAGCCACTCGCGCTGGGCCTCGAGCATCTCGGCGCACATGTCGCGCGCCTCCTTGAGGGTCAGGACCGCCCCCGCCAGCGGGTCCATCGCCGCCGCGTGGACCACCTTCTCCGGATCGCCCTCCAGCGCCGCCTCGGCCGTCAGGATCTGCTCCTGGACGTTGCTCATGCAGCAGGCGGCCAACTGCGACGGCAGGGCGCCGACGGTCGTCGGGTGCAGGCCCGTATCGTCCGCGAACGTCGGCACCTCCACGCAGCACCCGGCGGGCAGGTTCGTAATGTACCCGTCGTTCCTCACGTTGCCCATCAGGCGGAACGGCTTGCCCGTGATGACGGCCTCGACGATGTACGAGCAGTACTCCACGCTGCGGGATTCGATCTTGGGGTCCTCGAACTCGAGCGGATCGTGCTCGGCGTACTTGGCCGCCAAGGCCTTGGCATACTTGTAATACGCCCCGCTCTCGCCGCCGAAGGACGGCTCGTCGCAGTACAGGTCCAGGGCCTTCCGGTTCTTGCGGAACCACGGCAGGTACTCCGACAGGTGGCCCGTCGACTCCGTCATGAAGTACCCGAAGTGGCGGAACACCTCGCCGCGCACTTTCTCGTTCTTATAGTATTCAGGCTTCTCGAACACCTCGCGAAGCCGCGGGTACAGGTCCCGCCCGTTGTGCTCCAGCGTCAGGAACCAGTCCATGTGGTTGATCCCGCCGCACGTGTACGTGATCTCCTCGACGGGCACGTCGACGTACCCGGCGATGAGGCGCAGCGTCGTCTGCACGCCGTGGCAGAGGCCGACCAGCGGCACGTCGGTCACGCGCCCGAGGGCCAGGCAGTTCGCCGCCATCGGGTTCGCGTACTGCAGCATGACGGCCCCGGGCCTGGCCACCTCCTCCATGTCGCGGGCGATCTTCACGAGTTCCGGCACGGTCCGCAGGCACCGGAACAGGCCGCCCGGGCCGAGCGAGTCGCCGATGCACTGGTCCACGCCGTACGTCAGCGGCACCTCGTAGTCGACGCTGTACGCGTCGAGGCCGCCGATCTGGAAGATGACGACGACGAAGTCGGCGCCGGCGATGGCCTCGCGCCGATCGAGCGTCGCCCACACGGTGGCATCGACATTATTGGTGTCGATCATGCGCTGGGCGAACTTGGTCATCCGCTCGAGTTTCGGCATGGTCCGGCTCATCAGGGCGTACTCCGCCCCGGCGAGGGCGGGCGTCGCCATCAGGTCCGACAGAAGCGTCTTCGTGAACACCACGCTGCCCGCGCCGATGAATGCGATCTTCTTGCCCATGGTCTGCCTCCTGTCGGTTGATGGACCGCTCGTCAAAGCGCGGCGGCTCTCCGCACCCGCCGCGCCGGGTGCCATGCTTTCGCTCCTGCGAAAGCATGCGTTTCCGGTGCCCGGGACACACGCTTTCGCCACAGCGCGAAAGCGTGCCACCCGTCGCGGGCCGCGGCGCGCCGCAGCCTGCGACGCCAGGTCTACTCCACCAGCCCCTGTGCCTCCAGGACGGACCGCGGCAGCGGCCGCGACGGCCGCGGCTCCGTGGGAAACTGCGCGCGCATCACGTCCCACTCCCGTTTCCCGTCGCGATGCAGCAGCACCAGCGCGATCGTCTTCACGACGTGCGCGACGTGGCCCGCGTCGCTCAGTTCCCACGAGCGGACACGCTTCGCCTCGTCCGGGTGCCACCCGCTCGGGATCATTCCCAGCCGCTTCCACACGCCGTGCCACGTGTCGATGGTGCCGAGGGCAAGGGCCTCCAGCCGCCGCACGATCCGCGCCGGCTCGCTCAGCATGTACACGGTCACCGGCTCGCCGCCGTTCACCCTCACGGCGTACCGCCCGTGCTCGACGCCGTTGATGAAGTGGGGCTGGCCGGGGACGGCCCCGAACGGCACGCGGAGTTCGCCCGTCCACGGCTTTCGCTCGAAGACGGCGGCGCGGTGCAGCAGCGGCTCGCCGTTCTCGTTGACGGCCGACGAGGTGCCGTCCTTCCGCAGCGCCAGGCGGCCGACGGGCACGGGCTCGCGCACGTCCCCGGCGGGACGGATCTCGACCGTCACCTCCGGCCGCTCCGATTCCACGTACACGTGCAGATTCTTCGGGTCGGCCAGGAGCGTAACCGTGACGCCCTCCCCGCGGACGGGCTGCGAGGCATCGTAGACGCCCTCGCGCCGGCCGTCCGTCTCGGGCGCATCGTCCACGATGCGGACGAGCGGCTCCTTCGGAAACTTCTCGCGGTGCCGCCGCTCCCACAGGTCCGGGTGGGCCGCCAGGTGCCCCGCGACCCCCGCCGCCAGCCAGGCGAACTGGACGCCCCGCCCCCCCAGCAGGTGCCGCGACGTCGAGAGGTACCCGTCCAGCCGGCCCTCGCCGGCCACGAACGCCGGCTGCCGCTGGATGTCGAACAGGTACAGCCCGTACGGGTACGGGCGGGCGTCGACGTACAGTTCCATCGCGCGCGTGGCGGCGTGCGCGCGGCCGGCGGCGCGGAGGACGAGGTCCTCGCTCATCCCGCCGCCGCGCACCGCCCGGGCCGTCGCCTCGCGATACTGCCACGCCAGCCCGTCGTCGTACGCGGGCAGGGTCGCCGGCTCCTGCCGGTACATCCCCGAGTAACACGGCGCGAGGCCGTGCACGGTGAACGCGCTCGGCACGAACCGCTTCAGCGCATCGGCCGGGCGGTTCGTGACGGCCCAGCCGAACTCGACCGGCCCGATCGGGCCGAAGTAGTCCGACTTGTACGCACGCAGATGCGCCAGGCCCTTCGCCAGCGCCGGGTCCCGCGTCGTCAGCCACACGTCCATCAGCAGGTTCGCCAGGTCCTGGCACAGGTGGTTCGACGTGGTATGGTACCCCGGCGGGATCGGCTCGCCCGACTTGTCGAACCCCTTCCCGTCGTCCCATCCGCGCGGCACCCAGCCCTTGACGGGCGAGCGCAGCGGCTTCGTGTCCTGGCCCCGGCCGCGCATCCTCGGGAACAGCCGGTCGCTGTGGTTCAGCATGTGTGTATAGAACGGTACCTGGTACGTCTGGACGCGTTCCAGGTACGGCCCGTCGGGGTCCGCGCGGTGGGCGGTGACCATGGCGCTGGCCCACCAGGCGCCGTCGTGCATGGTGTCGAGGCCGAACTCCTGGATGTGCTTGCCGTCGCGCCAGAACTCGTACGTCATGCCGTACACGGGACGGCTCGCGTCCGTCACCACGTGGTGTTCGTAGACGAAGTCCGTGAGGTCGTGCATGAAGCGGATGAGGCGCTGGCGCGGCCACTCGAGGGCGCTCGGCGCGTCGGGCGGCGTGTAGATCGCCAGGGCCCGCTCGGCCGGGGACGGACCCGCCTCGCCCGCGGCGAGCGTGCCGGCACAGAAAACGATCAACGCTGCCGCCAATAGCCAGGTCGCGCGGTGGGTCTCCGCACCCACCGCGCGAGGGAGCGCTGCCCTGCGGCCGCGCGGCGGGTACGGAGACCCGCCGCGCACAACATGGCGTTTCCTTACCCGGCACAGCAGCGCGCGGACCGCCCGTTTCATACGCCTCTCCTGCGTGACACCGTCGGACTCCAAACCGGCACGGCTACTCTACCAGGGGGACGCCGCCCGTTCAAGAATCGCCGCGGCCGAATACCTTCCGGACGACCCGCGCATACGAGTGCAGGACCACCCAGTTCCGCAGGACGAACCCGTTGCGGCGCAGGCCCTCCGCCGAGTAATCGCCCTGCCACTCTTTCGGGTTCGACGGATGGGTGCCGTCGCGCGAGATGAGCGTCGGCACCTCGTACGTGCCGCCCGGCACGGATTTGAACGTCTCGGCCGCGCCGTCCCAGTCGTCGGGCCGGCGGGTGAGGATGGCCTTGTAGTAGTCGCAGAGCGGCACCTTCATGTCGCGGGCGATGCGGCGGACGGCCTCGACGAACCGCTCGCACGTCTCGTCGCGCCCGTGCTTCGGCGGGATCGTCGAGAGGATGACCACCGTCCCGGCGTCGAGGCACTTCTGCACCACCTCGCGCGTCTTCGCCTCGTACTCCTCCACTTCCAGGCCGTTCAGGTCGTTCGTGCCGAACATGATGAGCGCGCACTCGGGCTTCAGGTCCTTCAGCCACGTATCAACGTTCTTATGCGCCCATCGGATGGTCATCGACCCCTGGTTGCCGAACTGCGGCCCTTTCCACTTGCGCCAGCAATCCTCCTTCATGTACCGCTTGACCAGGTCGAAGGCGGCCTGCGTGGCAGGGTCCATCTTCTTGTGGTCCCAGTGGAGCGAGGCCCAGAACGCCATCGAGATGGTGATGGAGTCGCCGAAGTGGGCGAACGTCCCCGCCTCGCCCTTGAAACGGGCGTGGACCTTCCTCATCGGCTCGACCCAGTCGTCTCCCGGCGCGGCCGCGGGCGGCGCCTCGGCGGCCCATGCCGCCCCCGCCACCGCCGCCAGCGTCACGACGGCGGCCACCACGCCCGAACGCAAACGGCCCATGCCGCGCTCCTTACCGTCTCGTGTGCTCTTGCGATGGGGAGGCGCGCCGCCGTTCACCGCAGCGGCTCCACGTCGGCCGCCTCGGCGTCGAACCGCAGGACGAAGACCCGGAGGCGGTGCGTGTCCACGCCCCACACGAGTCCCCGCCGCCCGTCCCACACCAGGCCGACCGACCGCCGGACCGCCGTCGGCGCCAGCGGCCCGCGCTCCCCGTCCTCGTATTGAATCCGCAGCGACACCCATCGGTTCCGCGCGCAATCGTACGCCAGGTGCCGGCGAAGACCGTCGCCGCCCGCCGGCAGCAGCGTGCACAGGAACATCAGGTCCGCCCCCGGCACGTAGCACGCCCGGTCGATGGTGTACTTCCGCCCAGCGGCGGCCTCCCGATTCGGCGGGTCGAGCGTGCGCACGCGCAGCGTGTCCAGGTCGAGTGCGTACACCTGCCCGTCGGGCGGCTTCCCGTATCGCGTCCGCAGCGCGAGGAGCCGGTCGCGCTTCGGGTCGTAGACCATCGTGGAGTGGTCGACGACGGGCTCCGGCAGGTGGCCCTCGATCTGCACCGGCCGCCACGCCTTCGCCTCCGCGTCGAAGCGGTGGATGCGGCCGCGCTCGCGCTCGGGCCCCTGCCCCCAGCAGAAGACGCCGCGCGGCGTGGCCGTCAGCGTCAGCGTGTAGAAACACGAGTTGTAGACCATGGCGGGCGGCTTCGCGAACCGGCCCGTCCAGTCGGCCGCGTCCGGGTCGTAGACGTACGTGTACCGCGGCCGGCCGGCAAACAGCAGCGTCTTGGAAATCGGATCGTACGCGTAATTCTGGTACGTGTGCCCCGTGGGCCACGGCCGACGGTTGAACGTGAACCCGTCCGGGTACCGCGTGTTCGCGTACAGTTGGCCGAGGGGGAAGGCGACGGGGAACGGCAGTTCCCACCGGTTCGTGCCGAGATGATAGTGCAGGACGTCCGTGCCGCCGTGGGCCGAGTGCCCGCCCGACCAGACGAGAATCCGGTCGCGGTCCGCGTCCAGCCGGACCGTCCCCCAGTCGCGGTTCTGGCGGGGGATGCGCGGCGGCTCCAGCAGGACCCACCGGTTAACGGGCAAGTCCGCCAGGACCTTCGCCTGCCGCGCGGGGTCGGGCGGCGGGCCCTCCAGGTAGTAGGACGGGTGGAACGGGCCCGTCCGGTACGTCCGGTACGTCCGGCGCTCCGGCGCCGCGCCGTCGGACGGGCCGGACCACGACTGCTCCGCCACGTCGTACGTCCACGGGCCGTCGGCGAGGTCCACGTACTGCCCCGCCATGTACCACGTGGCGTTTGCATACGTGTATCCGCCCGAGAGGACGACCGTGCCGTCGCCCGGCGCTTTCAGCGTGTGATTGGCCCGTGGCGGTGGGGGCTTCGGCGGATGGGCCTGGCGCCACCGCCGGGCCTTCGGGTCGAAGGTCCACGTGTCGTTCATCAGGTAATCGAAGTGGTCGCCGCCGAAGACCACGTACACGCCGGTCTTGGGCTCGTAGACGATCGGGGAGAGGGCCCGCGGCGGGGGCTCGGCGCCGACGGCGTCGGCGGCCTGCTCCAGGGCGACCTGCGCCTCGAGCATCATCGCGAGGCCGTCCGGCGAGATGCTGCGGGCGAGGTCCTCCGCCACCTCCCGCATGCGGACCTCCGCCTGGTGAAGCCGTCCGAGGGCCGCCACAACGGGAAACCCCACGCGGGCACGATGCGTCTCCGCCGACTCGTGCAGCCCGTCGGCGAGGCCCTGGAGTTCCGCGAGCATCGTCCGCTGGTCCTCGGCCAGCATCGCAAGGAGCGGCCCGCCCTGCGGCGGGCGGCCGAGACCGTCCAGGTACGTCGCCCGGGCCGAGGCGAGCGCCATCGCCTGCCGCTCGGCGAGCGACCGCGTCTGCGCGTGCCATCGCCGGAGGGGGTTCGCCGCCCGCAGGTCGTCCGCGATGGAAACCCACTCACCGTTTTCGAGAATGCGCGTGTGCGGCCGGCCGTCGTCGGCCTCCTGGTCCTGACCGCCGAAGGCGAGGCCTGAGCCGTCCGGCCGGCGGCATTCGGCACCCCAGATGACGCGGGACTTCAGGTCCACCGAGGGCAGCCGGTACGGTTTGCCGTCGGTCGGCGGCCGCTGCGCCGCGGTGGCATGTCCCACAAGCACGAGCGCGCCGAACACGGCGAGAAGCCGGCGGTCCATCCTGCCTCCCTTGGTTTCAGCGCCTATCCGCGGAACGTGGGGCCGCGCGGCGTCCCGGCGTGCCGCGCAAACCGCGCACGGCCGACATCAGGCCGACCGTGCGCGGGCACGTGTCCCGGCATCGACGTCCCGGCCCGGCGAGGCGCCTCGCGGACGCGGGGCCACGCCGGACGCGGACGAGGGGCGGCTACGGCTGGATGACCTCGATGCCGTTGATCTCGGGGTTCTGGATGTCCGGGACGAACTCGATGTCGATCGTCCCGTCCGTCACCTCGACGTCCGTGACCTTCTTGACGCACGGCTTGGCGAACCCGCCGGCCTCTTTGTACACGTCCAGGTCCTTCAGGACGGGCTTGCCCTCGACCTCGACGGTAAAGACGCGCTGGCCGGCGTCGGTGATGCCGTCGTACGTCTCGGCGAAGTGGAGGTGCAGGGTGTAGGTGCCGTTCTCGACCTTGAAGCGGTAGGCGTCCATGCTGTACCGCTCGTCCAGGTACATGCCCGGCGCGTCGGTGTCGGGAATCTCATCCAGGCCGTAGCGGTGGACGGTCATGCCGCCGACGGCCCCCCAGTCGACGTCCTGGGCCCAGTACTGGTCGGCCTTCCAGACGGCACCGTTCTTGTCGACGTAGTCCTTGTCGCCGCCGCAGTTGACGCGATAGAGGCACTTCCCGGCGCCGCCCCTGTCGGCCTCGAGGCACCCGACGGCGCCGATTGCCAGGGCCAGGAGCCCTAGGACCATCATCAGGTTCCGCATCATGCTCTCCTTTCCGGCTGCACGCGACCATGATTCGACGAAGCCACCTGAAGCGCTTTTAGCACCCCCGGAAGCGGGTGTCAAGCAAACAACGACATTCCTGGGCCCGCAGAGGACCTGACGGTCTGAAGCCGCGGGCCGCGGGCCGCCGGCTGCAAGCCTCAAGCCGCGAGCCACGAGCCGCGAGCGCGCTTTTAATTTATATGGAGCCCGGTTGATGATGGATCAAAAAGCCGAAATTCCCGGGGCGTTTTTCGCGCGTTTTCGCGCGTTTCCGAAAAAAGCGGGGCAAAAGTCGCGCGTTTCGCCTTACCCATTTTAACATTCGACCCCCAAATCGTCCCTCACGCGTCAGAATCGGCGATCGGAAAGCCGAAAACCACCATTTTCGGCGTTCGGGCGAAAACGCGTTTTCTTAAAGTGTCGAAAGGCAGGCACTCGACAATCGGGATTCGGCATCAGGCAACGGCATAGCGGCCTGGGCGGGCCTCGCCGTTCCCCACAGGCCGAAGGCCTGCTTGGGCATTGGGCATTGAACATTGGGCATTCGGCGTCAACCCGTCGCCCACCCGCTCCAGCGCCAATCCGCCGCGGGCCCTTCAGTCCGCCGGCGCGCGGAGGTAGATGTCGCCGTCCGGGGCGGCCAGGCGGTGGGTCCGTCCGCGGCGGCCGGTAGCGCGGCTCGTCACGGGTTCGGGGAACGAGAGGGTCGCCTGGCGGCCGCCCATCGGGTTGTACGCCGCCCAACCGCCGGTGAACGGGCGCAGCACGACGCCGTCGTCGCGCTCCCGGCCGGGGCCCGTCGGCCGGCCGAGGCCCTTCTCCCAGAACGGGTACCAGTCGTGCCGGTGGTCGGGTGTGGGGAGCGGATTCGGGTCGGAGAAGAGGCCGTACCCGTCGGAGTGCGTCAGGGCGAGGGCCGTCGTCGCCCGCATCAGGTGCAGGTCCTGCCGCGACCGGTGGTACCACGTTTCTACGCAGTTGATGTGCGGCCGGCGCAGGTGCGATTCGGCCCAGCGGAGCGTCCGGGCGATGCGGGCCCAGTCCGCGGCCGTCTTCGAGCGGGTGCACTCCATGAAGAGACCGTTGACGTACGGGGCGCTCCGGGGCACCTGCCGGTCGTTGGCGTTGACGAGGATGAGGGCGTCGGGGCCGACGGCCTCGCGGACCGCCCGGACCAGGGCCAGGCGCTCTTCGTCGTCGCGCCACCAGTCGAGCATGACGCCGTCGACGACGCCGGTGGCGACGACGGCCCCCGCCCGACGGGCGACGTGGGCGCGGTAGGCCGGGTTCGAGAAGTCCATCTGGAAGTAGCCGCCCTCGGCCCATCCGGCGACGCGCTTACCCTCCTTCCGGCGCCACCAGGGATGATCGTCCGGCAGGAAGCGGCGATGGGCGTCGCGGTACCGGATCTCGGCCAGAAGGACGACGTGCGGGTTGAGGTCGAGGAGGCGGCGCCGCATCGCCCGGCCGCGCTCGATGCTCGACGGCTCGATGCCCGTCGCGAGACCGGCGGGCCGGCGGTTCCAGCGGAGGCCGAATCCCCCGACGCCGTGGAAGACGAGGTCGTGACGGGCCATGGTTTCGAGGCGGGATGCGTCGCCGGTCACCTCGGCCGGGCTCCAGGCCTGGAAGACGGAGGGGAACGTCCGGCCGCGGATGCGGCGGGCGAGGTCCTCGCGGTCCGGACGGACCGGCGGCGCCTCGGCGGGGGCCGCGGCGACCACGCAGACGGCGGCTGTGAAGATGGCGAGGGCGGCGGACGGGCGGGTCGACATCCGGTAACCTCCGCGCGGTGCCCAGTCTTGGGCGCCGCGACGTTACCTTCGAGGAACGTCGGTGATACACTGGCGGACAAGCCGCCAGTGGCACCCGGCGCACGGCCGGGCAAGGCCGGCCGTGGCACACACCGGGTGCAACCTCGGCCGGTCCCGCGCATCGCATAGGCACCCGCCGCGCAGCGACAGCACTGACATTTTACGCGCGGTGGGTACGGAGACCCACCGCGCTCACGCCAAGGGCTGTGCCTACTCGCCGATGACCTTCACCAGGACGCGTTTGCGCCGCTTGCCGTCGAACTCGCCGTAGAAGATCTGTTCCCACGGGCCGAAGTCGAGGTCCCCATCCGTGACGGCGACGACGACCTCTCGCCCCATAACCTGCCGCTTCATGTGGGCGTCGGCGTTGTCCTCGCCCACGTTGTGACGGTACTGGTCGTGCGGCTTCTCGGGGGCGAGCCGCTCGAGCCACTCCTCGTAATCCTGGTGCAGGCCGGGCTCGTCGTCGTTGATGAAGACGCTGGCGGTAATGTGCATCGCATTGACGAGCACGAGGCCCTCGCGGACGCCGCTCTCGGCGAGCACCTCGCGGACCTCGGGCGTGATGTTGATGAGTTCGCGGCGGTGTTTCGTGTGGAACCAGAGTTCCTTGCGGTGGGATTTCATGGCGGTCCCCTTCTGTCTGAATGATGGCCGGCGGGCGGCCGGCTGCCCGGACGAACGGTCAGGCCTTGCCCTTCGATCGTTTCCGCGAGCGTCCCTTGCCGCCCTTCCCCTTGCCCTTGCCCTTCTTCTTGGCGCGGTCCTTGTCGCGCTGTTTGCGCTGCTTGCGGCGGCGTTTGCGGGCCTTCCTGGCCCGGCGCCAGCGGTCGAAGTCCTCGGTGGTCCGGAAGACCGTGTCGGTCTGCTCGCCGTCGCTCGCCTCGCAGGTCTCAGGGTCGTGGTCGCGGCAGATCTCGAACCGGCGGTCGTAAATCGTGCAGCGGTTCTCCGCGTCGAGGTGCGTGCACGGCGTGGTGAACTGGACGTTCCACGTGCCGTCGTCGCCGTCGATGTAGACGAGGACGTTCTCGTGGGCGAGGAGCCAGCGGATTTCCTCGCGGTCGATCCGGTCGGTGGGCTTGTCGAGTTCGACGACGACGTAGCGGCAGCACTTGGCGCCGCAGGTGACGCAGTCGCCGTGGCCTTCCTCTTTCGGCATGGACGTCCCCTCCCCGCATCGGAGAACGTGGTATTAGACCGGCGCGGCGCGGGCGCGTCAAGGGCGGCGCCGTCGAGAACCCGTTCGACGGCAACGGCACGCGGCCCGCAAGCGGGCCGGCGAACACCGACCGCCTTGCCGCGGTGCAGCCGCCGGGGCAACTCTCGGCCGGGCCACACAGCCGGCGAGTCGCACGGCTGCGCCAAACCTGTTGCGTCGCGTCCGGCCGCCCCGCGCGCCGGCGGGGCGTACAACTTCGCGCGGATCGCCTTCGGCCGGGGGCCCAGTTTCCTGGCCGGCTGGATGGAGTGGTTCGCCTCCAGCGTGGCCGGCAGCCTGTACGCCGTCGTCTTCGCGACGTACACGCTCGACTTCGTGGTGAGCGGCCTGCTCGGCGCGGACCTCTCGCCCACGACGCTGCGCATCGCCACGCCCCTGGTGGCCGTGGCGGCGGCGGACGCCGTCGGTCGCCCTCGCCGGCACCGGGGTCATCGTCCTCCTGGTGGCGGGCCTCTTGCCGACGAAGGACGTGGCCTCCTGCGCCAGCATGATGTTCCTGTTCCTCTTCTTCCTCGTGAACGTGTGCGTCGTGCGCATCCGCCTGAACATGGGCGACGAGTTGACCTATGGGTACGTCATGCCGCTCTTCCCCGTGCCGCCGATCCTGGCCATCATCGTCCAGGGCGTGCTGGCGGTCTTCATCGTCCACATGAGCGTGACGGCGTGGATCCTGGCGCCGGCGTGGGTGGTGACGGGCCTCCTCCTCTACCTGGTGTACGGGCGGTCGCACGCCGCGACGACCGAGGAGGAGATCCACGTCCTGGAGGAAGCGGAGGCCCCGCCCGGCGACGAGTACCGCATCATGGTGGCGGTGGCCAACCCGAACAACGCGGTCGAACTCGTCCTGAACACCCAGAAGATCTGCCGGGCCAAGCACGCGCGGGTGGAACTCCTGCACATGGTGCCCGTGCCCGACCAGGTGCCCCTGACCGACGCCGACGCCCTGGAGTGGTACAAACTGCCCGGGCAGGAGGGCATCGTGGAACAGATGCTGTACCTGGCGCCGCAGTTCCCCATCAGCACGACGCTGCGGTACTGCCGGAACCCGGCGCGCGGCATCGTGAGCGCCGTCCGCGAGAAGAAGGCCGATATGCTCATCCTCGGATGGCACGGAAAGCCCAAGACCCACGCCTTCCAGTTCGGGAGCACGGTGGACCCGGTCATGGAGCGGGCGCCGTGCAGCGTGGCGATCTTCAAGGAGTGCGGCGGGGGCCGCACGTTCCGCTCCGTCCTCGTCCCCCTGGCCGGCGGGCCGAACGGCGCCTTCGCCCTGGAGATGGCCACCATCCTGGCCGACCCGAAGGAAGGCGCGGTGGTGGCGATGACGGCGGGCAGCAAGGAGATGGCCTTCGACCTGGAGGGCTTCGTCGGCGAGCACGCCGACCGCCTCCACCTGCCGCCCGAGCGCGTCCGGACGCAGACGGTCGAAAGCGGCGACGTGGTCGACGCCATCCTCCAGCAGGCCGAGGCCATGACCTCGTGGTCATCGGCGCCACGCGCGAGCCGATCCTGCGGCACCTGGCGCGGCGGTCGGTGCCCGAGACGGTGGCCCTGGAGTGCCCGACGCCGCGCCACAGCGGCGTCAAGTGGGCACCTTGCGCGGCGGGTGCAGAGACCTGCCGCGCACAACTCCAGGTTGCGGCGCTGGAGATCCGTCACGGCAGCCGGAACTCGTACAGGCGGAGCATGCTCGGGTCGGGCAGCGGGCCCTTGCGAGGGCGGTCGCGGTGCCGGCCGAGCGTCTCCCACCGAAGGGCGTAACGCAAGCCCGTCTCGCCCGCGTCTCCCCGGCTCCAGCGCCAGCGGACGGCCATCCCGGGGAAGTCCGACTCCGGCCTGCGCAGCGGCTTCGGCACGGTCGGGCCGCGCGGGGCCTGCCCGACCGGCTTCAGGGTCTTCTCGTCGAGAATCCACACCCCGGAGCCTTCCTTCGGGTGGCGGTACGACTGCGTCAGGCGGCCGTCGGGCCCGGCCTGGACGCCGCCGACGCGGATCTCGAACTCGATGGACCCGCCCCCGCCGAACGCCCACCGGTAATCCCAGTCCGTCGCCCGGCGGATGACCCACCGCCCGTCCTCGAAACGGGCATTGTAGATCTGTGTCTTTCCCTCGTCATCGAACTTGTGGTAACTGACGATGGGCCGACCCGCGGCGTCAAAGCCGAGTGTGACGTTCCCGTTGATGATGCCGCCGCCGGACGGCACCGGGTCGACGATGAGGCCCGGCGTCTCGACGGTCATCGGCAGGTCGACGGCCTCGCCGCGAACGGTCTCCCAGCGGCGCAGGTCGCGGCTGCGGGCGTAGGACGGGTCGTGGTTCGTCGCGCAGTCCGGCGTGTCGCGCCAGACCCAGGCGAGGTGGAACCGCCCGCCGGGTCCCTGGACGGGGCCGTGGAGGTAGGCGTTCATGCGGCCGCGGCCGTCGGTCAACGGCTCGTCCAGCAGGCGGGACCAGGTGCGCGTCTCGGGATCGTAGACGTTGTAGATCTGGTTTCCGTTCCCGCTGCCGCCGTCGCGGTAGGTGAAGAGAAGTTCGCCCTCGGGCCCGCGGAAGAAATGGGGATACGTCACGCGCCGCTCCTCGCGGCCGGTCATCCGGTCGAGGCGCTCGAACGTGCCGATGTCGCGCGGCCGGGCCGTGCGGAAATACGTCAGCGGCACGCAGTGCATGTTGCCGGAGAGGTGCACGTAGCCGCCGTCGTCCACGGCCATGCGGATGCCGTTGTGGCTGTCCCAGCCGATGCGTTCGGGCAGGCGGACGAGGCGGAAGGCGTCCTCGCGGACGCGTCGCGCGGCAACGGTCATCCGCCGCTCGGCGTCGTAAAAGGCCGCGTACTGACGGTCACCGCGCGTCAGCAGGTCGAACCCGACAGGATGGCCCGCCCAGACGGGCGATATCTCAATGACGCGCTCGACGCGGTACACCGGCCGCGCCGCCCGGGCGGCCGGGGCGAGCGCCGCGACGCCGAGCGCGACGCTGATCACGATATAATGTATATGACGCACATCGCTCCTTCCGTCGAAGGC
Organism: Phycisphaerae bacterium; assembly: GCA_046483505.1. GTDB lineage: Bacteria > Planctomycetota > Phycisphaerae > FEN-1346 > FEN-1346 > BS750m-G62. The sequence goes on from JAWODB010000065.1 coordinate 14,400, forward strand.
ACCGTCTTGCGCCCCTACGGGGCTTTGGGGTGCGTTTTCCGGTTACGTTTACCCCGGCCTTACGGCCGGGGCGACCGTCTCGGCGTCGCTCCGCGACGCCCCGGGGGCGGAGCGCGGCGGGTACAGACACCCGCCGCGCATTGCCTCCCTTCCGCCGGGCCGTCCTAGCGGCCTCCGATACCTCACTCTGTCCAGATATCCGCCGTGCGGGCCTTCACGTCGGGCAGCGGCGGGAGCGGGGCGCTCGGCACCGGCTCGTACCAGAACGTCGCCGAGGACCAGTCGTCCGTCACCTCCGCCAGGCCCTGGTCCCACTTGATCTGCTGGATGGTGATGCGGCACTCCTTGTACCACTGGATCGGGTCCGGCAGGTGCCAGCGATACATCGAGATAAAGCGCTTCTGGTTCAGGCTGCACCCGTTGTACAGGAACGGCGTCTGCTGGATGCCCCACGAGAGGCCGACGTAATCCTCGCTGCCCGTGCCGCAGATCGTCGGGAACGCCTCGTCGCCGTCCATGTAGACCTTGACCTCGCCCTCGCCCCACCAGTGGCCGTGCGTGGCCCGGATGCCGATGACCGAGCCGATGAAGCGGCCCTTCTGCTTCCGCTGCGGCAGGAGTTCGAAGTCCTGTTTGAGGGTCGTCGGGTTTTCGCGGCGGAAGAGGACGTGCAGCCGGCCGACGCCCTCGGGGTGCGGGTCGCGGAGCGTGTAATCGACCTGGTAGAAGACGGGCACGCTCTTCGTGCCCTCGTTCGTGAGGGTGATGCGGGCCCGCCTGCGGAACGGCATGGGCAGCCAGATGTTCATGCCCGCCTTCTCGCCCACCGAGTGGACCGCCGAGTCGTACGCCATGACCTTGCCGTGGGCGAAGCCGAAGAAGTCGCCCACCGGGCATTCGATGCTCGGGTGATCCTGCCCGTCCCACCAGGCGCGGAGGACGAGGCTGCGGAGGTTCGCCGGCTCGCCGCGCGTCGTCATCCAGATATGGCGGATGGTGCCGGCGCCGCCGATGTCGCACAATGGGACGGTCTGCCCCGGTCCGACGCTGCGCATGGGGCTGCCCTTGCGTCCGACGCCGAGACGGCTTGCGGCCTTGCCGCCCTCGCCCGGCGCGCCGGTCGGATTCTCGAACGAGATGCTGCGGGAGAGGAGGCCCGTGTCGAGGCGGTACGGCTCGGCCACGAGGTCCACGCGGCCGGGGGCCCGCTGGTGCGGCTCGTCGCACGCCGCCCCGAGCACGGCAACCGCCGCGAGACCGCCCGCCAGAACGATGGAATGCCAACACGTTCGAGTCGCCTGCATGGCCGGTCCTCCTTTGCGGGATGCACGAGACCGTCGTCGCCCGGTGCGTCCGGACGGGTCGATTGGACCGGCGCGGCGGCCCCAAGTCAAGCCGAACCTCGCGCGGGCGGCGCCGGGGACGAAAAAGACTGCTGGAACCTTTTTTGCAGGGCGGCCCAGCGGTTACAATACCCTCAGCATCCACGTGAACCTCGCGAAAGGAGGCGTGCCATGGCCGACCGCTGCAACTGCTGCATGGTGACCGTCGACGACAAGGTGGGGATCCTGGCCGACGTCGCCGACAAACTCAAGGAAGCCGGCATCAACATCCTTGCCATCTGTGCGTGGACCGAGGGCGACACCGGCAAACTCCTCGCCTGCACGGACGACGACGAGAAGGCGTGCGAGATCTTCAAGGGCATCGGCGACTGCGGCTGGATGGACGTCCTCTGCGTGGAGGCCGACAACCAGCCGGGCGGCCTCGGGGCCATCGCCCGCAAACTCGCCGACGCCGGCGTCAACATCGACATCGTCTTCGCCACCGTCACGGGCGCCCCCAAGGCCCGTGTCGTCCTGAAGACCACCGACAACGCCAAGGCCGCCGAACTCATCTGAGGCCCGGCGGCGCCGGACGGCACGGATGGTGCCGCGCGGCGGGGCTCCTGGCCTGCCGCGCAGAAAAAAGAGGTTCCTGGGCTATTTCCGGGGGCGCTGGAGGCCGTCAGCCTCCAGGCTGCCGCGCCCGTGCGCCTGGGGGAGATTCCATCTCCCCCAGACCCCCTCGGCCCAAACCCAACGCAAGGGGAGGTGTCCATCCCGGAGGCTCCCGCAAGCCCCTGGAGCCCCGTCGCGTCGGCGTCGGCCTCGCCCGACGCCCGAAGCCTGGAGGGCCGGCGCCGAGGCGACGGGGCGAAAGGGGCGCCCCTGGCAGCCCCAGAGCCGAGGCCGAGGCTTTCTCCCCGAAAAGTGCGCATGAACCAAAAAAGAACGCGGCATCCGAGCGCGGTGGGTGCGGAGACCCACCGCGCCATACGGCTTGCTACCTTGCCGCACGAAGGAGGCTTCCCGTGCGCCTGTACATCGTTCGCCACGCCGACGCCAAATCGAAGAGCGAGGACCCGGAGCGGCACCTGTCCGAGACCGGCCTCGCCCAGGCCCGCGCGATGGCCGACTTCCTCCGCCCTCTGGGGCTGACGGTCGCGGCCGTCTGGCACAGCACGAAGTCCCGGGCGGCCGAGACCGCCGCCTGCCTCGCCGCCGCCGTCGAGGCCGCCGACGGCGGCGTCGAGCGCGACGACCTCGCACCGAAGGATCCCGTCGACCCCGTCGTCCGGGCCGTCCGCAAGGCCGACGGCGACGTGATGGTCGTCGGCCACCTGCCGTACGTCGAGAACCTGGCGTCGAAACTCCTAACGGGGGACGCCTCGGCGATGGGCGTCCGCTTCCCGGCGGCGGGCGTCCTGTGCCTGGACTACGAGGCCGACGAGGGCTGGCGCGTGGCCTGGATGGTGACGCCGCAACTGGTGAGCCGCCGGGCAGGCTAGTGTTCCGACAAGCCCGACCCGCAGGTGCCACGGCGGGCCTTGTCCCGCCGTGCGTCTCGCCTCTCAGAAAACACGGCCGGGCAAGACCGGCCGTGGCACTTGGCTATTCTCAAAGAGCAGCGCATGAAGGAACCGTTCCCGCCTCACACGTCCACCCACGCCTCGCGGTCGGCCGACTCGCGAACGCGCGCCATCAGCCGCTGGATATAAACGCCCTGCGCGAGGTCCGGCCGGGCGGGCCGCCCCTCGGCCACGGCCGCGAGAAAATTCACCAGGCACGCCACGTGCGCCCGCGTCCATCCGACGGCCGCCTTCGGCGAGGGGAACTGCGTGTCCGGCGGCCCGTAGCGGTGCCCCGTGGCGAGGCGCGTCCAGCCGGGCGTGCCGCCGAAACCGCCCGCGCCCGCGTCGTACACCTCCAGGTAGTGCGGCTCCATGAGGCGGAACCGCATCGCCCCGCCCGTGCCGTGGATCTCGAAACGCAGTTCGTCCTCCGTGCCGGTGGCGATCTTCGTGGCCTCGACCGTGCCGACCGCCCCGCACCGCATCCGCACGAGCATCTGGACGGCGTCCTCGGCGTCAACCGCGACCGTGCGCGACGGGTCGTCCGGGTCCGGCCGCTCGGGGTAGGCGATCTTCGTTTGCGCCAGCACCCGTTCGTACGGGCCGAGCAGGCGGTGCAGGAGGTCCAGCACGTGCGAGCCGAGGTCCGGGATGACGCCGCCGCCCGCGGCCCCGGACAACTTCCACTTCAGCGGCCGCTGCGGGTCCACGCTGCCGCCGTGCAGGTAGACGGCCCGGAACTCGAGTGGCTCGCCGAGGAAGCCGGCGTCGGCCAACTCCGCCGCCTTCAGCGTGGCCGGGAAGAACCGGTTGTGGAACGTCATCTGGGCGGTGCCGGCGTAGTCGGCGAGGGCGGCCGCGACGGCGTCGGCCTCCGCCTCCGTGGCGACGAGCGGCTTGTCGCAATAGATGTGCTTGCCGTGGGCCATCGCCGACAGCAGCGCCTCGGCGTGCAGGTGGTTGGGCGTGCAGACGTGGACGATGTCGACGTCCGGGTCCTCCGTGACCCGGCGCCAGTCCGTGACGGCGTGGCCCGCGCCGAGGTCGGCGGCTCCCCTTTCGGCCGTCTCGCGATGGCCCGTGCAGACGTGCGTGATGCGCGCCGCGAGCGGCACGGGATCGCACACGAACGGCAGGCATCGGTACGCGTACGCGTGGACCTTGCCGATGAAACCGTAGCCGAGGATGCCGACGTTGCAGGTCTTGGGCATGGGGCGCTCCCTTTGAGGACATGGTTATGGTAACAGGCGGCGAGCGGGGGATGGAAGGGCGTGGCGTTTCGCAGGGGGCGCAATGCATCACCCCGGCGGAAGCGGCCGGAATGTTGTCATTCCGAGCGAGCGAAGCGAGTCGAGGAATCTCGCCGTGGTCTCTCGCTTCGAGCCGGGCTTACGCAACGACCACGGCGAGATCCTCGACGCGCCCCTCCGGGGCGGCTCGGGGTGACAACTACTCTTCCGCCCCTGCCGGGGCTTTCGCGCGCGTTCGCGCGACGTGTACCCCGGTCTTGCGGCCGGGGCTACCGTCTCGGCCCGCCTTCGGCGGGTAAACGTCCCGCCGCGACGCCACGGCCTCACCCTCGCGCCCCTTATCACATACCCCGTCTCATACAACGCCGCGGGGCCATCGGGGCCATCGTCCCAGCCGCCGCAGGCGGCGAAAGACGGTAGCCCCGGTCGTCAGACCGGGGTTGGCGAACGGACAACCCTGCGTTATCTGAGCCCCGGACGGGGCGAAAGACCAACCGCTCAGTCCCACAGATGCGCCTCGTCGTAATCGATGCCGTGCTTGTCCAACAGGGCGATGAGTTCCTGCTTGAACGTCATCCGGTGATGGTGCGACTCCTGGTTGCTGATGTACGCCTTGACCTGCTCCCGGTTCGATTCGCTGACGCTGAAGCCGCCGTACCCGTCCTGCCATCCGAACATCGCGCGTTCGGGAAACGTTTCATGCACCCACCTCGACGAGTTCGTCTTCAGTACGCGCATTGCCGCAGCCAGCGCGAGCGTGGGCGGCAGGACGACGAGCAGGTGGACGTGGTCGTCCGTGCCTCCGATGGCCAGGGCGGTTCCGTGCATCTCCCGCACGATGCCCCCCATGTACGCCAGCAAACGCGGACGGAGGTCATCCGTGATGAAGCGCTTCCGCTCCTTCGTGCTGAAGGTGACGTGCGTCAGCAGGTTCGTGTACGTGTGCATGGGGCCCCCTTTCTTGAGATGTTCTCGGCCTCCCGGCCCCTCGGGGGCGGGACGCAACGTTCTTCCGCCCCTGACGGGGCTGGCGCGCAATTTCGCGCTGCACTGACCCCGGCCTTGCGGCCGGGCCTACCCTCTCGCCGTCGCTCCGCGACGCCACGGCCAACAGCCGCCGGAGGCAGTGTGTGGCCCGGCCGGTCTTGTCCGGCCGGGGCTACCGTCTCGGCCAGCCTTCGGCGGGTAAACGTCGCTCCGCGACGCCACGACGAACAGCCGCCGAAGGCGGCGAAAGACGGTAGCCCCGGTCGTGAGACCGGGGTTCATCAGCCGCCACACCCTATTTGTCTGAGCCCCGGAGGGGGCGAAAGAACGCATCGCCCGGCCTCGCGCTACCGGCCCTGCATGCGCGAGGTTCTTGCGCCCCTGCCGGGGCTTTCGCGCGCGTTCGCGCGACGTGTACCCCGGCCTTGCGGCCGGGGCTACCCTCTCGCCGTCGCTCCGCGACGCCACGGCCGCCCCAGCTGCCGGAGGCGGCGTCACCCGGCAGTCCCGGTCCTCAGACCGGAGCGTGAAGCCCTCGGTCGAGCGCCCCATTTGCAGCACCTCACGCAAAAAGATTCCGGTCCAGGCGGCGGTACTGGACGGCCTCGGAGAGGTGCGTCGCGGTGACGGGTTCGGAGCCCTCCAGATCCGCGATGGTGCGGGCGCTGCGGAGAATCTTGTCGTGCGCCCGGGCCGAGAGGCCCATCTCCTGGACGGCCTGCTTCAGCAGACTCTCCCCCGCCCCGTCGAGGGCGCAGAACTGTTTCACCTGCCGATGGCTCATGCGGGCGTTGCAGCCGCGGGCGTCGCCGAAGCGGCGGGTCTGCACCTCGCGCGCGGCGCGGACCTGCTCGCGCATCTGGCTGCTGGACGCGCCGTCGCGCGAGGCCCTGAGTTCCCGGTACGCCACGGGCGGCACGTCGAGATGGATGTCGATACGATCGAGCAGCGGCCCGCTGATCTTGCCCATGTACGCCTGAATCTGCCGCTGCGTGCAGTGGCACTCGCGGCGCGGGTCGGTCAGGTACCCGCACGGGCACGGGTTCAGGGCCGCCACCAGCATCAGCCGGGCCGGGAACGTGAGCGTGGCCGTCGCCCGGCTGATCGTGACGACGCCGTCCTCCAGCGGCTGCCGCAGCACCTCCAGCGTGTGCCGGTTGAACTCGGGCAGTTCGTCGAGGAAGAGGACGCCGTGATGGGCGAGGCTGACCTCGCCAGGCGCGGGCACCGTGCCGCCGCCCACGAGGCCGGCCTCGCTCGTGGTGTGGTGCGGCGAGCGGAACGGCCGGGTGGCGATGATCGACTGCCCCGCCTGCATGAGGCCGACCGACGAATAGATACGTGTGGTTTCGAGCGATTCTTCCAGCGTCAGCATCGGCAGGACGGTCGGGAGGCGCCGGGCGAGCATCGTCTTGCCCGACCCCGGCGGCCCGATCATCAACACGTTATGGCCTCCCGCGGCCGCCACCGTCAGGGCCCGCTTGGCGTGTTCCTGGCCGCGGACGTCCGCGAAGTCGACCTCGTCGCCGCGGGCTTCCTCGAAGACCGTTTCGAGGTCCACGGCACACGGTTCGACGGGCAGGTCGCCGGTCAGGAAGCCGACGGCCTGGGCCAGGGCCCGGACGGGCACGACCTCGAGACGTGAGACGACGGCGGCCTCGGCGGCGTTTTGGGCGGGGAGGATGAGGCCCTTCAGGCCCTCGCGGCGGCAGGCCATGGCCATCGCCAGGGCCCCGCGGATGGGTCGCACGGAGCCGTCCAGGGCAAGTTCCCCCACGGCCGCGTACTGCTTCAACCGGTCGGAGAGCATCTGCCCCGTGGCCGCCAGGCACCCCAGGGCGAGCGGCAGGTCGAACGCCGGGCCCTCCTTCTTCATGTCGGCCGGCGCCAGGTTGACGGTGATGCGGCCGTCGGGCCACGTGTAGCCGGAGTTCTTCAGGGCCGTGGCGACGCGGTCCTTCGATTCCTTGACGGCCGCGTCCGGCAGGCCGACGACGACGACGGCCGGCAGGCCGCTGCGGACGTCGAACTCCACCTCGACCCGGTACCCGTCGATGCCGAAGACGCCCGCCGAGAGGATCTTTCCGAGCATGCGTCGCCTCGCTGGTTGGTGGATATGGGAATGGCGGTAAACGGCGCGGCATGCTACCGCGCCGCCGTCGGGGGATGCAACGGCAAAGCGGGGAAAGACCATTTCGGATTGCGGAATGCGGATTGGGGATCGGCGCTGCGGCGGCCGGGCCATGTGATGCGCGCGGTCCGTCCGGCCCGCCGCGCCATGGACATCGCGTGCACCTCCCTGGCGGGCACGCCGCCCGTGGCATCCACCGCCTGACACGCAGGCGAGCGCCACCTTCAGCCGCCGAACGCGGCGCCCGAAGCAGTACCGCCCCGACCCACCGCTCAAGCGCAACGCCGGCAACTTTCGTTGACAGGCGACGGGGCGGCCGGTAAGGTCAAGGCGTCGTCTTGGACCGCAGCGGGCGGCAACCCGGCCGGCCGCGTGACGACCGAGGAGGGGACCATGATCCACGTCCAGTGCCCGCGGTGCCAGACACGCTTCACGACCAGCGACGCCAACCTCGGCAAGACGGGCCAGTGCCCGAAGTGCGGGAACCCGATCAAGGTGCGGCCGGCGCCGGCCTCGAAGCCGTCCGGCGAAGGGCAGGCGGAAGACGGCTCGGCGGGCGCCCCGTCCGACCAGGAAACCGGCGCGCCGCCGGTGGAGGCGGTGGCGGACTCGGCGCTCGGGGCGGCCCGTCGGCACGCCGCCCAGGCGTCGGCGGCCGGCGGGGCGCAAGCCGAGACCCCCGCCAAACGGCCCGAGGCGGCGCCCGAGCGGCCGGCCCAGCCACCGGCCGCGGCCCAACCGAAGCCCCCGAAGGAGACCCGGGAAGCCGACGCGCCCGCGCCCGAGGCGCCCGCGCCCGAGGCGCCGGCGGCCGACGAATCCGCCGCCCGGACGGCTCCCCTCCAGGAGGGCAAGTCCAAGACCGTGGCGCTGGTCCTGTGCATCTTCCTGGGGGCCATCGGCACGCACCGGTTCTACATGGGTTCATGGGGCTGGGGCCTGGTGATCATGGGCCTGAACCTGACGTGCATCGGCGGGGCCGTCTTCGCCCTCGTGGACATCATCCGCCTGGCCGCCATGGACCGGGCGGATTTCCGGGAGCGCTACGGCGAACGGGTGGTCCAGCCGTTCACCTTTTGACACGTGATCCACGCGCTGTTCCTGCTGACAGGTTCCGTGCAGCAGGGCTCGCGGTCCACCGCGATGAAACGACCCTGGCCGTCTTCGCCGTCTTCCTCCTCGCGGGCACCGGCGTCATCGTGTGGGTCCTGCGCCCGGCCCGGCAGCGTCCGGGGGCGGGATGGCGCGGAATCTTCCCTTTCGCCCGCAACTTCCTCTTGTCCCAGGCGGCCTGATTGTGCATCATAGACGGCTCATTCGTCCAACCATCGAGGTCGGGGGACCTGAGGAAAGGCGCCAGCCATTACCCTGCCCCGGATGGCTCAGGAACCGGTCGGGCCCGTCAGGCATCTGGGCGTCCTGGACGCCATGGCCGTCGTCATCGGCATCGTCGTCGGGGCGGGCATCTTCCGCAGCCCGTCGCTGGTGGCAGCCAACACGGGCTCGTCGGGTTGGATGCTCGCCGTCTGGGCGTTCGGCGGGCTGCTGTGCCTGGCGGGGGCGCTCACGTACGCGGAACTCGCCTCCGCATACCCGAGGGTCGGCGGGGAGTACGTCTTCCTCTCGCGGGCGTTCGGGCGGGGCGTGGGATTCCTCTTCGCCTGGGCCCGGACCACCGTCATCCAGACGGGCTCGATTGCGGCGACGGCGTACATCTTCGGCGACTACATGGACCGCGTCCTGTCGCTGGGCGCGTACGGGCCGCTCGTCTGGGCGCTGGCGGCCACGGTCGTCCTGACGGTCTGCAACGTCGTGGGCCTGCGGGCCGGGCGATGGACGCAGAACGTCCTGACGGCCGTCAAGGTGGCGGGCGTGCTGGCGATCGTCGGCGTCGGCCTGCTGGCGGCCTCGGCGCCGGCACCGGCCGAGCCGGCCGCGGTCGCGGAACCCGCCGCCGGGTGGCCGGGCTTCGGCGCCCTGGGCCTCGCGATGGTCTTCGTCCTGTACACCTACGGCGGGTGGAACGAGGCCGCCTACGTGGCCGGCGAACTGAAACGCCAGCGGGCCGGCGCCCTGTGGGTCCTCCTGGGCAGCATCCTGCTGCTGACGGGCCTGTACGTGGCGGCGAACCTGGCGTACGTGCAGGTGCTGGGCATCGAGGGGGTGGCGTCGGCGGAGGCCGTCGCCGCCGAGGCCATGCTCGCCGTCGGAGGCCCGTGGGCCGAGCGGGCCGTCACGGTCCTCGTGGCGGTGGCGGCGCTGGGGCAGATCAACGCCTGCATCTGGACGGGGTCGCGGGCCATCTGCGGCGTGGGGGAGGACTTCCGGCCGCTGAGGTGGCTCGGGCGGTGGAGCCGGCGGTCCGGCACGCCGGCGGCGGCGGTGCTGCTTCAGAGCGGCGTGGCGGTCGTCCTCATCGTCCTGCCGAATCTGGGCGAGGGGTTCGAGGAGGCCCTCGGCTCCGGGTTCCAGGCGGCGGTCGAGTACACCGCCCCGGTGTTCTGGCTGTTCTTCCTGCTGACGGGCGCCTCGGCCCTCGTCCTGCGCGCCAAGGAGCCGGAGGTGACCCGGCCGTTCCGCATTCCCCTCTACCCCGCCACGCCGCTCGTCTTCTGCCTGATGTGCGCCTACATGCTGTACAGCAGCGTGGCGTACACGCGGCTGGGGGCGATGGTGGGCGTCGGGGTGCTGGCGGTCGGCGTGCCGGTGTACCTGGTGTTCCGCGAGCGGCCGAAAGGACGCGGGGCGTAGGGCGACGCGCGCGGGCAACCGCGCGTGACCGGCTGCTCACGCAGCCAGATCGAACGGCAGGGCGTCGCGGAGCGACGCCGAGAGGGTAGCCCCGGCCGCAAGGCCGGGGAATCGAAAACAGGCGACCGACCCTGGAGCCCCGTCAGGGGCGTAAAGCGGACCCCGGACTCGCGTCCGGGGCTACCGTCTTGCGCCGCCTCCGGCGGCTGCCACTGGCGGCTTGGCCGCCAGTGCACCGCGCGCGATGTCAATGGCGCGGCGGGCAGGACTGCCCGCCGCGCAGGATGACGATCTCCCGGCCGGACAAGGCATGCCCTGAGCGAAGTCGAATGGGCCGGCCGGGCCAAGCGCCGGACCTACTTGCGGCGGAGGGCCTCGATCGCCTCGGCCACCTCGGTGCGCCGGGCCTCGATGGGCCCCGGGTCGGCCGTGAAGTGCGTCATGTCCTTCGAGATGGCCTCCGGCACCGCGAGGAGCGCCCCGTACCGCGCCCGCGCCCCGGCGGAGAGGCCCTTGCCCTTCTCGGCCAGGAGGCGCCGCAGAATGGCCAGGTACTCGTAGTCCTCCAGGCCGTCGCGGAGCATCTCCCAGCGGAGGCTGTCGACGGGCCCCTCCAGGACCGGCCCGGGCGGATGGGCGTCGGCGCACGACTCCGGCGGGTAGACGAACCGCCCGTCGCCGTTGCCCCACGGTCGGCGGACGCCCTTCTCGGTCGAGTACCCCGACCGCCATCCCATCGGGTCCTCGTACGGATTCTGCGGACGGTCGCGGTCCGGGTAGGCCGCGCCGGAGGTCCAGTAGTTGGTCGTCCAGACGAGGACGCCCTCGATCTTGCGTTTCCAGGTCTGCCACAGCCAGACGCGGAGTTCGGCGGCCGGGTGGTCGATGAAGAGGCCCGCATGCGGCGTCTTGGGGCCCGTGCAGACGTACCACCAGAACCGGTCGCCGGCGGCGCGGCGCTCCTCGGCCGCCGCGTGATCGTAGTTCGACGAGACGGGGCACCACAGGTTCGGCCCGCCGACGAGTTCCGGCTCGACCTGTTCGGTCAGCATCCGCGCGAGGTCCGGCGCGTACCGTTTCAACTTCTTGAACCCGTTCATGACGAACGCGTAGTCCTTGGGGGCGGGTTCGTCGAACCAGTAGACGTACGCATACTTCAGCCACCCCTTCTCGCGGAGGTGTTCCTGGAGGAGGCGGCAATAGTTGGAGAACGCCGCCCTGTACTCCGGCGTGTCCTCCGGGTAGCCGAGGAGGCTGGGCTCGTACCGCCGGTGGAACGTCCCGCCGCCCATCCCCGGAACGCGGAGGCGGAACGAATTGAAGTGGTACGCCTCCATGGCGCGGGTCATGGCGGCGTCCCAGGCGGTGAAATCGAAGTCAGGCGCGATCTTCTCCTGCGGCAGCGCGGGCGCCTGGCCCTTCCGGGCACCCTTGGGCCACGTGACCTTGATGGGGTCCATCGGCGCGGGGTCGTAGGGCGAGATGTGGTGGTCGGCGAAGTTGGCGAGGTACTTCGCGAGGACCGTCCGCCGGTCCGCCTCGTCCTTCAGGTTCTGGTACCGCCAGATGGTCCCCGTGCGGAGGCCGAACGCCGTCTGGCACGTCATCCGGTCGGGCAGGGCGAAGTCGAAGACGCGCAGGCGCACCGGCACCTCGGCGGACCAGCCCTGCGCCTCCAGGCGCACGGAACCGCGGTACGTCCCGGCGGCGGCCGCCTTCGGCACGGTGACGCGGACCCAGAGGGGCTGGTTCCGGCCGGCCGCCAGGTCCATCGGCCCCTTGATCGGCGGGAGCGGGTCCGGCCACCAGCCCACGCATCCCGCGGCATCCGTCGGACGGGTCACGAGGATGTAGCGGACCTTGAGGACCTCAACCGCGGAGGCGGGGATCGTGGCGCCGTCCGGCGCCGCGAGGTCGGCCGCCTCGACCGTGAGGCCCTTCAGGTCCTCCTTCGGGCGGAGGACGAGTTGGGCGGCGTCGGCCTCGTTCCGGGCGGCCGCGATGCACAGGGCCTCGCCCTTCTCTACCGGCACGCCGCGCACGCGGCTCACTTTCCATCCCGACGAACACCACCACAGGCCGACGGCGTCGCCCGAGGCCGGCAGGGTCTCGCCGTACCCGGCGGCGTGGAGGCCGGCGACCTCGAGCGGCACATCGGCCCGGAAGCCGGGCCCCTGCTCCACCCCCACGGCGAGGCGAAGCGTGTGCGAGCCCGTGCCAGGCACGGCGTACGTCAGGCGGAGTGCGTGGTCGCCCGGAGTAAGTTCCCGCACCGTTTGCTGCACGGGCGAGGCCTTGTCCATGGTCGCGGTGGGCAGGACGGCCAGCGCCTTGCCGGTCGCGTTCGTCACGCGGAGGACGGCCGTGTTCTCGCCGCCGGGGACGGCGTCGCCGAGGGAAGTGACGCGGACCTTCAGGCGCGGGTCCGTCTGCGTGACCGCGACGAACTGCGTCCGGCCGATGAGGGTCGCGGGCGGGCCGTCGAGCGTCGCGCGATAGCCGTAGCCGGAGACCTGGAGGGAGGCCCGGCCGTCCTGCTTCCCGCCGGCGGGACGGGCCCGGAGGCGAATCCAGACGGCCCCGGCGGGGAGCAGGCCGTCCGGGACGGGCCAGGAGCCGCCGGTCACGCCGCCCAGGGTGCCGAGCGGCGTCCACCGCTTGCCGTCCGCGGAGGCCGCGACCTCCAGTTCGCCGGCGCTGTGCCAGGTGACGTCGACGCTGACCTCGGCGTCGGTCTGCCGGCGTCCGGCGACGGCGTGGCGGTAGACGACCTCGTCGCCCGCGGAGAAGGTCCAGCGGTTGGAGTTGTAGCCGGCGGTGTGCCGGGCGAGCGGGCGGGCGTGGTTCCGCGACACGCCGCCGAACGGGGCCGCGAAGGTGTATTCGTTGCCGCGCAGCATCTCGCCTTCGCCGAGTTCCATCCCGCCGTCGCGGGCGTAGACGGGCATGGCCCGGCAGAGGCGGACGGCGTCGAACGCGACGGTGCCGGCCACCTGCCACTGGCCGAAGCGGAGGCGCGACCGGCCGTCGGCCAGGTCCGCGGGCACGGCGAAGATGGAGGTGTACGCCTCCCAGCGGGCGGGGATGTCGCCGAGGTCGCGGTTGGCGAAGAGCGGCCCGGAGACGGGCGTGCCGCCGCCGGTGTCGCTCCGCCGGGCGCGGAACGTGAGGCGATACACGGCCCCGGGTTCCAGCGGCACGGGGTCGGAGAGCCAGTGGTTGCTGCCCTTGCCGTCGCCCGTGACGGCGACCGCGCGGTCGCCGTCGGCGGCGCCGGCGGTGATCCATTCGCCTTTGCCGCCGGAGAGGGACCAGCCGGCGGGCGCGGCGTCGCCCTTCTCGAAGGAGGGATTCGGCACGTCGACGGTCTGGGCGGCGGCCGGGGCAGCGGCGGCAAATGCCAACGCCAGGAGCACGGTTCGGGTCGCGGTCATCGCTTCACCTCCAGTGTCGCTTTACGGACGCTGAATGCATCCTCGCCGGAGAAGACGAGGTGCATCGTGCGGCCGTCGTCGCTCATCCACTTGGCCGGGAAGGACGCGGACTCGCCCGGCCCCACGTCCCACCGCTCCGTGAAGAAGGCGGTGGTCCACGGGCCCCACGGCTCGGGGGCGTCGTAGACGCCGAAGCCGCCCCGGAAGCGCGTGTCGACGCCCGGCAGCACCTGGACCCACAGGTACCGCTCCAGGGCCGCACAATACGTGACGCCGCCGCGGTAGCACCGGCCCGGATGGCGGAAGACGGCGCCGCGGCGTGCCACGTCGTCCGTCCAGACGGGCCGGCCGCCGGAGTCCAGCCGCGCGAAGTACATCCACGCATCGCGCTCCATCACGCGGCCGACGGGCGCGCGGGCCAGGACCATCCGGTCCGCCGGTTTATACGCCGAGTCCGAATCCGGCGAGGCCAAGTACACGTACCCGTCGCGGGCGCCGGCATAGTTGCGGCCGACGTTGACGAACGTCGGGCAGCCGAAGCCGTCGCGGAAGCGCCAGTCGGCCCAGGTCCAGGTCCGTCCGCGGTCGCGCGAGGCGGCGAGGACGGCGTTGTCCGCGTTTCGGACGGCCATGTAGAGCGTGCCGCCCGCCATCAGCATGCCGGAGGCCTTCCGTCCGCGGGCGCCGTCGCCGGTCTGCTCGGCGGACGGGGCACGGAGGTTCTCCCCCCGAATCTCCGGCGGCGAGCCGAGGACGCGGGCGAGGCCGAGGCTGAGTTTCCGCCCGACGCGCGGCTCAAAACCCCACCCGTCGCCGTAGGCCGTGTAGAGGGCACCGTCGTCGGCCCAGGTGATGGGCCAGTTGTCGCTGCCCCTGGCGAGGCGGAGGATGGTCCCCTTCGGCGCCCAGCGGATGCGGCGGATGACGGGGCTGGGAGGGTACGGTGCAGCGGCGCCCTTGGTTCGAGCCCGCCGCGGGAGCGGCGGGTCATCTGCATCCGCCGAGGAACGTGGTACGGCCGACGGGGATGACCGGACGCTCCCGCGTCCGGCTCGGACGGCACCCCCTCGTGCCGACTCACAGATGGGCCCGAGGAACGGGGCGAGGACGGCGTAGTGCTCGGCGCCCTTCTCGCGTTTCCACGACTTGCCGGCGCGGGCGGCCACGACGTCGAGGCTCGGGATGACGACGATGAGGCTGTCGTGCAGGCCCCACGACCAGTAGGCGTCGCGCGGGACGCCGGCCAGCGTGCCGTCGGCATTGTTCCACCACAGGAGGCCGTAATGGTCGGACGCATCGTCGTGCTTGTCCGCGTCGACGACCGGCAGACCGCGGACGCGGTCGGGCGTGGTGCGGCAGGCATCGACGAACGTCTCCGGCAGGATGCGCCGGTCCTGCCAGCGCCCTTGCCGCAGGTACAGGTATCCGACGCGGGCCATGGCGTCGACGTTTGCCGAGATGCCGGAGCCGAACTCCCGCCGGACGATGCCGTCGATCTCCTTGGGCCGGTAGGCGTTCGTGCGCCACGCGAGGTCGTTCGGCTCGATGCCGAGGGGCGCAAAAACCCGGTCGAACAGGAGGTCGCGCAGGTCGCGCCGGTACTGGAGGGTCAGGCACTCGGCCAGCCAGTTCGGGCCGGAGTCGCTGTACGCCCACTTCGTGCCGGGCTCGAAGAGGAGGCGGCCCGTGCCGCCGGGCTTCGCGAAGCCGGCCGTCTGCGTGGCCAGGTGGAAGAGGGTGATCTTGCGGAGCCAGTCCTTGCGGCCGGTCGCGTCCTTCGCGCGGCCGAAGGTGGGATGATACCGGTGGGCGGGAACGTCGAGGCCCTCGACCTTGCCGTCGGCGAGCGCGAGGCCCAGGGCCGTCACGCCGATGGACTTGGTGGTCGACTTCAGGTCGTAGCGGCGTCCCTGGTCGCCCCATCGGAGGACGGCCCGCCCGTGGCGCGTGACGATGCCGGACCCGCCGCCGGTCAGGGCGTAGTCGCGGGCTTGAGCGAGGGGGCCTGCGTCCATGCCGGCGTCGGCCGGCTCGGCCGCGGGCCAGTCGGGCATCGGCCAGGGCGGTTCGGCGGCGGGGGCCGAAGCGGCCAGGAACGTCATGACCAGGAGCATCGCGGCAAGGCGCACCACGGTCGTATCGTCGTGTCGCCCGGCGCTCATGGGACCGCCTCCTCCCGAAAAAGAAGCGCGGCGGTTCGGGAGAACCGCCGCGCGGTAAACGTGCGTCGAATCGGCCAGCGGTTACGCGGTGACCAGTTCCCATCCTTTGCGGTACTCGCGCTGGACGAAGGCGTTGGCCTTCGGGCAGTTGGTGACCTTGAGGTTCTTGGCGTCCCACCGCACCTTCTCGCCGGCCTGGAGGGCGACGATGCCGAGGAGCATGGCCTCGACGAGCGGCCCGCCGTACGTGAAGTTGCTCTTGGGGTAATCCCAGGGCTTCTCGCCGGTGGCGGCCAGGAGGAACTCGTCATGATGGCCCGGCGAGGACGGGATCTTCTCCGGCAGGCCCTTTTCCTTGTACGCGTCCATGGCCTTGATCGGGATGAGGCGCGGGCTGTTGCCGTAGTCGCCCTCGACGAACAGTTTGCCCTTCGTGCCGACGAAGATGCTGCCGGACCCCTTCAGTTGCTTCTGCTTGTCCGGCAGGTCGGGGTCGTTCTTGATCTCATCGGGCAGCGGCGGCTTCCAGTTCTTGCTGTACCAGTGGGCGGTGAAGCCGGGACGCCAGTCGTTGGGGCCGAACTCCCACTTGTAATGGACGCTCTGGGGATGGGTAATGGTGTTCTTGCCTTCCACGGCGATGACCTCGGCCGAGAGCGGGGCCTTCGGGTCGAGCGACCACCAGACGCAGTCCCAGGTGTGGCAGCCCATGTCGCCGATGGTGCCCGTGCCGTAGTCCAGCCACCCGCGCCAGTTGAACGGGTGCATGTTCTTACGCTGGTCGCGGTACGGCGCGCCGCCGATCCAGCAGTCCCAGTCGAGCGAGGACGGGACGTCCTCCTTCGGCGGGAGTTCGGCGTAGCCCTGCGGCCAGACGGGCCGGTTCGTCCAGGTGTGGACCTCCTTGACGGTGCCGATGGCGCCGTCGCGGATCCACTCGACGACGCGGCGGTTACCCTGGTTGGCGTGGCCCTGGTTGCCCATCTGGGTGGCCACCTTGTGTTTCCGGGTGA
>JAWODB010000173.1:0-4225 GCA_046483505.1 Phycisphaerae bacterium
CCTCGCCCGGGCCCGCGTCGGGGTCGGGCTGCACTCGGTTTCTTACCGCGCGCTGCGCGCAGCAGCGGACGCTTGATTGCGCCTCCCCGCGGCGGTAGGCTCGTCGGCGGAAAGGAGCCCACCATGACCAGCCTGTGGCTCTCGCTCTGTGTCTTCACCGTTACCCTCACGCTCACCGTACTCGTTTCGCCCCTGGCCGGCGAAATGAAGTTCGCCCGCCACGTCATCGGCCGGGCCGGCAACAAGATGGGCCAGACCTCCCTCGTCGACGTCGACAAGGACGGCGACCTGGACTGGGTCGTCGGCTGCCGCAAAGGCGACGTCTGGTGGTTCGAGTACCGCGGGCCCGACGACTGGGTCCGGCACCTCATCGGCCGCAAGGCCGACACGGACGTGGGCGGCACGGCCTTCGACGTGGACGGCGACGGCTGGGTCGACCAGTGCTCCGGCGGCACGTGGTTCCGCAACACGGGCAAGCCGCGCGCCGAACCGTTCGAGCGGCACGAGAACGGGGCCATCTCCACCCACGACAACGTGGCCGCCGACGTCGACGGCGACGGGCGGCTGGACCTGGTGGCCATGCGCGACACCAAGGGCCTCTTCTGGTACACCATCCCGAAGGACCCGAGGCAGCGATGGAAGGCCCACGAGATCGGCCCCGCCGTCCACGGGGCCGTGGACCCGCGCGGCGTGGGCGACATCGACGGCGACGGCGACGCCGACGTCGTCCGCTCCACCGGCTGGTACGAGAACTCAGGCGGCAAAGGCGCCGCCTGGGCGTGGCACGAGAATATCCCCGGCGGCTCCGGCGGCAAGTATAAGGATACCACCAAGTCCTGGATCCTCGACCTCGACCGCGACGGCGACAACGACGTCGTCATGACCGACGCCGACATCGAGCGCGGCCAGGGGCGGGCCCACTGGTTCGAGAACGCAGACGGCAAGGGCGGCCGGTGGGTGCGTCACGCCATCGCCGACGGCAAGGGCGACCTGCACACCCTGGCCGTCGCCGACTTCGACGGCGACGGCGACCCGGACGTCTTCAGCGGCGAAGGGCCGCTCGGCGGCACGGGGAAGGGCGGCCGGCACCGCTGGTACGTCTGGGAAAACCTGGATGGGAAGGGCGGCCGGTGGGCCGAGCACGTCGTCCACGAGGGCGACCGCTGCCACGAGGGCATGGCCGGCGACGTCGACGCCGACGGCGATATCGATATCTGTTCGAAGCCGTGGAACGGGGACCTGCACGTGTACCTCGAGAACCTGGCGGGGAAGTAGGGCGCGAAGCGACAGGCGCAGGGAGCCGCGGCAGGCCGGGGCCTAATCACTGTGGAGCCGGCGACGGCACGTCGCCGGTCGTTGGGTGTTCCGGGCCCGTTTCGACATTCGCGGCGACCTGCGGTCGCCGGCTCAACGTCGGCATGCCTCACGCTCACCCCGGCCCTCTCGCGTCAAGGGAGAGGGAGGTTTCCCGGCCGGACAAGACCGGCCGGGCCACGCCGTCTGAGCGCGGCGGGTGCGGAGACCCGCCGCGCAATCCTCCCCGGCTGCCGTCCTACGGCTTCACGACCGGGCGGAGCAGACGCTCGACCAGCCAGTCCTCGTATTTGCCGAGGTCCGTCCACTCTACGGCCGCTTTGACCGTATGGCCGTTTTCCTTGTCGATGACCGTCATCCCCTTGTCGGTGACGCGCAGGGGCAGGGTCTCCATCTTGCAGAGGTCCGCGTCGGTGGCGGCCAGGTAGATGGCGACCGTGTCGAAGAGGGTGCTGGAGGCCTTGTCGGCCCGTTCGGGATTCTTTCCGCACCAATGGCGATAGTTCGTAATGAGGGCCTTCAGGACGGGGTCCTCGGCGTCGCGGATCTTCGCGTACTTCTTTCCCCTCAGGTGCACCAGGCCGCAGGTGTCCAGCGGCGTGATGGTCTTCGGCCACGGGGCGGCGAAGATGGCCTGGAGGCCCTGCGGGCAGGCCCGGACGTTGTACTCGCGGTCCGGCTTACCCTTCCCGCCGTAGCCCTTGTAGATGCTGCCGTGCATGCCGACGAAGCGGGCCTTGGTGGCGATCTTGGGCTCGCGCTCCAGCGCCGCCTTCAGGTTCGGCGTCGGGCCGACGGCGATGACGGTGACCGGTTCGTCGGACTCCATGATGGTCTTGATCAGGGCGCCGACGCCGTCCTCGTGGACCGTGCCGGGGTAGTCGTCGAGGTCGTAATCCTTCACCCACTCGGATTGCCGCCCGCCTCCCTTCTTGTTGCCGACGCCAAGGCCGACGGGGACGTCGGTGCGGCCGGCCACCTCGAGCACACGTGCGAAGAGTTTGGCCCGGTAGACGGTCTTGCCCTGGTCGCCGACGACGAGGCGGAGGTCGAGTTCGGGGCTCTTGAGGAGGGTGACCAAGGCCCAGGTGTCGTCGATGTCGTCGCCGATGTCGCTGTCGTAGATGACGGGTTTGGCGCCCGCGGCGGCGACGGTCGGGGCGGCGCCGACGAGGCCGATGGCCAGGGCGGCGAGGGCCAGCAGGGCGGAGCAGGGGGACGGCATGTTCATGACGGTCTCCTTCGTGCGATGACGGCGGATTCGCGGTCCGGCCGGCGGCGCTGGGCCGCCGGCGCTGCGCGCGGCCGATTATACGATGCACCGGCCGTCGGCGGCCAAGGGATTTCTCGGCAAGCCGCGAGCCACGAGCCGCGAGCCACGAGCGAAAGGCTGCAAGCGGCAAGCCGCATTCAGCCGCCGAGTTTACTCGGCGCGCGCTGGTTCGAAGGCGCCGGGCAAGCGCGGCGGCCAAATGGGGCGCGTGAGATTGCCGTGAATACGCGTCCACCGGCGCGCGTAAGGAGGGGCGAAGGCCCGCCGCCGGGCAGGCCTTCACCCTCACCCCGTCCCTCTCCCGTCAAGGGAGAGGGAGCCGACGACGCAGCCGTCGGCGTTAAGATTCGGGAAAAAATTGGGGTTGACGGGCGGCCGCGGCCGATGTACAATGTCTAGTGGACTGAGGCGGCGAAAGCCGCAAGACAGCCTCGGTTCCGGTCACACACATACCGCCGGAACCCTACAAGTAAAAAAACCAATTGGGCCGTTGACAGGTCCGTCCGGCTTTGTATAATCTCCAGTCTTCGGACCGGGGTGGAGCAAAGCCCGGTTGTTCTTTGTCAAGTGAACAGTTCGAATCCGAGCAGAGCGGGAGTGTAGCCCGAGCGCGGGCGTGCCTTCGGGCGCGCCGGCGCGAAGGAGGCGAGGCGGCCCCGGCCAGAAAGCGGTCGGGGTGGCCAAGTGGTGTGTTGAAAAACACAAAGACACTCGCGTTCTGCGAGGCGTGCTTTGTGCCAATGCTTTCCAAGGGAAGAGTTTGATCCTGGCTCAGAGCGAACGCTGGCGGCGTGGCTGAGACATGCAAGTCGCACGAGGCTGGTCTGGTCGTAAGACCGGACCTGTCCTAGTGGCGAAAGGGAGAGTACAAAACAGGTAACGTACCTCGGACACCGGGACAGCCCACCGAAAGGTGGATTAATACCGGGTGATGTCGTGAGTCGCATGACTTGCGATCAGAGGATGGGACCCTTCGGGGCCTGTCGGTCTGGGAGCGGCCTGTTTCCCATCAGCCTGTTGGTGAGGTAACGGCTCACCAAGGCGATGACGGGTAGCCGACCTTAGCGGGTAATCGGCCTCACTGGGACTGAGACACTGCCCAGAGCCCTACGGGGTGCAGCAGTCTCGAATCATCCGCAATGCGCGAAAGCGTGACGGTGCGACGCCGCGTGCGGGAGGAAGCCCCTCGGGGTGTAAACCGCTTTTCAGGGGTATGAAGCGTCCGCGGTGAACAGCCGCGGTGCGTTGACGTCAACCCTGGAATAAGCCCCTGCTAACTTCGTGCCAGCAGCCGCGGTAATACGGAGGGGGCAAGCGTTGCTCGGAATTACTGGGCTTAGAGCGGGCGTAGGCGGTCCGGTCAGTCGGATGTGAAATCCCTCGGCTCAACCGAGGAAGGGCGTCCGATACTGCCGGGCTTGAGGCATTCAGGGGCGACTGGAACTCTCGGTGGAGCGGTGAAATGCGTAGATATCGAGAGGAACGCCAATAGCGAAGGCAGGTCGCTAGGGATGTCCTGACGCTGAGGCCCGAAAGCCAGGGGAGCGAACGGGATTAGATACCCCGGTAGTCCTGGCCCTAAACGATGCACACTAGGTGGGGGAGGGTCTGACGCCCATCCCTGCCGCAGGGAAACCG
>JAWODB010000304.1:0-5901 GCA_046483505.1 Phycisphaerae bacterium
GTCGCGCAGCCGTTCCATTGCGTCGTCCGAAAAGCCAAAGCGTTCGGCAATTGACAGAAACTCGGCCACTCCAATTTTCGGGTGTGCTTTACCCGTCATTGTCGGGAACGCTTTCTCTCCGCCGTCGACGGCTAATTTTTCGTCCTGTCCGGTATGGGATGTTGTTGTAGCCGGACCCGCAGCGTGCGGACGGAGGGCAAGAGCGTCGGCTTCATGGCCCTCATCCTGGTGGGGTACCTGAGCGGCCTGACGGCCAAGGTCGTGCGGGCATGGGGCGCCTGGCCGGAAACCGTCACGGCCCTCTATGCCTTCAATGCCGTCATGGTCGCCGTCGACATCGGCCTGACGCTGTACTTCCGCCGGCGCGCACGGCAAAACGGCATGCCTCACGCAAAGTCGCAAAGCCGCCAAGAACGGCAACGGCGGCAGACAGAGTAAAAGGCAACGACGAACGGCGGTTCCTCACGCAAAGGCGCCAAGCCGCAAAGACGGCAAAGGCAGGCAACAGGGAACCGGCAACAGGCAATAGGCAACAACCGCCAAACGACAGAGGCAACAACGACGGTTGTCATGCTGAGGCGCCCGAAGGGCGACGAAGCATCTCGCCTTGCTGCCGTTGCCTTTTCCCAGCCTTGCGCCGTTGCTGTTTGCCGTCTTTGCGGCCCGCCTCCGGCGGGTAAACTTTGCGTGAGGCGCTGTCGTTGTCTTTGCGGTTCGCGCCTCTGCGTGATGCCGCCTTTGCCGTCAGTCCCGCGAGAGGAACACGCGGCACGGCGCCGCCTCGGCGCCGGCGAGGCACATCGGCCCGCAGAAAAGGTGGTAGTCGCCCGGCGCCACGTCCGCCAGGGCCAGCCATTCGATGGCCCCCTGGATCGTCTCGCTCCCCAGGATGGCCATGTGGGCGGGATGGCCGGGCGTGCCGAGCGGGTCCAGCGCCGGCGCGTCGATGCCGACGAGCACCGGCCGGACCGCCTCGGCCAGGTACCGGGCCGCGTCCTCGGTGAAGGCGACGAAGCCGTCGCGGAACTCGCGGGTAATCCACGCCGAGTTCGTCGTGCGGAAGAGGAGCCGCTCCGCGCCCGCGAGGTCCAGGCCTTCCAGCACCGCCCTCGTGATGACGGGCGCCTCGCCCGCGTCCACCACGCGGCACGGGCCGACGAGGGCGTCGGGCGGGATCCGATCGACCGTCCCGCCTCCCTCGATGAAGTGCAGCGGCGCGTCGATGTGCGTGCCCGTGTGCGAGCCGAGGGCCATCCACGAGTTGTTCGATTCGGCCCCGCGGGCGAGTTTGCGGATGAACTGGAACTTCAGCGGCGGGTCGCTCGGATACGTCGGCATGTCGCGATGCATCGGCACCGTGACGTCGTGGATCGGCATGGGGGTCTCCTGTTCGCGTGGCGCGTGGCCCCTCCAGTATAGGCGGCGGGGGCGGGTGGGCGTCGAGCGTTTTTCGCGCCCCGGCCGTCGCGGTCCGCTATACTGCGGGTGAGGGCAGGGGAGGTGGTCCCGTGAAACGGCCGGCCCGAACGTGTCATGTGCCACGGCCGGTCTTGTCCGGCCGTGCGCCGAACGGGGTGATCGCACGGCGGGGCAGGACCCGCCGCCCACAAGGCAGCGTTTGCGCTTTGGCCACCATGCTGGCGATGCTGACGGGCGTGGCCCTCGCGGTTTCCGGCTGCGGCCGTCCGTCGGACGCCGCGTGCGCCGGCGCCCTGCTCGAAGCGGCCGCTTCCGGCCGCGGCCGCGAGCGCGTCGAGGCGACCGAGGCCGTCCTCGACCTGGCCGAGCGGCTCGCCGCCGCCGGCGACACGGCGACCGCCGAGCGCATCTACCGCACCCTGTGGGACGTAAGCGCCGCCCCCGACCGCCGGCACGTGCGCTGCGCGGCGATACGGGGCCTGGCGCGCCTGCTCGGTCCCGCGGCCGTGGAGGACCTCGCGGCGGCGATGGCGGGCGAGGACGAACAGGTCGCAGCCGCGGCCTTCGCCGCCGCCGCCTGGACGGGCGGCGCGGACGTGACCCGGGCATGGGCCGCGTATCTGCCGACGGCGCCCGCGGCCGTGCGGCCGCAGGTTATTCGCGTGCTGGGCCGGCGGGGCGGACGGGCCGCCATCGATGCCGTCCTGGCGGCCCTGAAGTCCGAGGATGACGCCGTCCGACGGGTCGCCATCGAAGCGGCGGGGCGGCTCACGACGCCGCACGCCGTCGGCCCGCTCGTCCGCCTGCTGGACGCTGAAGATGCCGATGCCCGCGTGGCGGCGGAGACGGCGCTCTCGTGCCTCTCGGCTCCGGGCGCGAGCGAGGCCGTGGCGGAGCGGCTTTCGGCGACGCTGACGCGCGGCGGGTCGGAGCCTGTCCCGAGCGAAGCCGAGGGGCACCCGCCGCGCCTTCACGCCGATGTGCCACGGCCGGCCTCGTCCGGCCGTGCGCCTGACGGGGCGGCCGCACGGCGGGGCAAGACCCGCCGTGGCACGCAGGCCGCGCCCGTCGGGTCCGCGGTGGGCCGGGAGGCTCCCGCCCCGGAATTCGCGGCATCTCTGATTCGCGTCCTGGCGGCGCGGGCGGCGCGGGACCAGGCTGACGCCGTCGCCGCGTGCCTCGCCGACGGTCCCCGGGAGGTGCAGACGGCCGCGCTCGAGGCCCTGGCCGTGCTGGGCGGTGAGCGACACGTGCCGGCGATCCTCGCCGCGCTCGTCCAGGCGAAGCACGGCGAGGTGCGGCGGTCGGCGGAGACGGCCCTGGCGGCTATTGGCGCTCGTGCATCGCGCGGTGGGTCGAAGCCTGGCCCGAGCGACGCCGAGGGGCACCGCCCGCGCGCAGAGATAACGGAGGCTTCGAGCGCGGCGGGTACGGAGACCCGGCGCGCCTCAGATGGCGCGAGACGTTTCGTGGCCCAGGTCGGCGGCGCCATGGAGATGGCTGGGCCGGAGGCCCGCTGCACCGTGCTGCGCGTGCTCGGCGCCGTCCCGACGGCCCGGGGCCTCTCGGCCGTGCGGCAGGCGATGCGGGACGAGGAGGAGGCGGTGCGGCTCTCGGCGGTCCGCGTCGCGTCGGATTGGCCGACGGCGGCCCCGGCGCCCGATCTGCTGGCCGTCGCCCACGAGGCCGAGTCGGCGAAGGCCCGCATCCTGGCCCTGCGTGGCGTTGTCCGGCTGGCGGGGCGGGTGGCGGACCCGGCGGCGCGGACGCGCCTGCTCGGCCGGGCGCTGGCGGCGGCCGAGCGGGTCCAGGAGAAGCGGCTGGCCCTGGCGGCCCTCGGTGAGGTGGCGTCGCCGGAGGCTTTGGCCGTGGCGCTGGCGCACCTGGAGGATGCGTCGCTGGCCGGCGAGGCGGCGGCGGCGGTGGTCGGCGTGGCGGAGGGCATCGCGGACGCGCACCCGGCCGAGACGAAGGCCGCCCTGGAGGCGGTGCTGGAGGCGACCGAGGCGCCCCGCGTCCGCGAACGGGCCGGGCGGCTGCTGGGGCGGATTGGCGGGTAGGGCGGCACGGGTAATGTGAGGCTGTCATTCTGAGGCCTCGCTTGCGAGGCCGAAGAATCTCGCCGAGGTCGTGTTATTGAGAACGGCATCAAGGCGAGATTCTTCGTCGCGGCTCCGCCGCTCCTCAGAATGACAAACACGCAGGTCTTTTGCCGTGCCTGTTGTGAGTGGCGCACAGAAAAGCGCGGTGGGCCGGGCGGCCCACCGCGCTTTACGCCCATCACCCTCACCCCCGCCCTCTCCCGTCAAGGCAGAGGGAGGAGATGTCGCGCGGCGGGTGCGGAGACCCGCCGCGCTCTCCAGGTGGCACCGTCGGGTGCGGTCTACTTCTCGTCCTTCAGCGGCTTGACGCGGATGTTGCGGAACAGGACCGGGTGCCCGTGCTGCTGGAACCCGATGTGCCCCTCTCGGGGGAAGTCCTTCAGGGCGGTCTTGTACTTGTTCTTCGAACCATCGGGATTCTTTCGCGGGGTATTCCACTTATTGAGGTCCATGTCGATGATCGGCGTGCCGTTCATCTCGATCCGGATCGTGTTGTCGCGGCAGGTGATGACGGCCCGGTTCCACTCGTCGTTCTTCATGGGGTTGGCGGTGGGGGCGAGGGCGTCGTAGACGGCGCCGCAGGAGTGCTTGCCGGGATTCTTCTGGCCGCCCGAGTTCAGCACCTGCATCTCGAAGCCCGTCTGGACGGGGTTGCCGGGGTTGCCGGTGCGGAAGAAGACGCCGGAGTTGCCGGTCGTCTTGAACTCCAGGTCCAGGACGAAGTCGCCGAACTCTTCTTTCGTCCAGATCATGGGTCCCTTGCCGGCGGCGGCGAGGGCCCCGTCCTTGACGCTCCATCCCTTGGGGATATCGCCGTCGCGGCCGCTGCCCCAGTGCTTCTGGAGGTCTTCCTTGTCGCCGTCGAAGAGGGTGATCCACTGGCCCTCGTCCTTCGGTGCGGCGAAGGTGCGGAGGCGGAGGGGGCCGGCGTCGGCCTTCTTCTTGGCGGACGCCGGCACGCGGGCCGCCTTCGGCTGGGGCGAGAGTTTCGCCGAGGGCGTGGCGTCGCCCTTCAGGTCGCCGGCCGCCCACTGGATGCCCGCCAGGTAGAACCTCATGACCTTCGGGTTCCAGAAGATTTCGTGCCGGTGGCCGAGGGAGCAGTAGAACATGCGTCCCTTGCCCCAGTCCCGGATCCACGAGACGCCGTAATCCTGGTCGTCGCGTTTGCCCTTCTTGCTGGTGCAGGTCATGTCGAGGCTGAGGAGGACGCGCAGGTTCTCGCGGGAGTAGAAGCCCTTGTTGAACTGGTAAATCTCGTCCTTGACGATGAACCCCTCGCCGCCGAGGACCTTGGCGATGGGGTGGTCCGGGTCGTCGACCTTGATGCCGACGTCCTCGTGCCACGGATGGCCGGAGAAGACCCCGCCCATCATCTGCTTGAACTCGGGCCACTTCCACCCGCCGACGTCGGTGGCGGCATGGACGCCCACGACGCCGCCGCCCGCCTTGACCCAGTCCATGAGGCTCTTCTTGAGCGTCTCGTCGTCGAACAGGTTGCCGGTCGTGTTGTTGAAGCAGACGAGGTCGAACCGCTTGAGGCTGTCCGGGGCGAAGACCTTGGGGTCGTCGCTGGCGACGGTGGTGTAGACGCCGGACGCCTGGCCCATGATCTCCAGCGCCTTCGTGCAGTACGGGATCGAACTGTGGCGGAACCCCTTGCACAGGGTGAAGATGAGCATCTTGTGTTCTTTGGCGGGCTTGACGATGGGCTTCTCGGGGACCGCCTCGCGCATCTTCTGGATGTCTTCGTCGCCCGGTCCCTTGGCCAGGATCGAGCAGTTCGCGCCCATCATGGCCGCGCAGGCGGCCAGGGCCAGGATCGTCCATCGGCCTCGCATGGTCAGCCTCCTTCTTGGGTTCGTCGGGATTCGATTGCGGTTCGGCGTCCCCGCCGGCGCGATGCGGCCGCGTCCGGACCGGCGTCGGGCGACGGGGAACACAGTATAAACCCTCCGCCCCCGCAGGTAGGACGGAAAAACCGGGGGCGTATTCAGATGGGGTGGAGCGCCCTCGGGCGGTGCAGGGCACCGGTTGCAGACGCGCCGGACAAGTCCGGCGGCTAAGTGTGCGAAAAGGCCGCGGGATTCGGCCGGCCCGCGCGAGTACGGGGTGAGGCGGACGCCGGCGGCCGGACGGGCGGTTTGGCCGGGCCGGCCCTTGACAGCGGGCAGGGCGATGCGTACCTTATGGCGACACTCGCCGCCCCGTCGGCGGTTAGAAGTGAATACGAAAGGCGGACGGCTCGTCTGTCCGGATGAGCCGTCCCGTACGAATCGGTCCTCAGGATTGGAGAGAAGAGACGATGAACGCACGACGGTACCTGAAAGTGGCATCGGCCGTCCGTATCAACTGCAGCAATTTCTGCTGCCAGAATATC
>JAWODB010000346.1:0-30744 GCA_046483505.1 Phycisphaerae bacterium
CTTTCTCCGCGACCGCGCCTACCCCATCCTGAAGAAGGCGGCCGTGTTCTTCACGGAGTTCCTCGTCGAGGACCCGGTCTACGGCAAGGGGTGGCTGGTGAGCGGCCCGTCGAACTCGCCGGAGCGCGGCGGCCTGGTCATGGGGCCGACGATGGACCACCAGATCATCCGGAACCTCTTCGGCCACTGCATCGAGGCCAGCCGCATCCTCGGCGTCGACGAGCAATTCCGCAACAAACTCATCGCCATGCGCAAGCGCATCGCGCCCAACCAGGTGGGCAGCGAGGGCCAACTCAAGGAGTGGCTCTACAAGGAGGCGCCGAAGACGGGCCACCGCCACGTCTCGCACCTGTGGGGGCTGCATCCGGGTACGGAGATCACCCGCCGCGGCACGCCGGAGATCTGGAAGGCGGCGATGAAAAGCCTCGAGTTCCGCGGCGACGGCGGCACGGGATGGTCCCGGGCCTGGAAGATCAACTTCTGGGCCCGATTCGAGGACGGCGACCACGCGTACAAGATGCTCGCCAACCTGCTCATCCCTGGCCACATGTACCCGAACCTGTTCGACGCCCATCCGCCGTTCCAGATCGACGGCAACTTCGGGGCCACCAGCGGCATCGCCGAGATGCTGCTGGCGAGCCACACGGGCGAGGTCCACCTGCTGCCCGCCCTGCCGTCGGCCTGGCCGGCGGGAAGTGTGGAGGGCCTCGGCGCCCGCGGGGCGTTCGTCGTGGACCTCGCATGGAAGGACGGCAAACTCGTGGAGGCGACGATCCGCTCGAAGCGCGGCAACCCGTGCACGGTCCGTCTCGGGGAGAAGACGAAGACGTTCGACACGAAGGCCGGCGCGGCGTACCGCATCGGCCCGGACCTGGCGGTCACCGAAATCAAGTAGCCCGCCGGGCTTTCGTGCCACGGCCGGCCTTGTCCGGCCGTGCGCGGCGACGCCGGGTGCCACTGCCGGCCCGTCCGACTTCGGTCAGGGCATGCCTTGCCCGGCCGTGCGTGAAGCGCCGGCTGCCAGCCTGGCACGGGTACGGCTCGTGCCGTGGCCGGCCGGCGGCTTGCCCGCCCGTGTGCTGCGACGCCGGCTGTTGCGGCGCCTCTCCGCCCTTTGCTACGATGGACGGTTGTCACGATCCGCCCGCCGCCGTCGTCTCACGGCCCGGCGGCGGTCTGCACCAGGCATCCGGATGCATCCGAACAGGGAGGGCGCCATGAACCCGCTTCGCTTCGTCCTCGTCGGGACGGGCAACATCGCCGGCACGTACGCGGCGGCGGTGGAGAAGGTCGACGAGGCCGCGATCGTCGGGGTGGTCTCGCGCGACGCCGCCCGCGCCGGCGGCTTCATCCGGGAGAACGGCCTGGACGCCGAGGCCGCCACGGCCCTGGGCGCCGCCCGCGCCGACTTCGACGCCGTCATCCTCGCCACGCCCAACGGGCTGCACCACCAGGGCGCGATCGAGGCGGCTCGCCTCGGCAAGCACGTCCTCTCGGAGAAGCCGCTCGACGTAACGGCCGAGCGGATGGACCGCATGATCGCCGCCTGCCGCGACGCCGGCGTCCGCCTCGGCACGGCCTACTTCCGCCGCACGCGCGAGAACAACCGCATCGTCAAACGGATGCTCGACGACGGCGCCTTCGGCCGCGTGTACGGGGCCGACCTGTCGCTGAAGGTCTACCGCCCGCAGGACTACTACGAGGGCGGGGCGTGGCGCGGCACGTGGGACCTGGACGGCGGCGGGCCGTTCATGCAGCAGGGCTCGCACGACATCGACCTGGCGTGCTGGCTCCTCGGCCGGCCGACGGCCGCCGTCGCCATGACGGGGACCTTCGGCCACACGGGCATCGAGGTCGAGGACCACGGGGCGGCCGCCCTCGAACTCGCCGGCGGCGGTATCCTCTCCGTCGTCGCGAGCACCGTCGTGCAGCCCGGCTTCCCGCCGCGGCTCGACCTCTTCGCCGAGCGCGGCAGCCTGTCGATGGAGAACGACCGGATCACCTTCTGGGGCATGGAGGGGATGGAGAACCCCGGCGCGGCGCCGGAGGGCGAGCAGCACTCCGCCGCGGCCGGCGCGGCCGTCAAGGACACGAGCGGCCACGAGGCGGTTCTCCGCGACTTCGTGGAGGCGGTCCGCGAGGATCGCCCGCCCCTCGTGCCGCCCGAGTCGGCCCGCGTGGCGACCGACGTCATCCTGGCCATCTACCGCGCCGCCGCCGAGGGGCGCAAGGTGGAGGTGGCCGGCTGAGAGGCCGTTCCGTTCCCCTCGCTCGTCCGCACGGCAGGCCAAAACCGCCCTCCCTTCGCGCGAAATGTCTGGACACACCGTGCGCGGTCTGCTATATGCCTCTGACAGCGTGTCACATCTGTCGCCTATCACAGTCCATCTCTGGAGCGTGCCATGCAGAAACCGGTCCCGTTCGCCGAGGCCAAAGCGCTGAAGTACCCCGAGCAGATCGCCGTCGCCATCGCGCGGAACGGGCGGGACAAGTACAACCCGATCACGCTCGGCTGGGCGATGCAGGCGTCGCACGAGCCGCCCATGTGGGCCATCTCGGTCGGCCGGACCCGCTACTCGCTCCAGGTCATCCGGCAGGCGGGGGCGTTCGTCCTGGCCCTGCCCTCGGAGCGCCAGGAGAACGAGACGCTCCTGTTCGGCACGCGATCCGGGCGGGACGTCGACAAACTCGCCGAGGCCGGCACCCGCACGCGGCCGGCCGCCCGCATCGACGGCGTCCTGCTCGAAGACGCCGTCGCCAACTTCGAGTGCCGCGTCGTCGGCGAGGTCGAGAGCGGGGACCACGTCATCTTCGTCGGCGAGGTCCTGGCCTCCTACGTCAACGAGGCGCCGCTGAACCGCCTCTACACCGTGGCGCCGGGGCACACACTGGCCGGCCTGCCGCGCGGGTAAGGCGGCCGGCGGCGTTGCCGTCCTTCCGATTTCCGATTTCCGGTTTCCGATTTGCCTCCGAATCGCGCTGTCCTCGTTTGAGACGACACGGGGCCGCCCCCCAGCGTCCTGCCCCCATTCCGGCATGCCCGCCTTTTTGATTGAAGCCCCCGCGCGCCGCCGCTACCATACGCGCGTCCGGCCGGGCTGCCGGCCATATCGACGGGACAACGGGCCGAAGGGAACGCCTCCGTGGACCCCATCCGCACGGACATCGCGTACCAGGAGTGCATCAACGTGGGCTGCCGCCGGCGGTTCGACGTGGGCGAGCCGCTGTTCGCCTGCACGGCGTGCGGCGACCTGCTCGACGTCCGGTACGACTGGTCGCACGCCGTCCTGCCGAAGCGCCTCGAGGAGTTCGAGGCGAAGTGGTCCGTCCCCGGCGACCCGCTCACCTTCTCGGGCGTCTGGCAGTACCACGAACTCTTCCCGTTCGCCCCGCCGCAGAACGTCGTCACGGTGGGCGAGGGCAAGACCGTCTTCCAGCAGGCGGACCGCGTGGCCCCGTTCGCCCGCATGAACGTGGGCCGCCTGTTCCTCCAGTACGAGGGCATGAACCCGTCCGGGAGTTTCAAGGATAACGGGATGACGGCGGCGTTCACGCACGCCCGCCTCGTCGGGGCCGGCCGGGCGGTCTGCGCCTCGACCGGCAACACGAGTGCCTCGGTCGCCATGTACGCGGCCGTCGACGGCCGCATCCCCGCCATCGTCCTGGTGGGCAGCGGGAAGATCGCCTACGGCAAACTGGCCCAGGCGCTGGACTACGGCGTGCGGGTCGTGGAGGTGGAGGGGGATTTCGATACCTGCATGCGCCGCGTCAAGCAGGTGGCCAGCGAACTGGGCATCTACCTGATGAACAGCCTCAACCCCTTCCGCCTGGAAGGCCAGAAGACCATCATGTACCGCGTCATCGAGGGCCTCCTGTGGGACGTCCCCGAATGGGTCGTCGTGCCCGGGGGGAACCTGGGCAACTCGTCGGCGTTCGGCAAGGCGTTCAAGGAACTCTACGACGTGGGCCTGATTTCGCGGATTCCGCGCCTGGCGGTCATCGTCGCCGACGGGGCCGACACCCTGTACCGCATCGTCAACGACGAGGGCCTCGCGTGGAACGGCGGCCGGGTGGACGATGGGCGCATCGCCGCCTTTTACGAGGACATGGACGCCGAGGACCGGCGGGCCCGGACCGTGGCCTCGGCCATCGAGATCAACCGGCCCGTGAACCTGAAGAAATGCCTCCGGTCGCTGGAGTGGACCGACGGCCTCGTGGAGAAGGTGTCGGACCAGGAGATCCTCGACGCCAAGGCCCACATCGGGGCGGGCGGGTTCGGATGCGAGCCGGCCTCCGCCGCCACCGTCGCCGGCGTCCGGAAACTCCGCGAGGCCGACGTCATCGGCCCGGACGACCGCGTCGCCTGTGTCCTGACGGGGCACCCCCTGAAGGACCCCAACATCACGGTGACGTACCATACGCTGGAGGAGGCCGCCATCCGCGAGAAGTACGAGGGCTATACGCTCTACGGGGCACCGTACGCCAACCGGCCGATTCCCGTGCCGGACGACCTCGACGCCATCGTCGACGCCCTCCGGTCCTGACGGAGTGAGGCCGCAGCAACGTGCTTTTTCGCATTCCCTCTCGCCTGGCGGGAGAGGGCAGGGTGAGGGGGAAACGAAGCCACTGGCTACAAGCCGCAAGCAAAGACGACAACGACTCGCGCCGTTGGCGTGGCTTGTCGCTTGTGGCTTGAGGCTTGCAGCCGTGTCACCCTCACCGCATCCCTCCCCCATCAATGGGGAGAGATATCCGCGTTACAAAGCACGCTCAAGCGTCTCAAGGAGTCCCCCATGATCGAAGTCGCCATCTCCGGCGCCGCCGGACGCATGGGCCGCACCCTCGTCCGCCTCGTCGCCGAGGCCGACGACCTGCGACTCGTGGCCGCCCTCGAAGCGCCCGGCCACGACGCCCTCGGCACGGATGCGGGCACGCTCGCCGGCGCCGGGCCGCTCGGCGTCGAGGTCACGGACGCCCTCCCCTGCCCCGCGGACGCCCTGGTCGACTTCTCCCTGCCCGACGGCTCGGTGGAGCGCATCGAGGCGTGCGCCGAGGCGGGCATCCCGTGCGTCGTCGGCACGACGGGCTTCTCCGACGCGCAGCGCGGGCGCATCGACGCGGCCGCCGGGAAGACCGCCGTCCTCGTGGCCCCGAACATGAGCGTGGGCGTGAACGTCATGTTCCACCTGGGGGCGGAACTCGCCCGCACGCTGGGCCAGGCGTACGACATCGAGATTGTTGAGGCGCATCACCGATTCAAGAAGGACGCCCCCTCCGGCACGGCCCTGAAGATTGCCGAGGAAATCGCCGGCGCCACCGGCCGCAACCTGGCGGAGTCGGCCGTCCACGGCCGGGGTCCCGGCCATCCGCCGCGGAAGGAGGGCGAGATCGGCCTCCACGCCGTCCGCGGCGGCGACATCGTCGGCGAGCACATCATCTTCTACACGGCCGTCGGCGAACGCCTGGAACTGAAACACGTGGCCCACACCCGCGACACGTTCGCCCACGGCGCCCTGCGGGCCGTCCGCTGGATCGCCGACCGCGGGCCGGGGCTGTACTCGATGGCGGACGTCCTGGGGCTCTAGAGCATTCTGACCTCGCATAGTGGCGCGTCGGGTCGGAGCCTGTCCCGAGCGCAGCCGAGGGATACACACCGCCCCCAACATGGCCCCGTCACAGCACGACATATGAACGGCATCACGGCGAGATTCTTCGTCGCCCGTTCGGGCTCCTCAGAATGACAAACCCGCGTCTGCGCAGAGGGTGCGGAGACCCGCCGCGCAAATGGCCAACTTAGCGTTGTAGCGCTAATCGTGCGGCAAGTCGGGGAAGGTCTCGGCGACGGCGGCGTTGGTGATCTTGCCGTCGCGCAGGTTGACGGCGGCGGCGTGGCCGGGACTCAGCGCGGCGAACTTCTCCACCCCCAGGCGCGCCAGGTCGCGCACGTACGGCAGCGTGGCGTTGCAGAGGGCGTGGCTGGAGGTCCGGCCCACCGCGCCCGGCATGTTCGTCACGCAGTAATGCACGACCCCGTCCACGATGCAGGTGGGATCGTGGTGCGTCGTCGGCCGCGACGTTTCGACGCATCCTCCCTGGTCGATGCATACGTCGACGATGACGGCCCCGGTCTTCATGCGGCTCACGACGTCGCGGGAGATGAGCCGCGGGGCCCGGCCCCCGGCCACGAGGACCGCGCCGATGACGAGGTCGGCCCGCAGGGCGTACCGCTCCACCGCGTGCGGGTCGGCGAAGAGCGACGTGACGTTCGCGGGCATCACCTCCTCCAGGTGCCGGAGCGGGTCGTGGTCTATGTCCATCACGACGACGTTCGCCCCGAGTCCGGCGGCGGCGCGGGCGGCGGCGGCCCCGACGGTCCCCCCGCCGAGGACGAGGACGTCGGCCGGTTCGACGCCCGCCACGCCGCCCAGGAGAATGCCGCGGCCCTTCATCGGCCGCTCCAGGCACTTGGCCCCCTCGTGGACGCTCATCTTGCCGGCCACTTCGCTCATGGGCGTGAGCAGCGGCAGGCGGCCGCGGGCGTCGCCGACCGTCTCGTACGCCACGGCCGTAATGCCGGCCCGGAGGCACCCCTCGGTCAACTCGCGCGACGAGGCGAAGTGGAAGAAGCAGAAGACCGTCTGGCCGGCGCGGAGCATGGCGATCTCGTCCGGCTGCGGCTCCTTGACCTTGACGACGAGGTCGGCCCGGCCGTAGAGGTCGCCGGGCCCGTCGACGAGTTCCACGCCGTACGCCGTGTAGGCGTCGTCCTCGAAACCGCAGCCGCGGCCGGCGCCGCCCTCCAGCAGCACGGTGTGACCGTCGCCGACGAGCAGTTCCGCCCCGACGGGCAGGAGGCCCACGCGGTACTCGTCGTCCTTCACCTCGCCCGGCACGCCGATGATCATGGCGACGACTCCTCAACACGTGAGCGCGGTGGGTCTCCGTACCCACCGCGCCCAACATAGCACCTTCACAGCACGAAATGCGAACGGCATCACGGCGAGATTCTTCGTCGCCCGTTCGGGCTCCTCAGAATGACAAACCCTCTGAGGCACGGCCGGGCAAGACCGGCCGTGGCACATACGCGTGAGGGCGGGGGACCAGGAAGCCCACCGCGCGGAACTCAAAATCACACACCCGCGTCTGCGCAGAGGGTGCGGAGACCCGCCGCGCAAACCTGTCCCTCATCCGCCCATCAGCATCGCCCGGGCGGCGTACTGGGCGATGAAGAGGGCCGCGAACAGCACCACCAGCCAGTGCAGGTCGCGCCAGCGGCGGGTCACGCCCTTCAGCAGGACGAACGCGATGAAGCCCCACGCAATGCCGTCGGTAATCGAGAAACTGAACTGCATGATCACGATCGCCAGGAACGCCGGAATCGCCTCCGTATAATCGTTCCAGCGGATCTTGACGACGCTGCCCACCATCATGACGCCGATGAGGATCAGCACCGGCGCAATGACCGGCCGCATCGGCACCACCGTCACCGTCCCCTGGGCCACCTGCACGAGCGGCTCGCCGGTGCCTTCGGCAACGAACTCCACCCCCGCCCCCACCACGTGCACCAGCGGCAGCAGCAGGAGCGAGAGGAGCAGGCACGCGCCCGTCACGACGGACGCCAGGCCCGTCCGCGCGCCGGACTCCACCCCAGCCGCGCTCTCGATGTACGTGGTGATCGTGCTCGTCCCGACGAGGGCCCCGGCCACGGTGCCGGCGGCGTCGGCGAACAGGGCCTGGCGGGCGCGCGGCAAATGGCCGCGCTCGTCCAGGAAGCCGGCGCGCTCCCCCACGCCGATGAGCGTGCCGACCGTGTCGAACATGTCGAGGAAGAGAAAAATGAATATCACAAGAACAACGGTCGTCCACGGACGGTCCCCCAGGAGGTCCCACCCGCGCGTGACGGCGGCGCCGAGCGTTTCGGACGGCCACCCGGGCAGGTCCCACCGCTCGGGCCACTGGGCCAGGGCCATATGCACCTGGGCCGGGTCGACCGCCTCGACGGGGTCGGCGGCGCCGGTCGCCAGGGCACCGGCCCGGTCGCCGATGCGCGAGGCCGGGATCACCTCCAGGCCGTCGGCCGGTTCGTACGTCAGGTCGGTGGCGTGACTGACGGCCAGGGCGAGGACGGCCGTCGCCAGGATGCCCAGGAGGATGGCCGCCTTCACCCGCAGCACCAGCAGGACGGCGATGATCGCCACCCCCGCCAGCGAGACCAGGACCACGGGGCTCGTCAGCCGCCCCAACTGGACGAGCGTAGCGGGGCTGTTCTGGACGATCCCGCCCCACTGGAGGCCGGAGAACGCGATGAGCAGACCGATGCCGACGGCGATGGCGTACTTCAGGGCGTCCGGCACGGCCCGCATGACGGCCTCGCGGAGGCCGGCGAAACTCAGTACCAGGAACGCCGCCCCCGCGATCAGGTTCGCCAGCAGGGCGGCCGGCCAGGCGATGCCCATCGCCAGGCACACCGTGTAGGCGAAGAAGAAGTTGTGCCCCATCGCCGGGGCGAGCGCGAACGGGTAGTTCGCCGCGAAGGCCATCAGGAAACACGCCAGCGCCGAGCAGACGCACGTGGCGACGAAGACGTCGCCGGCGGGCATGCCGACGTCGCTCAGCACGGCCGGCTGCACGAAGACGATGTAGGAGAGCGTCAGGAAGGTGACCAGGCCGCCGCGGATCTCCCCCCACGGCGTGGCCCCGCGCTCGGAAAGATGGAACATGGCACCTCGCCCCCGCCGTGCGGCTGCGCGGCGGCCCGCATCCGTCCAGGGTCAACGCGCGGGGCTCAGCCCTCGTCCACGGAGATGGCTTCGACGGGGCAGGCCTCGGCGGCCTCGCGGGCGGTGTCCTCGTGTTCGGGCGGCACCGTGTCGACGAGGACGACCGAGACGTCGTCCTGCAACTCGAACACCTCCGGGCACATGTCGATGCATACGCCGCAGCCCGTGCAGAGATCCGGATCGACTCGAACCTTCATCTCGCCTCCTCTCCGTGCGTACTGCGTGCGGCCGGCCCGAACGGCCGGCGGCCGGACGGCCCGCCGCCGAACGTGCCGGCACCGCGGCGCCGGTGCGCCGGCGCCGGCTCCCCCGCCCCCCTCGAGCCGCAAAAGGGGAGGCCACGACGCTACCGGCCGGGTGCCGGGAGGTAAAGCAAAAAAGGGGACGGCTCTCGCCGTCCCCGAGGGCAGAGTCGCCGTATACCGGCGCGACCGCCCTTTGGCCTGCGCTGTCATGTGACGGCACGGGTCTGCCTCGTCCGGCGCGGCGGCGCACAGGCACACTTCACCGCCGCCCGCTGCCGCGGGCGATGGTGCCGACGAGAAGGCAGCCCTCGGGCGCCGTTACTTCCCGGGCGTCAGTTTGCCGATCGCCGTGGCCAGTTCCTTGAGGTTCTGCTTCTCGGTGGTGTAGACCACGGACTTGCCCTTGCGGGTGCCCGTGACCAGGCGGCCCATCCGGAGCAGTCCCAGGTGGTGGCTGATGGTCGGCTGCTTCAGGCCCAGCGCATCGCAGAGGGCGGTGACGTTCTTCGGGCCGGCCGACAGCATCTTCAGGATGCCGAGCCGGGTCGGGTCCGAGAGGAGCGAAAAGCCGCGCGCCCACTCCGACAGTTCGGCCTTGGCCGAGGCACTCATCTTCTTCGATTTCGCCATGAACCTTTCCTTTCCTTCCCCCCGAGGTCAGTGCATCTATATCGCAGCATCAGCATGCGTGGAAAAACAATTGAGACTCAGGCAATCACACGCTTGGGGTGTACGCGTTGGTGCCGATTGTACACGTTGCGCCGCCCGTTACAAGAACAATATACGAGAATAGCCGATTTTGTCAACCGCCGGACTTCCGTGCGCAGGGCCCCGTGCCCGCCATCCGCCCTTCCCCCGCGGAGGACGACCTCGCCCGCAACCTGAAAAGAATGGTGGGCGATGCAGGATTTGAACCTGCGACCTCCTGCGTGTCGAGCAGGCGCTCTCGCCAACTGAGCTAATCGCCCACGCCAAGTACCTATAACTTTACCCGCCGCGCGGCGCATGTCAAGACCAAAGCGCCAAAAGACGTCTCGCGGCCGACACCCGAAAGGTTCCAGGAGTCTTTTTCGCGCCCACCTCAACAGGCCGGTCAAGGCGCCGGCGACAACGCACTTGCGACGAAGACGCCCGGGACCTTTTCGCCGGAACCTCTTCGCGTCACAGCGCCCACGGCGCCCACGGCTTGCCGCCGCGGGTCATTGCGAGGGGCGACTCGCCCAGCCGCTTCACCAGTGCGGCGGCGTCGGCCTCGCCGAAGCCGAAACACACGACCGCCCCGAGGTTGCCGAACGTCACCAGGACGTGCTCGCTGCCCCGCCGGCCGCGCGCATACGTTTCGATGAACTCGTTCCGGTCGCCGGGCGTGTCCCAGAGGGTGACCCACACGCCGCGCAGGTCCTTGAGGTCGCGGCCGGCCGTCTCGGCGTCGGGGCCGGCGGCCAGGAGGTAGAACCGGTCGCCGCCCCATCCGGCGGCGCCGCGGTTCGTCCAGGCCGAGGCGGTGTTCATGCCGAGCAGGCTCCGCCGCACGCCCGGCGGGTTCGTGAGGATGGCGATCAGCAGTTCGCCCACCGTGTCCTCGTGGACGACCCATCGGCCCCCGCCCTGCAGCACGCGGGTGACCGCCGCGTCGTCCAGGACGACGGGCACGTCGCGTGCGGCCTCGTTCCAATACTTCTTCGGGTGCAGGATCTGCTCCATGGATTGCGGCGGGTCCTTGGTGGCCGCCAGGAGGTTGTCGCCGATGGAGGTCCCCTTGCCGGCGAGGACGGCCATCAGGTTGCCGCGCGCCAGGAACTCCATCCCGCACACGTACGCGCCCAGCACGGCCGTGAAGTAACGGGGGGCGTCGAGGAGTTTGCGGCTGCGCTGCATCTCGCGCTGGGTGTACGACTGGAGTTGGCCGGCGTCGACCCGGCCGGACAGGGCCGCCCGCGCCATGTACCGGGTCATCAGGGCGGTGGCGGACCCCTCCACGACCGACATCGCCGCCAGGTCCTGGTCCTCGCTCTTGCCGAGGAGCGGCTCGAGGAACGCATCGAGATCCACGTACTGGTCGTCGAGGGCATGCGTGAGTTCGTGCGCGAGGACGACGCGCTGGACGAGCGGCGGCATCGGCTGGCCGCGGTCCACCAGGTACAGGGCCTCCGTGTCGAGATCGTAGTAGCCGCCCACCTGTTCCTGGAGCAGGTCGAGCATCGTCCGTTTCAGTTCGCAGTCCGGGGGCAGGAGGCCGACCAGCCGCAGGCTCGCCTGGAGCCGCCCGATCTTCTCCGGCGGGCACTGCTCGGCGACCTCGCGGTCGAGGTAGGCGCGGACGTCGCGCGGCGAGGCGAACTTGTGCGCCACGGGCGTCTTGAACGT
Organism: Phycisphaerae bacterium; assembly: GCA_046483505.1. GTDB lineage: Bacteria > Planctomycetota > Phycisphaerae > FEN-1346 > FEN-1346 > BS750m-G62. Next base: position 11,393 of record JAWODB010000346.1, read on the forward strand.
CCAGCCGCGCAGCGCCTCCACCTCCTTCGCCACCTCGCGGGCCATGCGGACGAGAGCGGGGTCCTCCGCCGCCGTCACCGGACCGGCGACGCAGACGGCGATGCCGACTGCAATGATCAGGATGCGTGTGCGCACTTTCATGGGCTCCTCGGTTCTACGCCTTCGCCCGGCAGGCCTCCAGGTAGTGCCGGGCTTCGACGACCTTGTCGGTGACGGCGTCGGTGGTCTCGGACATGGCCCCGTTGTGGACGTGGGCGTGGGTGAAGATCTCGCTCCAGCCCGTGAAGCGGACGGCCTTCAGGGCGGCGACGATGGGCACGAAGTCCAGGCCGCCGGGACCCGGCAGCGCCGGCAGGGCCGCGCCGGTCTTCCTCCGGTTGCCCGGCTTCTGCCACATGTAGATGTGCGCGAGTTTCGGGCCGATCTCGCGCAAGAGGCCCGCGATCAGGTCGCTCTTCTGCGGCAGGTGGTACGGGGCGAACGAAATCTTCAGCCGCGGCGACGCCGCGAACTCGCAGAAGTACCGGAACGAATCCGGCTTCCACAGCAGGGCGTTCCCGTGGTTCTCGATGCCGATGTCGACGCCGACCTCCTCGGCCACCTCGACCTGCGGCTTCAGGCGCTCGATGAAGTCCTTCATGGCGGCCTTGACGTCGTCGGCGGGCCCCTGCGACCCGCAGATGGCGAGCGTGCCGCCCAGTTTCGCGACCACCCGCAACTCGTCCGCCAGAGCGAACGGCCCCTTCCGGTACGGGCTGATGGCGCCGAGGCGCGTCTTGTGTTCCTTCAGGAGGGCCGCGAACGCCTCGTGGCCCATCTCGTCGACCTGCGTCCGGTGCGGCACCCAGTTCGGGCACCAGACGTCGAGGGCGTCGCACCCGGCCTTCGTGACCTGCGGCACGATGTCGCGGATGTGCACCTTGCCGTACAGGCTGGAGGCGAGGAGGTAGTTCAGGCGGAACGGTTCGCCGCCCTGCCCCGCGGCGGACGGCCGGCCGCGCCCCAGCATGGCACCGGCCGCCGCGACGCCGGCGGCCTTGACGAACGTGCGACGGGTGAGGGGTGTCATGGCGGCTCCTTGATGCATGCGCCGAACGGCACGCGCCGCGCACGCGCGGCGGCTAACTGTGGCGCGCCGCGTGCCACGGCCGGCCTCGCCCGGCCGTGCTCACGTCAAGACCCAACGGCACGCGCCGGCCAAGTCCGGCGGCTAACTGTGAACACCCACAGCGCCTCGGCCTGCCAATCCGAAATCCGAATTCCGCAATCCGAGTTGGATTACGTCCGCCGCCCGCAGCACTTCTTGTACTTCTTCCCGCTCCCGCACGGGCAGGGGTCGTTCCGGCCGACCTTCGGCTGGTCGCGGACGATGGTCTTGACGGCCTCGCGTCCCTCGTCGGCCATCTGCGACTGCTGGCTCATCCTCAGGGCCGCCTGCCGCTGGGCCTCGTAGGCGCTCTCGGCGACGGCGTGGCGACTCTCCTGCCCCGCCCAGATGCGCGCGAGCGCGTCCTGCCGGACCCACCGGGCCTTGAAGAAGAGGTCCGTGAACTTCTCGCGGGCCGATTCGAGCATCCGCTCGAAACTCTCCAGCCCCTCCTTCTTGTACTCGATGAGCGGGTTCTTCTGCGCGAAACTCCTGAGGCCCACGCTCGACTTCAGGTGGTCCATCACCAGCAGGTGGTCTTTCCACGACGTGTCGTGGACCTGGAGCAGGATGTACCGCTCCAGTTCCGTCATGCGGGTCCGCCGCTCGGCCCGCGCCCTGGCGGCCAGCATCGCCGCCACGGCGTCGCGCGGCTCCGCCGGGACGGCCTCGCCGTCGCCGTCGCCGGCGGCCTCCGGGGTGCGCGTCTCGCCGGCGGCGTCGGCCAACTGGCGCGGCGTGATCTCCAGGGCCAGCGTATCGGCGGCCCACCGGGCCAGGGCCTGCCAGGACGCCTCGTCCTCCAGGTCGCCGGCGGGCATGTGCGCCGCCACGCCGTCCTCGACGGTGCGGCGAAGGCGGTCGGACGCCTCGAACTCGCGGGCGATCTCGAGCAGCCGCTCCCGCACCACCAGCGGGTCGCGGTCCCGCAGGTCGTCCGCCGACACGTCCGTCAGGTAGAACCGGGACGCCCACTCGGCCAGGCCCTCGAAGTCGTCGGCCCCGTGGCCGACCTGCGGCGAGAGGTACTCCTCGATGGCGAACTCCACGGGGTACGACCGCTCCTTGGCGGCGTAGAACTCGCGCAGGCGCGACAGGATCATCTCCTCGGCGGCGTCGCGGTCCAGACCCGCCAGGTCGGAGGCCGCCAGGCCCATCTCGAACTTCGTGTTGGCCCAGTCGGCCAGGGCCTCCAGGCGGAAGGCCTTCTGCATCATCCGCGCAACGGGCGAGGTGTCGACGGCGTCGATGCGGGCCTCGGCCTCGCGCGCCAGCCGTTCGGCAATCTCGTCCGGCGCGGCGCCCTTCAGGTCGGGCTCCTTCACGTCGACGTCGAGGACCGACCGGGCCCACTCGGCCAGGCCGCGGTAGTCGGGCTCGGGCGGGGGCTCGTCGGCCTCCTCGGGGTAATCGAACTCCTCGGGGACGAACTCGCCCAGGGTCTGGCCGATCGTCTCGCCCGCCGCCTGCCGGGCCTGCGCCTTGAGGAAATCGGCCGCCTCGCCGGGGTCCTTGACCTGGAGTTGACTCGCATCCACCTGGGCCCCGAGCGTCCGGCCGGCCCACTCGGCCACGGTCTGGAGGCTGTAGTCCTCCGAGAGGTACGAGTCGCAGGCGGCCTCGACGCTTTCGGCGAGGAGGTCCCAGACGAAGTCGCGGAGGTCGTCGGCCTCCAGGACGTGCTGCCGCCGCCCGTAGAAGATCTTCCGCTGGTGGTCCATGACCTCGTCGTATTCGAGGAGATGTTTACGGATGTCGAAGTTGCGCTGCTCGACCTTCTTCTGGGCGTTCTCGATGCCGCGCGTCAGCCACTTGTGCTCCAGCGCCATCCCCTCTTCCATGCCGAGTTTCTCGAGGGCGCCGCTGACCCAGTCGCGCGCAAAGATCCTCAGCAGGTCGTCCTCGAACGCGAGGTAGAACCGGCTGGAGCCCGGGTCGCCCTGGCGCCCCGTCCGGCCGCGCAACTGGTTGTCGACGCGGCGGGCCTCGTGCCGCTCCGTCCCCACCACGTGCAGGCCGCACGGCGGATTCTCCACGCACTCCGTCTTGCCGCGCTTCGGAAACGCCGGGTCCACCTTCGGCTTGAAGCAGTGGCCGCAGTTCGTCTTGGGGTCGTACTCCGGGCACCCGACGCAGCACTTGAAGCCGAAGTCGGAGGGGATCTGCTGCTTCTCCACGTCCCACGGGCCGAAGCAGTTGGAGTAGACCACGCCCTCGCCGAGTTTGATGTCGGTGCCGCGGCCGGCCATCTCCGTGGCGATGGTGACGTTGCCCTTCGGCTTGCCGTCCGGCCCCACGTGCCGGCGTCCGGCCTTGGCGACGATCTGGGATTCCTTCTCGTGGTACTTGGCGTTGAGGACCTCGTGCGGGATGCCGTAGGTCCGCTCCAGCATCTTGCTGAGGTGCTCGCTGCTCTCGACGCTCGTGGTGCCGACGAGGACGGGCCGGCCGGCCTCGTGGTACGCCTTGATCTCCTCGACGATGGCCTGGTACTTCTCCTTCTGCGTCCGGAAGATGACGTCGGTGTGCTCGGTGCGCGAGAGCGGCCGGTTCGTCGGGACGGCCACGGTCTCCAGGCCGTAGATCTTGTCGAATTCCGCCGCCTCCGTCATGGCCGTGCCGGTCATGCCGGCCAGTTTGTCGTACATCCGGAAATAGTTCTGGAGGGTGATCGTGGCGAGGGTCTGCGTCTCCTCCTTGATCGTGATGCCCTCCTTCGCCTCCACGGCCTGGTGCAGGCCGTCGGACCACTGGCGGCCGGGCATCAGGCGGCCGGTGAACTCGTCCACGATGACCACGTTCCCGCCGCGCACCACGTAATTCTTGTCGCGCTTGTACAGGTGATGGGCCCGCAGGGCCTGGTCGATGAGGTGGGGCCAGTCCATGTTCCCCGCCACGTAGAACGAGCCGACGCCGACGAGTTCCTCGGCCCGGCTGACGCCCTCCTCCGTCAGGGGGCACTGGTGCTCCTTCTCCTTGATTTCGAAGTCCCGCCCCGGCCGCAACTGCTTCGCGACGGCGCCCGCCTTGGCGTACTTGTCGGTCGATTCGAACGCGGGCCCCGAGATGATGAGCGGCGTGCGGGCCTCGTCGATCAGGACCGAGTCGCACTCGTCCACGATGGCGTACGCGAGCGGGCCCTGCACCTGTTCGGCCAGACGGGTCTTCATGTTGTCGCGCAGATAATCGAATCCGAACTCGTTGTTCGTGCCGTAGGTGATGTCGCACGCGTACCGGATGCGGCGGTCGACGTGGTCCATGTCGGACTGGATCGCCCCGACCGAGAGGCCGAGTTTGCGGAACACCGGCCGCATCCACTCGCAGTCGCGCCGGACGAGGAAGTCGTTGACGCTTACCACGTGCACGGCCCGGCCGGCGAGCGCGTTCAGGTACACCGCGAGCGTCGCCACCAGGGTCTTGCCCTCGCCGGTGACGAGTTCGGCGATCCTGCCCTCGTGCAGGACCATCGCCGCCACCAACTGGACGTCGTACGGCCGCATGCTGTACAGGCCGAACCGCTCGATGGGTTCGCCGGTGTCGGGGTCCAGGAGGCTCGCCTCGCCGCGCATCGCCTGGCGGACCCGCTCGCGGACCTCGGGATGGTAACCGGCGGGCGCCTCGCCGTAGCCGACCCACTCGGCCGGCCGCTTGCGCTCCAGCAGGCGGTCGATGACGGCGTCGGGGACTTCCTCGCGGCGGGCGTCGTAGAGGCGCGGCCGGCGCTCCGCCTCCGCCAGGACGTACGCCCGCTCATCGTCGTAGGCGTCCAGGACGCCCGGCGCCTGCGGCAGGTAATCCATGTAATGGCGGGCGGACAGGACCTCCGCCAGGATGCGGCCCCACGCCTCGACCCCCAGGCCGAACGGGTCCGGCCGGTTCGCTTCCTTCAGGAGGCGCTCGATGCGCTCGACCCCCGCGCGGTCGGGGACCTGGCCGCCGTCCGGTTCCTTACGGGGAGCGGCCTTCTCCTTGCCCGGTCCGCCGCCGGCTTTGCGGACCCACTGGGCCTCGGCCAGGATCTGGCCCCACTGCTCGGCGCCGAGCCAGACGGTGCGGGCGGCCGCCTCGCGGGCGACGGCGAACGCCTCCGGAAGGAGGTCGTCCAGCGTCTCGCCGTCCCGGTACCGCCGGCGGAACTCGTCCGTCTTGCCGCGAAGGGCCTCGTCCGAGAGGCCGTGCATCTCGGGCTCGAGCGCATTGATGGCCGCCACCCGCTCCATGTAGGCGCGGATGAGGCGCTCGTTGCGCGACCCGAAGACCTTCCGGGCCAGGGTGCTGACGAGTTCTGCAACGCTCTCAAGTGCCATAATTGAAGGTACTTACGCGAAGTCAGCGGATGGCCGGGCACGCCTTTGCGGGCCTCGCGTTGTCATTCTGAGGCCCGCTTGCGGGCCGAAGAATCTCGCCGTGGTCGTTGCCTCTTTGTCGTTCGCACGGCGAGACCCTTCGCTTCGCTCAGGGTGACAACTTGCACCCCCGTCGTCGCGCCCCCTCGGCCTGCCGGCATTCCGGCATCCCCCAAGTATATCGGCCGCCGCCCGGACCGTCAATCGACGTAAACCCTCCGCCCGTGCGGTTGACCCGCCACCCGGCGCCGTTTATAGTGGCCGTGGCTCAACCCCGAAGGGGAGCGCGGCGGGTCTCCGCACCCGCCGCGCCGGCGCCGCTGGGAGCGCGGCGGGTCTCCGCACCCGCCGCGCCCGAGGGGTCAGCCTCGACCAACGCCTCACGGACTTTCAACGAAAGGAACGCATCCCCCATGGCCGACACACCTTCCGCCGACGTGGTCATCGTGGGCAGCGGGGGCGCCGCCCTCCGGGCCGCCCTCGCCGCCGCCGACGCCGGCGCCGCCGTCCTCATCCTGACCAAGGGCGAACTCGGCAAGGCCGGCGTCACCGCCCTGGCCTGCTCCGACCGCATGGCCTTCCACGCCACCCTCGAACACACCGAGCCGGGCGGCCCGGACGCCTGGCGGTACCACGCCGAGGACGTCTACCGCATCGGCGGCCGGGTCTCCGACGCCGACCTCGCCCGCATCCTGGCCCGGGGCGCCGCCGACGCCTACCACTATCTGGACCGCCTCGGCGTCCCGTTCGCCAAGGACGACGCCGGCCGGGCCGACCAGTTCGTGACCGACGGTTCCAGGTATGCTCGCGCGTGCTACACCGGCCCGTACACCGCCAACCACATCCACGAGGCGCTGCGCGGCGAGGTGCGGCGCCGGGAGTTGCCCATCCTTGAGAACGTCATGGCGACCGACCTCGCGCTCGATGCAAGCGGCCGCGTCGCCGGCGTCCGCCTGGCCGACGGCCGGACCGTCCGCGCCGGGGCCGTCGTCCTCGCCACCGGCGGGGCCGGGCAGGCGTACGAGGTCAACGTCTTCCCGGAAGGCATGACCGGCGACGGCCACGCCCTGGCCTGGCGGGCCGGGGCGGAACTCGTGAACCTGGAGTTCATCCAGTTCGGCCTCTCGAGCGTCAAGACCAAACTCGCCTGCTCCGGCAGCCTGATGCGGGCCTGGCCGCGCCTCGTCACCGAAGACGACCGCGAGTTCCTGGCCGATTACTTCCCGCAGGGCACGCCGCCGGAAGACATCTACAGCGTCCTCTTCCGCAAGGGCGCCTCGTGGCCGGTCTCATACGAGGAACCCAGCCACGTCATCGACGTGGCGGTCTTCAGCGAGATGCAGAAGGGCCGCACCGTCTGGATGGACTTCTCCGAGAACCCGGCGGGCCTGGACCTTTCTCGGATGGACCCGGATCTCTGGGCGCCGTATCCGAAGATTGCGGCCCTCGCCCTGGCGGGCCCGCCGCTCTCGGACTCGCCGCTCGCGCGGCTGGAGGCGATCAACCGGCCGAGCGTCGAGTGGCTGGCGGAGCGCGGCATCGACCTGGCGGCCGGCGACCGCATCGAACTCGCCCCGGCGTGCCAGCACTTCCAGGGCGGCGTCAAGATCGACACCCGCGCGGCCACGGCCGTGCCGGGCCTCTTCGCCTGCGGCGAGGTGGCGGGCGGCCAGCACGGGGCGAACCGTCCCGGCGGCAACGCCCTCATGGACAGCCAGGTCATGGGCCGCATCGCCGGCGAGCAGGCGGCGGCCCACGCGCGCGAGGCCGCGCCCGGCCGGCCCGTCGAGACACCGGCCGACGCCGACGAGGCTGCCGCCGGCGGCGAGGGCGAACCGCTCGACGTCCGCGAGGTCCGGAGCCGCATCCAGCACCTCATGACCATGCAGGCCAGCATCAAGCGGACCGAGCAGGGCATCCGCGAGGGACTGGCGGAATTGGCCGACCTCGTCCGCCGGCCGTGGGACGCCGCCGAGGCCGGCCAGGCGTTCCTCGCCGAGACGCGGAGCCTCGCCCTGGTGGCCGAGATGGTCCTCGCGGCGTGCGGCGCCCGGCCCGAGAGCCGCGGCCCGCACCTCTTCTTCGAGTCGCCCGACGCCATCACCCCCCTGCCGCGCCGGGACCCCGAGTGGCGGCGGTACAACGTCCTCCGCCGCGGCGAGGACGGGGCGATGGCCGTCGAGGCCCGCCAGCCGGTCGAGCCCGACTGGGAACTCGTGCAGAACATCGACGCGTGACCCCACACATGCCCGACGGCGACCAACTCGACCGCATGGTCCGGACGCAACTGGAGGCGCGGGACATCCGCGACCCGCGCGTCCTGGACGCCTTCCGCACCATCGACCGGGCCCGGTTCGTCCCGCCCGAACGCAAGCGGGAGGCATACACGGACCACCCGCTGCCCATCGGGCATAACCAGACCATCAGCCAGCCGTACATCGTGGCCCTGATGACCCAGGCGCTGGACCTGGCGGGCGAGGAGCGGGTCCTGGAAATCGGCACGGGCTCCGGGTACCAGACGGCGGTGCTCGCCCGCCTCGCCGGCGTGGTCTACACCGTGGAGGTGCACGCCGCCCTCCAGGCGCGGGCCCGACGCATCCTGGACGAGATGGGCCTCGCGAACATACACTACCGCGTCGGCGACGGGCGGCGCGGCTGGCCGGAGGAGGCCCCGTTCGACCGCATCCTGTGCGCCGCCGCCGCCGAGGAGGTGCCGCCCGCCTGGACCAACCAGTTGGCCGACGGAGGCGTTCTCGTGACGCCCGTCGGCGGAGGCTTCTCGCAAGTACTCACGCGCATCGAGAAGCGCGGCGGCGAGGTGCGGCGCCACGATTTCTGCCCGTGCCGCTTCGTCCCGCTCACGGGCGGCGAGGAGGAGATATGACGATTAGCGCAATGCGGCGGCGAACGTTCCTGCGGCAGGCCCTCGGCGCCGCGGCCGCGATGGCCGGAGGCGCCGCATGCCCGGCCCGCGCGGCGCCGTCCGCAGACGGCGACGCGCCCGCGGCCGCCGACCGGCCCAACGTCATCCTCGCCATGACCGACGACCAGGGCTGGGGCGACACCGGCTACAACGGGCACCCCGTCCTGAAGACGCCCACGCTCGACGCCATGGCCCGGGCCGGCCTCCGCTTCGACCGGTTCTATTCCGGGGCCCCCGTCTGCTCGCCCACGCGCGGCAGCGCGATGACCGGCCGGCACCCGTACCGGTACGGCATCACGTTCGCCAACGTCGGGCACCTGCCGCCGGAGGAAATCACGCTCGCCGAGGCCCTGAAGACTCAGGGCTATACGACCGGCCACTTCGGCAAGTGGCACCTCGGCACGCTGACGCGGACGGAGAAGGACTCGAACCGCGGCGGGCCGCGAGGCGTCCGGCATTACGCCCCGCCGTGGGCGCACGGCTTCGACGTCTGCTTCTCCACCGAGGCCAAGGTCCCCACCTGGGACCCGATGCACCGGCCCGGCACGGACAAACCGTACGGCACGGCCTACTGGACGGGCCCCGAGACGAAGGCGACAGAGAACCTGGCGGGCGACGATTCCCGCGTCATCATGGACCGCGCGATCCCCTTCATCCGCGACGCCGCCCGGCAGAAGACGCCGTTCCTGGCGGTCATCTGGTTCCACACGCCGCACGAGCCCGTCCTGACGGGCGAGTCGTATCTGAAACTGTACGAAGGCACCGGCAGCGAGAAGGAGCGGCACTACTGGGGGTGCCTGACCGCCATGGACGAGCAGATGGGCCGCCTCCGCGACGAACTCCGCCGCCTCGGCGTCGCCGGGAACACCATGCTCTGGTTCTGTGCCGACAACGGGCCGGAGCACCGAACGGGGCCCGGGTCCGCGGGCGGCCTGCGGGGACGGAAGCGCGACCTCTTCGAGGGCGGCATCCGGGTGCCCGGCCTGCTCGAATGGCCGGCCCGCATTCCCCGGCCGCGGGCGACCGCCGTGCCCTGCTCCACGTCCGACTATTTCCCCACGGTGCTGGCGGCCCTCGGCTTCCGGATGAAGGGGCAGCCGGAACCGCTGGACGGCGTCGACCTCGTGCCGCTCATCGACGGGCAGATGGACGCGCGGCCGCGGCCGATCGCGTTCGAGTCCCGCAACCAGGTCGCCCTCGTCGACAACCGATGGAAACTCCTCACGCGCGACAAGGGCAAGTCGTGGATGCTCTTCGACCTCGCCGCCGACCCGGCGGAGAAGGAAGACGTGGCGGCGGCGCACCCGGACGTCGTCGCACGGATGAAGGAAACGGTGGAGGCCTGGCGCGCCTCGTGCCGGGACAGCCGGGCGGGCAAGGACTACGGCCAGGGTTAAGGACTAGCGGGGAAAAGGTAGTTGACGACCACCGTTTTGGGCGATATACTTCCGGTGCGGTTGGGAGAGCTGCGTTATCGCGGTTCGCCGGGGTCTACCCCGCCTGGCCGCCCATTTTCTTTTGGGGGTGCGGATTCAACTTTGAAACGCAACATCTCGAACGGCCTTTCGGGCACCTGAGGGCCTCTGCCTCGGCTCCGAGGCTGCCAGGGGGCCCCTTTCGCCCCGCCGCCTCGGCGTCGGCCCGGTGCCCTTCGGGCGTCGGGTGAGGCCGACGCCGACGCGACGGGGCTCCAGGGGCTTCAGCGCCGTGTTGCGTTTCAAAGTTGAATCCGCAGGGGGAATAGCGTGTACCTTCTGTATCTCGACGATTCGGGGTCCGCGCCCAATCCGACAGAATCGCATCTCGTACTTGGCGGCCTCTCCGTATTTGAACGCCAGGTTCATTGGATATCGCAGGAACTGGACCAGATCGCCGAGCGCATCTACCCGGAGAATCCCAGGGCCGTCGAGTTTCACGCCTCTGAAATCTACTCCGGAAGAGAAGCACCGTGGAAGGGGCTGAACAAGACGGACAGGCGGCAGGCGATAAAGGACGTGCTCGGTGTACTGGCAAACGCTCACGAGAGTACAAGCGCCTTCGCGTGCGCGGTCCATAAAGCGTCATTCGCCGGACGCGATCCGATGGAGATGGCGTTCGAGGAGTTATGCAACCGATTCGACCTGCAACTGAAGCGTTTCTACATGGTGAACCAGGACCGGCAACGTGGGCTGATCATCCTGGACAAGAGTTCGTACGAAACGAGTCTTCAGCGCCTGGCCCAGCAGTTCCGCACGGACGGAACACGATGGAGGCCCCTCCGTAATGTCGTAGACGTCCCGCTCTTCGTTGACTCGAAGGCCTCTCGATTGGTCCAGTTGGCCGACCACGTCGCCCATGCCGTTTTCCGAAGATACGAGGCCGGCGATACCTCCTACCTCGACATAATCCTTAAGACATTCGACTCTGAAGACGGCCGCATTCATGGCTTGGTCCATCTTCAGAGTAACGATCCAAACTGCCCTTGCCCCGCGTGTATGAGCAGGAGGCTCACCGGCGCCGAAGACCGCGCGGACTCCGGCCCATAGGCGGGAAACGGTGCACCGCTCCGGCACACACCTGCTGGCCGGTGACCCGTTTCGGCTGTTCCGTCCGACGCACGTACTTCAACGCATCCGGGAAAGCCGCCATGACCGACGGCATCGTCTACCTCGTCGGCGCGGGGCCGGGGGACCCCGGCCTGCTGACGCTCCGCGGCCGGGCGGTCCTCGCCTCGGCCGACGTCGTCGTCTACGACGCCCTCCTCTCGCCGCGCCTGCTCCAGCACGCCCCGGCCGGGGCCGAGCGCGTCTACGTCGGCAAGCGGTCCGACCGCCACACCCTGCCGCAGGAGGAAATCAACGCCCTGCTCGTGGCGCGGGCACGGGCCGGCCAGACCGTCGTCCGCCTGAAGGGGGGCGACCCGTTCGTCTTCGGCCGCGGCGGCGAGGAGGCCGTCGCCCTTGCCGAGGCCGGCGTGCGGTTCGAGGTCGTGCCCGGCGTGACGGCGGGCGTCGCGGCCCTGGCCTACGCCGGCATCCCGGCCACGCACCGCGACCACGCCAGCGCCCTCGGCCTGATCACCGGGCACGCGGCCGCCGACAAGACGGAGGACCCGCTCGACTGGCCCGCCCTGGCCCGCTGGCCCGGCACGCTCGTCTTCTTCATGGGCGTGGCGAACCTGCCGCGCATCTGCGCCAGCCTCGCCGCCGCCGGCATGGACGCCGCCACACCCGCCGCCGCCGTCCGCTGGGGCACGACGTCGCGGCAGACGACCGTCGCCGGCACGCTCGCCACGCTGCCCGACCGTGCGGCGGAGGCGGGACTGGAACCGCCGGCCGTCATCGTGGTGGGCGGCGTCGTGGGCCTCAGGGAGCGCCTGGCGTGGTTCGAGACGCGGCCGCTCCTCGGCCGGCGGATCCTCGTCACGCGCGCCCGGGCCCAGGCCTCGCGGCTGGTCGAGCCCCTCGAGGCCCTCGGCGCCGAGGCCGTCGAGGCCCCCGCCATCCGCATCGAACCGCCGGAGGACCGCGGACCGCTTTTCGCCGCCGCCCGCGACGCCGGCTCGTTCGACTGGATCGTCTTCACGAGCGTCAACGGCGTGGATGCGTTCTTCGAGGCCCTCGCGGAGACGGGCGGCGACGCCCGCGCGCTCGCCGGGGTGCGCCTGGCGACCATCGGCCCGGCCACCACGGAGCGGCTGGCCGGCCGCGGTCTCCGCGCCGACCTCCAGCCCGCCACCTACACCGGGGCGGCCGTGGCGGAGGCGCTGGCGTCCGCGGCCGACCTCGGCGGGGCGGCGGTCCTCCTGCCGCGGGCCGACCTCGCCCCGCCGGACCTCGCCGACGCCCTCGCCGCCGCCGGCGCCCGCGTCACGGAGGTCGCCGCCTACCGCACCGTGCCCGACGCAGCCGGCGCCGAAGCCGCCGACGACGACCTGCGCGAGCGGCGGGCCGACTGGATCACCTTCACGAGTTCCTCGACGGTGCGGAACCTCGTGGAGGCCGCCGGGGCGGACGTGGTTCGCGCCTCCGGGGCGCACCTCGCGAGCATCGGGCCGACCACCTCCGCCGCGCTGCGCGAGGCGGGCCTGGCGCCGACCGTCGAGGCGGCCGAGCATACGATCCCCGGCCTCGTGGCGGCGATCCTGGAATATGAAAGAGCGGTCTGAACGGTGGACGCCCTCGACAAACGCATCCTGACCGCCATGCAGGCGGACCTGCCGCTCGTCGAGCGGCCGTTCGAGGCCCTGGCCGAGCGGCTCGACGTCGGCCCGGACGACCTCCAGGCCCGCGTCCGCCGGATGGCGGAGGCCGGCCTCATCCGCCGCATCGGCCCCGTCTTCGACTCGGGGCGGCTCGGCTACCAATCCACGCTCGTCGCCGCCCGCGTGCGGCCGGAGCAGTTGGACCGAGCGGCCGAACGCGTCGGCCGGCTGCCCGGCGTCACGCACAACTACGAGCGCCGCGGGCCGTACAACCTCTGGTTCACGCTGACGGTTCCGCCGTCGGGGGACCTGGACCGGGCGCTCGACCGCCTTCGCGCCGAGACCGGCGCCGAGGCCATGCACAGCCTGCCGGCGCTGGCGCGCTACAAGATCCGGGCGACGTTCGACCTGGACGGCTCCGGCGAGGCGGCAGCAACGGCCGGAGGCATGCGCGGTGGGCAGTCCTGCCCACCGCGCGAAACGCCGCAGACGCGCGGTGTCCAGGACGGGACGCCGCGCACGAAAACGCCACCGCGCGAAGCCCCCGTCCATCTCACCGAAGCCCAGAGAACCCTCGTCCGCGCCGTCCAGGACGGCCTGCCGGTGGAGGCCGAGCCGTTCGTCCCCGTCGCCGAGGCGGCGGGCTGGACCGTCCGGGCGGTGCTCGACCAGGTCCGGGCCTGGCTCGACGCCGGCGTCGTCCGCCGCTTCGGGGCCGTCGTCCGGCACCGTGCGGCGGGCGTCCGGGCCAACGCGATGGCGGTGTTCCGCGTGGCCCCGTCGCGCATCGATGCGGCCGGGCGGGCGCTGGCATCGCACCCGGACGTGACGCACTGCTACCGCCGGCCGCCGCTGCCCGACTTTCCGTACACGCTGTACGCGATGGTCCACGGCGAGTCGGAGGAGGCCGTCCGCGAACGCGTCGAGGCGATGGCCGGCGAGATCGACGCCGACGCCTGGGTCGCCCTCTTCTCCGTCCGCGAGTTCAAGAAGACGTCGATGCGGTACTTCACGGAAGGCAGGGGCGGTTCGCGCGCGACCATGCCGTGACGGATGGAGATGACCGGCCGCTCCCGCGGCCGGCTCGAACGGCGCCGCCGCACGCCGCCCTCCCATCTGCGGGCCCACTTGCGTGGCTCCGCCCGCCCCCGCTAGAATCGGATTGTGCGTTCGGAGCCGACACATCCTTGCGGCGGTGCGGTCCCCCCACGCCGGCCCCGCCTGCCCGGCCGATGGCGCCTGGCGGCGGCCGCGCTGCTGGGCACCGCCGCCGGACTGGCGGTGGTCACGGCCCGCCTCGCCAACGCCACGTCGTACCTGTCGAACGCGCCCGCCGCCTGCATCAACTGCCACGTGATGACCGACCCGTACGCCTCGTGGCAGCGGGGCAGCCACGGCCACGTGGCCGTCTGCACCGACTGCCACGTGCCGCACCGCAACCCCGTGGCCGAGTACGCCTACAAGGCGACCGACGGCGGCAAGCATGCGTTTATGTTCACCTTTGACCTGACGCCGCAGGTCCTCCGCCTGAGCGAGCGGGCCGAGCCGGTCGTCCAGACGAACTGCATCCGCTGCCACGCCGACCGGATGGCGATGGTGCGGCTGGCAACGTCGGCCGAGCGGCCGTGCTGGGCGTGCCACACGGGCATCCACGGCGAGGTGCACAGCCTGTCGGCGTCGCCGGCGGCACTGCGGCCGCCCCTGCCGCCCGCCGGACTGAACGCGTCACAAGGGAGGAACCGACCATGACACCTCCGCAAACGGATGCCCCGCGCCCGGGGCCCGCCCGGCGCCGCTGGGTCGGCCCGGTCGTGTTCGCGCTGGCGGCCGCGGTCGTCGCCCTCCTGGGGCTGCTGGCGGTCTCGATCCTGGAGCACCGGTGGGAGGCCCGGCGCGTGGCCGTGGCGATCGTCCCCCTGCCGGAGTGGGAGTCCGACCCCGCCGCCTGGGGCGTCAACTATCCCCGCGAGTACGAGACGTACCTCCAATCGAAGCAGAGCGACACGCGCACGCTCTACGGCGGGGCGCTGCCGCGCGACTACCTCGACGCCGACCCGAACCTCGTCGTGCTGTGGGCGGGGTACGGCTTCGCGAAGGACTACACGCAGGCCCGCGGGCATCCGCACTCGGTCGAGGACATCCTCGCCACGAAGCGCATCACGCCCGGAACCGTGGGCACGTGCTGGACGTGCAAGAGCGCCGACGTGCCGCGCCTCCTCCACGAGATGGGCCCGGCGGACTTCTACGCATCGAACGTTCACGACCTGCGCGACGAGATCGCCCACCCCATCGCCTGCCGCGACTGCCACCACCCCGAGACGCTCGAACTGGTCATCACGCGGCCGGCGCTGCGCGAGGGGCTGAAGGCCCTCGGCCGCGACCCCGACACCCTCTCGCACCAGGAGATGCGGTCCATGGTCTGCGCCCAGTGCCACTCGGAGTACTACTTCCGCGACGGCTCGTACCTCGTGTTCCCGTGGGCGGAAGGCACGCGGCCGGAGGAGATGCTCGCCTACTACGACGGGTACGACTTCGCGGACTTCACGCACGCGATCTCCGCCGCGCCCATCGTCAAGGCCCAGCACCCGGACTGGGAACTCTGGCGCACGGGCATCCACGCCTACCGCGGCGTGTCGTGCGCCGACTGCCACATGCCGTACGTCAGCGAGGGCGGCGCGAAGTACACGGATCATCATATCCAGAGTCCGCTGCTGACCGTCTCGCGCAGTTGCGCGGTGTGCCACCGGTGGACGGAGGAGGAGATCGTCGAGCGTGTCGAGTCCGCCCAGAAGACGGTGCACGCGGCCCGGCTGCGGGCCGAGAAGGCGCTCGTGAAGGCGCACGTCGACGCGGCGGCCGCCGGCCAGGCCGGTACCCGCGCGGCAGCCCTGGCCGAGGTGCGCCGCCTCGTCCGCCACGCCCAGTTCCGGTGGGATTACGTCCTGTCGAGCAACGGGATGGGCATCCACTCGCCGCAGGAGGCCACCCGCATCCTCGGGGAGGCGGCCGACCTGGCCCAGCAGGCCCGCGTGCGAGCCGCCCGGCTGCTCGCGCGGAAGGGCGTGACGGACGCGCCGGCGTACCCGGACGTGTCGACGCGCGAGAAGGCCGACGCCGTGATGCAGGCGTTCCTGGACGGACAGCCGCCCGACCTGCTGCCGTAGAACAGCGCCCCGACATGTGGCAGCCTGCGTTGTCGTTGGAGCCCGCCGCGGGAGCGGCGGGTTATCCCCACCGGCCGTGGTCGACTCACACCGCTGATCGCAAATGACCGGCCGCTTCCGCGGCCGGCTCGAACAGCGGCGCGTCTCGGGCTACCCCTACCCCCCCGGCACGAACACCGGCCGGGCCTCGATCTGCGGGGGCGAGCCGGCGGGGTGGGGCTCCTCCGGCACCAGGCCGCCCAGGCACTGCCGCGCGTACTCGAGCATCGTCTCCAGATACGACTGCCGGTGCGCGGCGGGGGTCAGGAGGCCCGTCTCGACGACGACGTCGAGTTCGGCCTTCGGCGACGCCGGCGGCGGGGACGCGGGCGCCGGCGACTCGGCGCGCGCCGGCGCCGCCGCGCACACCACCGCCGCAGCGGCAGACAGGATGCGGGGGAAGATCGCCATCGCCGGTCCCCGTCGGCACGGGTTCGCCCGTCACTCTACCGGCGAAGGCGGGAGGAGGTCAAGCGGCGAGGCGGGTCCGGCGCCGGGCGATGAAAGAGATTCCAGGCGCCTTTTCCGCCCCCCTCCCTCCGTGGGGGCCGTTCAGCAAGCGCGCCTGCGCCTGCGAAAAGACTCCTGGAACACGCTTCGCCGCCCGCACGCGGGCCGGCCTCAGGCGGATTCCCACTTGTAGAAATCCTGGAGGATGTCGAGCGGCGCATCGACGGCGACCCGGGCGGCGCCCGCCTCCAGCAGCGCAAGGACCTTCTTGAAGCGCGTCACGCCCCCGGCGGCCTCGACCTCGGCCTCGCCGGCGGCCGCACGCTTCAGCAGCCGCACGTCGTGCACGCGGACGTCGCCCCGGCCGAAGCCGGTGTGCGTCTTGACGACGTCGGCACCGGCGTCGACGGCCAGGCGCGCCGCGCGGACCTCCTCGGTGTCCGTCAGGTAGCAGCACTCCAGCGTGACCTTGAGGGTGATGCCCGAGGCGAGCCGGCGGACGGCCTCGATCTCCGACTCCACGTCGCCGTACCGGCTGCTCTTCATGGCCACCAGGTTGATGATCATGTCGACCTCGCCGGCGCCGGCCTCGATGGCGGCGCGGGCCTCGTCGCACTTGGCGCGGCACCCCGAATGGCCGAACGGCATGCCCACCGCCCCGCACACGGTGACGCCGGTGCCCTTGAGGACGCGCGTGGCCAGCGGGACGGCGTACGGCGGCAGGGAGACGGCGGCCAGGTCGTAGTCGGCGGCCTCGCGGCAGGTCTGTTCGATGCACTCGAACGTCTGGTCGGGCGAGAGGACGAGGTGCTCCAGCGCCCCCGTCACGGTCTCGACGGTCACGTCCGGCGCGCTTCGTGTCTGGGTCATCGGATGGCCTCCTGTTGTGCTGTCGCGTTCGGCGTCAGGGGCGGGCGGCCGCGCGGCCGGGAAGGCCGCCGTCCGCCGCATGCGGACCGTGCTTCACACGTCACCACAAGTAGACACCGCTGAAGGGATTTGAGCAATCCGGGGTCACCCGCTTCCGGCATCCAGAAAACGCCAGTTCGGGCGTGGGGGAATCCCCTACACCCGCGGCAGGCAGGGGAATTGCGGCAGGAGCGTCAGCACTACAACGCCAAGTCGGCCATTTGCGCGGTGGGTCTGGGCACCCACCGCGCTCGAAACGCCTCTTACGGGGCTGCGCGGCGGGTACCCCTCGGCTGCGCTCGGGACAGGCTCCGACCCGCCGCGCTACCATTTGATCTTAACCTGCTCCAAAATGCCGCAAAAAGACTATTCAAGAAGCGCTGCGTCGGCCACGAGGAGCGGCCAATCGACCAGCGGCAGGGCCGGGAACCGCCACACGCCGCCCGTCCGGGCCGCCCCGTCGAGACGGTACACGCGACCGGTGAGCGGATCCGCCAGCAGCGGCCGCTCCAGTGCCAGCCCTTCCGCGGTGGGGATGCGGGCCCGCACGGTCCGCCGGCCGAAGCCCTCGAACAGGTCCATCGGGTGCCAGTAGGCCAGGAGCAGGCGGCCGCGGCGGCGGAAGGCGGCGGCGACGGTCCGGCCGTCGTCGTCGCCCTCGAAGGCGGCCTCGACCTCGAGCCGCCCGGAGGCGGCGTCCAGCAGTGCCCCCAACCGCCGGTACGCGAAGTACGCGGCCTTGGGCGTGTAGTCGCCGCGCAGCAGGCCCTTGTCGTTCCGCTTGCCGCGGTAGCCCACGAGGTCGACGATGACGAAGTACGAGGTCATCTCCACGTCGAGGAGCAGGTCCGTCAGGATGCGGCGGAGGAGCCACTTGGCCTGGAGCGTTTCGGTCCACGGCAGGTTGGAGAGGGCCCCGCTGCCGCCCCGGCGGGACGGGCACCCGTTCTCGCCCTGCCATATCTCGATGCCCTTCTTATGGGCGGCGAGCGCCTCGCGCAGCGCCGTCACCTGGTCCCGGTACCCCGCCTCCGGCCGCCGGCGATACGGGTGGTACGTGACCTTGTCGACGTGCTCGGCCAGGCCGCGCTCCAGGCACCCGCGGACGAACCGGGTGTCGACGCCGGCCGTCGCGCAGCCGACGATGACGGCGTCCGGGACGCGGCGGCGGATTTCGGGCGCGGTGATCGTCACCAGGTCCACGTAATCGGCGGGGTCGGGCTTCTTCGGTTTCCAGAAGTGCGAGATGTTCGGCTCGTTCCAGATTTCCCAGTGGCGGACGCGGCCGGCGAAATGCCCGGCGATGGCCCGCGTGTACCGGACCCACGCCTGCCGGGCGGCCTCGTCGAACACCGGCGCCCAGCCGACGGCCGCCTCGTCCGCCCCCGGACTGTACAGCGGGTTGCCGTAACCCAGGTTGAACCACGGCTGGACGCCGACGGCGAGCAGGCCGTCGACCACGTCGTCGAGCCAGCCGAAGTCATACTCGCCTTCCGTGGTCTCGGTCCGGGCCCATCCCGTCTGGCAGCGGGCCCACTTCACGCCCAGGTGGCCGACCCACGGCGTGGCGCGGTGGGGGTTGAAGATCTTGCGGTCGAGGACCTCGAAGCCGACGCCGAGCGGCGAGGCCTCGATCTCGTGCGACGGGCGCACCGGCATCGCCCCCACGGCCGGGAGGCCGAGGGCCGGCACGTCCGGGCCGCGCCCCGCCGCCGTCGCCCGGCCTGCGGCGAGCGCCAGCCCGGCCGCCCCGAGCCCGCCCGTCAGCCACCGGCGTCGCGTGATGCCCGTCACGGAGCGCCTCCTCTCGTTTTTGGATGACTCAGCCGCCGCCCGCCGGGTGCCATGCTTTCGCGCCTTTGCGAAAGCATGCGTTCCAAGCGCCCCGAACACACGCTTTCGCCACCACGCGAAAGCGTGCCGCCCACGCCTTTCGCTTCTGCGCGGCGGGCCGGGAGACCCGCCGCGCGGAAAGACCTCACTCACTCGCCGCCCGCCTGCTCGCGCCGGACGGCCCGGCGCATCTCGTCCATCTCCTCGACGGTGGCGGTGCCGGTGGTCCCGATCTGCTTGACGACGACGCCGCCGGCGAGGTTCCCCAGTTCGGCGGCCTCCGCCGCCAACGCCCCGGCCGCCAGCGCCATCGCCACGTTCGCGAGGACCGTATCGCCGGCGCCGACCTCGTCGATGG
>JAWODB010000066.1:0-31898 GCA_046483505.1 Phycisphaerae bacterium
GACCTGGCCCGCCGGCTCGGGGCCGCGTGGGTCGGGGAAGCGGGCGAGACGCCGCCGCACCCGCTGGATGCCAGTGTCATCTTTGCGCCGGCGGGGGACCTCGTGCCGCCCGCCCTGGAGGCCGTCGATCACGGGGGCACGGTCGTCCTCGCCGGCATCCACGTGAGCGACATCCCCGCCATGACCTACGAGGACCACGTGTTCCACGAGAAGGTGCTGACGAGCGTCACGGCCGCCACGCGCGAGGACGGCCGGGCGATGATGCGCCTGGCCGCCGAGGCGGGCGTCGAGACGGAGGTCCAAACGTTCCCCCTGGCGGAGGCGAACCGCGTCCTGCGGATGGTGAAGGATTCGGACATCCGCGGCGCGGCCGTCCTGCGGGTGGGGTAAAAGGGCGCGCCGCGTTTCGAGCCGCCCGTACGGGCGGGTACGCGCCGGTGCGGCCTGATCGATACTCTGAGAAAACGCGTTTTCGCGCACCCCCCGAAAATGACCGTTTTCGGGGGCCGAATCGTTGATTTCGGCCCGTAAGGGACGATTCGGGGTCGGAATGTTAAAATGGGTAAGGCGAAACGCGCGGCTTTTTTCGAGTTTTTGATCGAAACGCGCGCGAACTTTCGGTTTTGCCCCCGGAACGTTCGGCTTTTTGCCGCCCATCGGGGACGCTCCATATGAATTAAAAGCGCGATGGGGCCCGGCAGTCGGCAGTCGGTATTCGGCATCAGGCAACGACGAACGGCGATGACCACGGCGAGATGCTTCGTCGGCCTGGCGGCCTCCTCGGCATGACAGCGCGCTGCTCGCGGCTCGGGGTTTGTGGCTCGTGGCTCAGCGAACCGTAAAGCGGCACTGCGGCTTGCCTTTCGCACGCCGGAGGGTACAATCACGCGGCCTCATCCGGCCGCTCCTCTATCGGAAGGAGAACCCATGACGCTCCGCCGCCTTGCCGTCGCCCTCGCCGTTCTGCTCGTCGTCACCGCCGCCGGACCCGTCCGGGCGGGGCACTGGCCCCAGTGGCGCGGGCCGCACTTCAACGGGTCCTCCACCGAGACGGACCTCCCGACGACCTTCTCCACGACCGAGAACGTGACCTGGACGGCCACGCTGCCGGGCGTCGGCGCCTCGACGCCCATCGTCTGGGGCGACCGCGTCTTCATCACCGCCCAGGTGCCGCACAACAAGGCCCTGTGGGCCCTGTGCCTCGACCGCGGCGACGGCTCCGTCCGCTGGCGGAAGCCGATGGGCGAGGGCTTCTCGAACAGGCAGGGCAACACGGGGGCGTCGCCGTCGGCCATCACCGACGGCACGACCGTGTGGTTCTACTTCGGCAACGGGGAACTCGCGGCCTTCGACGTCGAGGGGAACGAGACGTGGCGGCGGAACATCGCCGAGGACCACGGCCCGTTCGACCTCCTCTGGGATTACGGGGCCACGGGCCTCCTGTACGACGGCCGACTGTACATCCCTGTCATCCACGGCGTGCTGCGGGCGGGGCCGGGCGACAAGAGTTTCCTGCTGTGCGTCGATCCTGCCACGGGCAAGGACCTCTGGAAACAGCCGCGCCCGAGCGACGCCGCCCGCGAGGCGAAGCAGGCGTACACGACGCCGATCCCCGCCAGGATCGGCGACCGGACGGTCATCCTCGTCGGCGGGGGCGATTACACCACCGCCCACGATGCCGCCACCGGCAAGGAGGTCTGGCGCACGCCGTCCTATAACCCCGTGCCGGACCCGAACTTCCGGACGATCGT
Source organism: Phycisphaerae bacterium (assembly GCA_046483505.1). GTDB lineage: Bacteria > Planctomycetota > Phycisphaerae > FEN-1346 > FEN-1346 > BS750m-G62. Next base: position 1,752 of record JAWODB010000066.1, read on the forward strand.
CTCGCCGGCCGTCTCGAACGGCATCGTGACGGTGTGCGCCCCCCGCGGCGGTCGGCGCATCTACGGGGCGCCGCTCGACCGCCCGGACACGTGGGCGTGGACGCGGAAGACCCACGCGCCGGACGTCTGCACGCCGCTCGTCTGGCAGGACGACTTCTTCGTCCTCGTCGGCACGCACAAGCGGATGCTCCGCCTCCGCCCGACGACCGGCGAGACGGTGTGGCAGGGCGACCTGCCCGTCAAGGCCAAGTTCCAGGCGTCGCCGACGGGGGCGGACGGCAAGATCTACTGCCTCAGCATGAGCGGCGAGGCGGTGGTCCTGTCGGCCGGCGAGCGGTTCGAGGTCCTCCACCGGACGGACATGGGCGGCAAGGGCGTGCGGGCGTCCGTCGCCGTCGCCGACGGCCAACTCTTCATCCGGACGGACGCAAAGGTGTACTGCATCGGCAAGCGGCGGTAAAGAGGCGGCCGCGGCGTGCGTCGTTCGGGTGTCGAGTGGCGCGGGGCCCCCGTGTTCGCCGGCACGCTTGCGGGCCGCACGCCGCATGTGCCACGGCCGGCCTTGACCGGCCGTGCGTTCGACGCGCCGGGCAAGAGCGGGGCCGAACGCGGTGCGGCGTGGCGCGGCGGGCCTCCGCACCCGCCGCGCACCGATGAAGACTCTTTTTCGGCGCGGTGGGTACGGAGACCCACCGCGCAGCATATCTCCTCCGCCTCCGGATTAGCGCGCGTCCTTCGGCAAAACGACCCGGCGCAGGCGGTCGCCGCCGGCGATGTAGACCTCGCCGCCGGCGAAGGCGATCTGGGCGGGGCTGGTGCGGCCGACCACGGTGACGCGGGCGTCGCGCGGGTCGATGCGCACCAGCACGTCGCCGAAGAACGCCCACACAAACCCGTCCGGTCCGCGGCGGAACGCGTAGGCGTGCCGGCGGACCCGGGAGAACGACGTGATCGGCTTGGCGGGGACGGGCTTCTGCCACAGGACCTCGCCGGTCTCGGCCCGCAGGCCGTAGAGGACGCCCGTGTCGTGATGGCCGAGGACGAGGCCGCCGGGCAGGACCTCCTCGACGGGTCCCGGCCGGCCGCCGCCGAGGATCGCCTTCTTGTAGATGAATGTGTGCGACCGCGTGTCCCAGCAGAAGAGTTGGCCCTCGCCGCCGCGCTTGCTGGAGAGGAGCAGGTACCGCCCCTCGCGGGCGGGGGTCATCCAGAAGAAGCGGTGATCGTCGATCGGCATGCCGCCGAGGTCGCCGGTCCGCGTATCGACCCACCCGAGGCCGCCGCCGGTGCGCCGCCGGCCGTAGGTCGTCCCGGCGCAGTAGACGCGGCCGTCGGCGGCGGGCACCGTGCCGGCCAGGGGGCAGTGGGTGTCGCACTTCGTGTAGCCGAGGAACGTGGGATTGGGCGGGTCCCGCCGCAGGCCGAGCGGCCGCGAGAAGTCGTATACGTACATCTGTGAATTCGGATAGCCCGAGACGTACAGCCGCCCGTCGGCGAGGCCCATCGAGTACGGGCTCAGTGTGCCGCCCACACGCTGGAGGCGGCGGGCCGACACGTCGTAGAAGACGTGCTGGCCGTACCCGTCGTCGGTGGCGAAGAGGACGCGGTCGCTCACCTCCGTCAGCCGCCGGACCACGCCGGGATACATCTTGACGTCGTAGGCCAGGGTGCGCCACTCGTCCTGGCCGGGCAGACGGTACGGCAGTTCCACGTGGCCGCGCGCGTCCGGGTCGCCGGCGTCCTTCTTGAATTCGGGGGGCGGGGTCTCGGGGACGAAGCGGCCCCACCGCTGGTGCTCGCGGGCCCAGCGGTACGTGCCGGAACGGTCCCGCTCGGCGGGCCGGTCGGACCACGGGGGGACGTCGCCCGTGCGCGCATACACCTTTCCGTCGTGGAGCCAGAAGGCGAACGCGTCCTTGTCGAACGCGTCGACGCCCGCGACGGAGGCGGGATGGCGGATCGTCCCGGCGACGCCGCCCTTCATGCGCGTGAGGTCGATGCCGTGGCCGCGCTCGTCGGGGGCGCTGGTGGCGAGGAGCCGGCCTTCCTTCGTCCGGACGTTGAACGCCACGAGGTGCCACGGCTGGTGGCCGATGCCGGCGTACAGCCAGTCGCCGACCATGGCGACCTGGCGATAGAGTTCCTTGCGGTTCGGGTTGGCGGGGCCGAAGGCGGGGTAGCGGGTGGCCTCAGAGGTTCGGGGATCGAAGCGGTAGGCCACGAAGCCGCGCTTGTCCTTCGTCCATCCCATGCCGTAGATGAGGCCGCCCGGGCCGAGGACGCATCGCCCGTTGATCACTTCATCGCCGAACGGCTTGACGCCGCGGGTGATGCGGTCCTGGGCGGGGTCGTAGACGACGAACAGGACGGGCCCGTACATCTCGAAGACGAGCCGGCCGTGCGTCCAGTACGACGGCTGCATGTGGAAGCCGATGGGCTCGCGCGTGAGGACGGAGTCGCCCTGGCGGGTGGAGAGGACCTGGATGCGTGTCCGGCCGGCGCCGAAATCGTGGATGACGACCTGCTGCTCGCCGCGGTACGTATTATAGTATGGGTACAGCATGTCCCAGGATTTGCCGTCGGGGTTCGGGGCGAGGTACGGCTGATGGCCGCACCAGCACCGCTCGGGCGGCGGGGCGACGGCTTCGAGTGACAAACGGGGCGCGGCCTTGAGGGCCTCGGCGAGGTCCGGCTGGTCGACGGGTTTCCATTTCGGGGGATCGACGGCCGGCCCCGCCCAGCCTTTCTGCGGGGCGACGTTCTGGATGGGGAAGGGGCCTTCGGTGAAGGCGGGCGCGGCGTCGGATTCCGCGGCATGCAGCGGCGCGGCGGCGAGAGCGGCGCCGGCGAGCGTCACGGCCACGGCCAGGCGGTGGAACGCGGGAGGGGGTGGGGCAAGTCGCATGAAACGGTTCCTTTGAGGAGTGCTTTGTCACCACCATTCTTGGGGATTCGTGGGTGCAAGCACCCACCCTGCGAGTTCGTCCATCGGACGAATGACAAGTGACCAATGACAACACCAACTACACTCCCAACCGGCGGCGGTTTCAACCCTTTTCGGCCCCACCGGCCGCACCGCGGCGAATCTCAAAACGGCCGGGAATTGACCTGCATCAAGGCACGGCGCTCCGGGGTATGCCATAATGGAACCAGTAGACGGCCGCGGCGAATCCCCGGACGGGTCCGCGGCACGAGCAGAGAGACGGAAGAGGAAAGGGCCGGTCATGGCCATCCGTCGATGCCCCGGACAGGACACCCGCTTCTGGCGGCCGGAGGACATCTCCGAGAGCCCGTGCCCGGCGTGCGGGTACGGGATCGAGTTCTTCAAGGACGAGCCCCGCCGCCGGTGCCCCGAGTGCGGCGTGCGGGCGCCGAACCCGAACTTCGACGCCGGCTGCGCCAAGTGGTGCCAGTTTGCGGAGGCGTGTCTCGGCTCGGCCGCCGTCGACCAGCAGGAGGGTGCGGCCCTGGCCGATACGCTCGTCGAGGAGATGAAGACGGTCTTCGGCGACGACGCCCGGCGGATCCGGCACGCCCTGGCGGTGCTCGATTACGCGGAGCGGATTCTGCGGGAGGCGGAGGCCGACCCGCTCGTCGTGAAGGCGGCCGCCGTCCTCCACGACATCGGTATCCACGCGGCGGAGGCGAAGTACGGGTGCGCGGCCCCGAAGTGGCAGGAGCACGAAGGGCCGCCCATCGCCCGGGCGATTCTCGAGCGGCACGGCGTGGACGCCGACCGCACGGAGCACGTCCTGCGGATCATCGCGAGCCACCACAGCGCCGGCGGCATCGATACCCCCGCTTTCCGCATCATCTGGGATGCCGACCACCTCGTGAACCTCCGGGACGACGGGGTGCCGGAGGGCGGCGAGGGGCGCGACGCGCTCATCGAACGCATCTTCCGGACGGAGCCCGGCAAGCGGCTGGCCCGGACGGTCCTGGCGGCGGAGGGCGAGGCACCGTCGGAAGAACCCGATGGCAAGGAACGATGAGTTGTGGCGCGGCGGGTCTCCGTACCCGCCGCGCGAAGCGCCCGGTGCCACGGATTGCTTGCCAATCCGTGTTCTCCCGGCCGGGCCACCCGGGGCGGGCAGCGCACGGCCGGGCAAGGCCGGCCGTGGCACGTGCCGAGGTTCTCCCGGCCGGACAAGACCGGCCGGGCCACACACGGAGCGGGAATTGACAGTATGGCGCGCGGGAAGTGCGGAAATCCTGACGAACCACGCTGAAAGGAGACGTCATGAACATGTTCTGTTATCAATGCGAGCAGACGGCCAAGGGCGAGGGGTGTACGGCCCACGGCGTGTGCGGGAAGGACCCGGAGACCGCGGCCCTCCAGGACCTGCTGGTCCACCAGGCGCGGGGCGTGGCGCAGGTCGCCCGCCGGGCCCGCCAACTCGGGGCCGAGACCCGCGAGGCGGACCGGTTCGTCATCGAGGCGCTCTTTGCGGCCGTCACGAACGTGGACTTCGACCCGGAGCGGCTCGCCGAGGCGATCCGCCGGGGCGCCGCCGTCCGCGACCGTACCCGCGAGGCGTACGAGCAGACCTGCCGCGATGCCGGCAAGGAGCCCGAGCCACTCTCCGGCGATGCCGCCATCGAGCCCGCCGACGACCTCCAGGAGATGATCCGGCAGGGCGAGGACCTCAGCATCCAGAACCGCATCGACACGCTCGGCGAGGACGTCACGGGCCTCCAGGAACTCATCACCTACGGCCTGAAGGGCGCCGCCGCCTACGCCGACCACGCCCGCATCCTCGGCGTCGAGGACGATCAGATCTACGCCTCGTTCCACGAGACGCTCGATTACCTGGCCGATGACCCCACGGATGTGGATGACCTGCTCGGCAAGGCGCTGGAGACCGGCCAGTTGAACTACCGCGTGATGGCCCGCCTCGACGAGGCCAACACGGGCGCGTACGGGCACCCGGAGCCCACCGAGGTCCGCGTCACGCCCGTAGCGGGGAAGGCCATCGTCGTCTCCGGCCACGATCTGAAGGACCTGAAGATGCTCCTCGAGCAGACCGAGGGCTCTGGGGTAAACGTTTACACGCATGGCGAGATGCTGCCGTGCCTCGCGTACCCGGAACTCAAAGCACACGAGCACCTCGTGGGCAACTACGGCGGGGCGTGGCAGGACCAGCGGCAGGAGTTCGACGAGTTCCCCGGCGCCGTCCTCATGACCACGAACTGCATTCAGAAGCCCAAGGACACCTACAAGGACCGCATCTTCACGACGGGCCTCGTGGCGTGGCCGGGCGTGGAGCACATCCCGGAGGGCCCCGACGGGCAGAAGGACTTCACCCCGGTCATCGAGGCGGCGCTGGCGGCCCCCGGCTTCGACGAGGACGCCGAGGCCAAGACGATCCCCATCGGCTTCGCCCGCAACGCGGTGATGGGCGCGGCCGAGAAGGTGGTCGAGGCCGTCAAGGGCGGGGCGATCCGTCACTTCTTCCTCATCGGCGGATGCGACGGCGCCAAGCCCGGCCGCAACTATTACACGGAGTTCGCCCAGGCCGTGCCGGACGACTGTGTCATCCTGACGCTGGCGTGCGGCAAGTACCGGTTCAACAAGTTGGACTTCGGGACGATCGGCGGCCTGCCGCGGCTGCTGGACTGCGGCCAGTGCAACGATGCGTACTCGGCCATCCGGATCGCGTCGGCCCTGGCGGAGGCGTTCGACTGCGGCGTGAACGACCTCCCCTTGAGTTTCGTCCTGAGTTGGTACGAGCAGAAGGCGGTGGCGATTCTGCTGACGCTCCTGCACCTGGGCGTGCGGGACATGCGCCTCGGCCCGACCCTGCCGGCGTTCGTGACCCCCGCGGCCCTGGAGATCCTGGCCGAGAAGTTCAACGTCTCGCCCATCGGCACGGTGGAGGACGACCTGGCGGCGTGCCTGGCCTAGGAACGGCAGGGATCGAGGGAACGAGGGATCGAGGGATCAAGGAACGGCCACGGCGACGGCCACGGCGCATGGTGTGGCCCGGCGGGCCCGTTCGACTTCGCGCAGGGCAAGCCTTGTCCGGCCGGCAGAGGCGGCTGGAGCGCCCGTTGAGCCGGCGACGGCACGTCGCCGGTCGTCTTGGCGTCCCGGATTCGTTCCCTCCCTCGCGGCGACCTCCGGTCGCCGGCTCAACGGAAACTCGGGACCCTGTCTCGCGCTGCGGCCGTTTGTGTGTGCACCGACCGGGCAAGACCGGCCGGGCCACACAGACGCCGGCCGCGGCGCCGCCACATGCGCCCGCCCCTGCACGGGTCGTCCCCCCGATGCTATAATGGATGCGCGGCATGGCATGAATCGCAACAACGGGGTTTGACTGGAGGCGTTCCGATGCGCGAACAACTGGCCGACGGCGTCGAATGGGTCGGCGTGGTGGACTGGGGTCTGAGGCACTTTCACGGGCACGAACTCTCGACCCATCGCGGCAGCACGTACAACGCGTACCTGGTGCGCGACGAGAAGACCGCCCTCGTCGATACCGTGTGGGACCCGTTCGCCGACGAGTTCCTCGCGGGGCTTCGCGACGCCGTGGATTTGGCCGAGATCGACTACATCATCGTCAACCACGCCGAGCCCGACCATTCCGGCACCCTGCCCGCCGTGGTGCGCGCGTGCCCGAACGCCACGGTCGTCTGCTCGAAGAAGGGGGCCGAGAGCATCCCCGGCCATTACCACGGAGACTGGGAGTTGGAGACCGTCGGCACGGGCGACCGCATCCGCCTGGGCGAGCGGGAACTCGTCTTCATCGAGGCCCCCATGCTTCATTGGCCAGATACCATGTTTACTTACCTCGCCCCGGACGGCATCCTCATGCCGAACGACGCCTTCGGCCAGCATTACGCCACGGCGTACCGGTTCAACGACCAGGTGGACCGGGACGAACTGTGGCAGGAGGCGCTGAAGTATTACGTGAACATCCTGACGCCGTTCAGCGCGCTCGTGTCGAAAAAGATCGATGAGTGGCTCGGCCTGGAGTTGCCCGTCGAGATGATCGCGCCCAGCCACGGGGTCCTGTGGCGCGACGAGCCGCTCCAGATCGTCGAGGCGTACCGCGAGTGGGCCGCCCAGAAGGGCGAGGCGCGGGCCGTCGTCCTCTACGACACGATGTGGCAGGCCACCCGCCGGATGGCCGAGGCCGTCGGCGAAGGGCTCGGCGGGGCGGGCGTGCCGTACAAACTTCTGCACCTCGCCGTCACCGACCGCAACGACGCCCTGGTGGAACTGTTCCGGTCGCGCGGCATCGTCATCGGGTCGCCGACGCTGAACAACGGCCTCCTGCCGTCGGTCATGCCGATCCTGGAGGATTGCCGGGGCCTGAAGTTCCGCAACAAGGTCGGCGCGGCGTTCGGCTCCTACGGCTGGTCCGGCGAGGGCGTCGACCTGATCGAGAAGCATTTCGAGACGTGCAAGATTCCCCTGGCGGCCGAAGGGGTGCTGGCCAAGTGGCAGCCGACGGACGAGGACCTCGAGCGCTGCCGCGACCTCGGCCGCGCCGTGGCGGCGAAGGTCAAGGAGGCGGGGTAACTCGAGTGTTCCGCCCGGTGGGTCTCCGTATCCACCGCGCAGGAGGGGGGGTAGTGATTGTCATCTCGACCGAGGGCACGCAGGGCCCGAGCGGAGAGATCTCGCCGTGCCCTTCGCCGCGCGGGCGCGCCGGAGCCCCTGTGTGGGCCGGCCGGTCTTGTCCGGCCGGGAACACGTCGGCCGCGTGCCGCCCCGCCAGGGGCGGAAGAAGGTAGCCCCGCACGTGAGTGCGGGGTACCGTGACCCGTCGGGAAAGCGGAGCCCCGCCAGGGGCGAAAGACCTCTGTCGCCCCTTACGGGGCTTCTAGGGTTTCGCGCCGGTTCGGTTTCCCCGGCCTCGCGGCCGGGGCTACCTTCTTCGGCCGCTCCGCGGCCGTACATGTTCAGCGCGGACATCAAAGCAAAAAGGCAACACCCACGGCGAGATTCCCGTTCGACTCGGCTGCGCCTCGCTCAGGGCAGGCTTCGTCGGCCTGGCGGCCTCCTCAGAATGACAATCGTGGGCGTTGCCTTTGCTGGAGATCGGCCGCATGCCCGTTTCTGGCCGCCTGATGTAACGCGGTTTCTGCGAAGCGGTTGCTCGCGTTTACGTCTGCACCGGCGTCTAGAAGCACCTCCACGCACTCGACCTGCCCGCGCTTGGAGGCATCCATCAGGGCCGTGTCGCCTCCGATGTCCGTCGCTTCGATCTCGGCGCCCCCATCGATGAGCAGCCGAACAAAGCGCGGGTGGCCGAACCAGGCTGCTATCGCGATGGCTGGATTGTCATGCCGAAAGCCAACTTGATCCGGACTCGCCCCACACTCCAGGAGCATCCGCCCGATTGCCGTGCGGCCCCGGCTGGCTGCCAATACCAGCGGTGGGACATTGACGTCGGGATTCAGGGGCGCCCCTTTCTCGAGCAGCCACGCGACAACCTCCTCGCGCCCTGCCCGGACGGCCACCCCGAGCGGCGTGTTCCGGTCAAGACTGAGTTCGTGCGCGGTGAGCCATTCCGGGTGAGTCCGAAGACCGGACTTGACCGCGTCGAGTTCCCCTGCCGCAACGGCCCGGAAAAACGTGATCTTCGGCCAGGAAAGAACGAGGAACACGAGCCCGGCAATAGACCACACGACGAAGGGTGCGGCGACGGCCCATTTGCGTAAACGCGGCTTCTGGATTTGCGTGAAGAAGCCCCAGGCGACCGGGGCGGCAATCGTTACCAGGCATGCGAATGCGACCAGCGCCGTCATCCGATCCCCCCGGCGGTTATGCAAAGCCCCTATCGTAGCCTTAGAGCCCTTGGGCTGCTTCCGAGTCTCTCGGGTTCCTGAGGTAAATCACTGTTGAACCGGCGCTTCCACAGCCATATCCACAATGACAGGATAACCCGAACCGTGGGCGTGTCAAGCGCCGGTATGGAAGCGAAAGGATGCGAACGGTGTGCCCCGATGGGACGCCCCTCCTATAAAACGGGGAATCGCAGAGCGCCCATCGAGAATCGAAACGCTGGAATCGAAAATCACCTGGCGGAGAGGCCGGGATTCGAGCACGCCGGTTTTTGTAAGTCCTTATGGCCGCGAGGCTTATGCGATAAATCCCGCGTCGGCAAGGATTTGCACTTTTCACCTGGTTCCACCGGGTTGCGCCGCCTTTCGTCTGTCTGTCCTCTGGCGTGGTCACAATTCGGTCACAAGGCGTCTTGCGGACGAGCCGGCACAGTCGGTTCTATGGCCCTCAAGATTCATCCGTGGCCGGGGCCGACCACCAGAGTGCGGCAGGGGCTGTGTCTGGATAAGCGGTGTGATTCTCGCGTCGCACTTTGACAGCATACGAATCACCTGCAATCCGCGCGCAAAGGACGCGCCGGCTGACGTGTTACTACTGGGACATCAATAGCCTTGGGGTTTGTAAACCTCCCGGTCTCTCAGGGTACTCGCACCCGGTCAACGAGGTAGAAGGGCTTGTTGCAACCACCTGCTTCGCCGACCTTCGGGGTACCAGACCGAAGGCCGCTTCCAGCGCGGCCTTTCTGCTCCACGGATTTGACGCCGGGCAAATCCTGATGTATAGTGCTGGTAGCGGGGAGGTTGGCCGTGCGGACCGGGCCGTACGAAGTTAGTGGTCCGAAGAGCCGGCGGTCGTCCAGACGAGGTTGCATCTCCACACGAGCCGGTCTGTCCGAACAAGGCGGGTGTCCTGACCGGTGCGGTTCCCGCAATCGCGGCCATCATCGAAAGGGGGAGTCCGATGACAGGCCATGGTCAGATTCGAGCAAATGTGCGAAGCGGGGCAGCGTTCATGGCGGTGGCCGTCCTTGGCGTAGCGATGTTCATGTCGGAGGCGCGGGCGGCCGAGTTCCTTCCCCTCGGCGATCTTCCCGGTGGGGCGTTCACGAGTGAGGCGACGGACGTCTCGCTCTTTGGCACGGACATCGTCGGGTACAGCGTCAGCCAACGCCCTGGCAGCTCCACCCCGAAAACGGAGGCCTTCGTGTGGCAACCGTCGACGGCCATGCTCGGCTTGGGCTACGCAGAGGGTGGTGCGCCGACGTGGGCAAACGAGATCAGCGGCATCATCGTGGGCGGCTCCGGATCGCCCCAGAGCAACGCGTGCATGTGGGCACCCAAGCCGGGCACGTTCGACGAGTGGGTACACGTCCCTTTCCCGGTGCCCGGGAGCACCGCGTCAGACGCCTTGGGGGTATCGCGGGACGGAGAGTACGTGGTCGGCTGGGGGGACGTCCCAGGAGCGACGTGGGGGTTTGCGTGGCGTTACAACTACCTTCTATACCGGTTCAACCCTCAGGAGGCCGGTGGCACCGACGCGTATTGGTTGGGGTTGCCCAGTGGAGCGTCCGATGCCCGGGCGTATGACATCGATCGGTACCCTAAGGATGATCCCGGTTGGGTCAGCACGGCCGTCGGCACAAGCGATGGGATGCCTTGCCGGTGGATTCGGGAAGGGTCCGGCATGTACGAGGCCGACGTGCTGGCCACGCCTCCCGGGGCGACCGGCGGCGGCCTGCAACGGATCACGCTCGACGGCCGGACGATGGTTGGGTGGGCCACATTCCCGGAGGCCACTGGTGAAATCGATCGCGCCGTCCGCTACGAGAAGATAACGTCCACTTTGACGAACATGGAAGTGCTGAACTGGGAGGGCGCTTCCCACGCGCTCGACGTCACACCCGACGGCCGCACCATCGTGGGGACGGTCACGTGGCCCGGCTGGCACCCCGAAGCGTTCATCTGGGATCCCGACCACGGCCTTCGAACGTTTCAGACGGTCCTCGAGTACCAGTACGGTCTGGACCTGAGCGGGTGGACACTGCAGCGCGCGACGGGGATCTCCGGCGACGGACTGGTCATCGTCGGCAGCGGTATCAACCCGGACGGGAACACCGAAGCGTGGCGCGTGGTCCTCGATTCCTCGGCCGATCTGTCGATCGAGGAGCCACCGGTCGGGGGAGCGATTCTGGACGAGTCGCTCACACTGCCGGTCAGCGGCCTCGGCATCGACCTGTCGACAAACGTCACCACCTCGGGAGTACTCTCGGTTGCCCAGGCCCGCCGGGATGATCTCAGCGACGCCGCCCTGGACGAGTGGCGCGAGGCGTACGCCGCGGGGTTCTACCCGCAGATGTGGTCTGTGGACATGACCGCCGAGCACGGCCCCGTGACGCTGGTTTTCCACTACAATCCCGCGGGACTGGTGGGGTTGGATGAGGGACTCCTCTGCCTCTACCACTGGGACGAGGACGGGATGGAATGGATCCCCGAAGAGAGTATCATCGAGTTCGACCACCACACTATCACGACGACGGTCGAGGATCTGTCGGTCTTCTCGCTGGGCTTGGTGCCTGAGCCTGCCACACTCGCCCTGCTGGCCCTCGGCGGTGTGGGGGTGCTGGTCAGGCGGCGCGGGAAAGGAGAAGGCACTCGTGCCAGTTCCTCTCCGAGGAGACGAGAAAAGAGTTAAGAAGCGTTCCCATTGGTGGATGAATTCAAGAGAACTTTGAAGAGGGGCGTTAGGCTGGGAAATGCCGGCCCAGCCGGTGTAGGCAATGCACAGAATTCAGCAGAGGGGTATTGGCTCAGCCGTTCCGGTTTTCCCGTAATCTGAACGGCGCAAGAGGGAGGGGAGCACAATGCGCTGCACAAGCCTGCCCGCTGGTGTTTTTGTTGTGCTGTTGGCGACCACCGCGTTTGGGGGTATTTCTGTGGGACCGTTCAGCGGCTGGAGGTACACGAGTACAGATGACCCGCTAGGCCAGGCATTCACCGCGTCGAGCAACGAGGTAAGCCAAATAGGCTTCTATTTTGGTAACTGGAGCGATAGCTCGCAGGCGGTGTTGCTGTCACTCTACGAAGGCGTTGGCTTCGGCGGCACCTTGCTCGGCCAGAGTTCCGCGAACGTCGGGCCGTCATGGCAGGGGTGGAAAGGCGGCTGGTTCTCCGGGCAGCGGATGAGAAGCGGTCACGTCTATTCGATCCGCGCCCAGACGTTTTCTGAAGAGGGGGTGAGCATCAGTTGGCAACCCTGGGGTTCCTCCTATGCGGGCGGGACGACGATCTTGAGGGGCGCCCCGGATAACTGGACGGACCTTGCGTTCTTCGTAAGTGACCCGTACGTAAACAATCGCGGTTTTGAGAACGGCACCATGGACGGCTGGACGGTGGAGGGTTCCGGATCGGCCGTCGCGTACTTCGGGCCCTGGGGACGATGCGCCAAACTGACGGCGGGCTCTGGCGTGTCGGTCTATCAGGAGGTCTCCACGCCGGGCGATCCTTTCGGTATTCACCTCAGCTATGCGTTTCAATCAACGGGATCGATGGTCGTGAGTCTTGGCGGGGAGGTGCTCGCGAACCTTGAGGCGGAAGCGCCGGGCGAGCAATTTGAGGACACCGTACCCGTCTTTGCCGCCTCGCTTCTGGGCCAAGGCGCGAAACAGCTTCGCATCGATTTCGACGCCCCGTCCGGGGCGGAGGTGCTGCTCGACGACATTTACCTGACCGAGGTTCCCGAACCCGCCACGCTCGCCCTGTTGGCTGTGGGCGGGCTGGGGGTGTTGCTCCGGCGGCGCCGGACCTGAGCGGCCGGGCCCGCAGATGATGGAATCTCATAACCCGTGTGCGCGCCCCCGGGCGCGAGCGCGCGCTTTTCGGGGCCCGAAAAGCGCCTTCACGGCGCTTTCAGGGCGTGACGGAAGCCCCACCTGCGGACGAGGGCGCCGCGGGCCTGCACGTCGAGGCCGCTCTCCCCTTCCGGCACTGTCCGACGCCCGTTTGTATCCTGAAGTGAATCTCGGCCCGCGCGGCGCGCCTTCTCGCCAAAGTCATTTGACGCATGCCAAACCGTGGTGTACAGTGATGGGGAACAAGGGGGCTGAGTGGCATACGGGGGCCGGGCCTGCGTGTGAGCAGGGACGGCCCTCTTGAATTAGCATGGCCGCCGCGAGAGCCAACGCACACGTTGCTCGAAGTGGCAAAGCATGGCACGAACGCAACAGGTTTTCCGGCTGCTCGTCCTCATGGGTGCGCTGACGGTGGTATGGATCCCTTGGCCGGCACAGGCCGAGATGCGCACATGGACGGGGGCGGACGACAAGGAATGGTTCAACGCGGACGACTGGAACCCGGTGGGCCTGCCTGATCCTTCCGATGACCTCACCATCAACAGCGGCACGCCGGAGACCGCCGATGACGTCACAACCGACAGTGACGGCTCCATCACGGTCACGGAGGGCGCCCATGCCACGTTCGACAACGACTTGGTGGTCGGTGACTCCGGCGCCGGTACGCTGAATGTCGAGGCCGACGGGCGGGTCAGCAATGCCCAAGGTTACCTCGGCTTCGGTTTGGGCTCGACCGGCATGGCCGCAGTGACCGGAGACGGTTCCACGTGGCTCAACCACTCCCTCTATGTCGGCTACGAGGGCGCCGGCACGCTGAACGTCGAGGCCGGCGGCCAGGTCGGCAACGACAACGGCTGCCTCGGCTTTGAGTCGGTTTCCACGGGCACGGCGACGGTGACGGGCGGGGGTTCCGCGTGGACCAACAGCGGCACCCTCTCCATCGGCTGGAATGGCACCGGTACGCTGAATGTCGAGGCGGCCGGGCAGGTCGGCACTCATCGTGGCGAGTTCGGCTGCTGCTGGGGCTCCACCGGCACGGCGACGGTGACGGGCGAGGACTCCACGTGGACCAACTTCGAAAGCCTCACCGTCGGCTTGGGGGGTGAAGGCACGCTGACCATCGAAGCCGGCGGGCAGGTCAGCACTCTTGATGCCTGCGTCGGCTTCTTTCCCGGCTCCACCGGCACGGCGACGGTGACGGGCGAGGACTCCACGTGGACCCACTCCGAAAGCCTCTGCGTCGGATTGGGGGGCGAAGGCACGTTGAACGTCGAAGCCGGCGGCCAGGTCACCAGTACCGATGGGTACCTCGGTGTATCGTCCGGTTCGAATGCCACTGTCACCGTGGACGGCAACGGATCCGTATGGCGCAATACCGCCGGCCTTTACGTCGGGGGTGGCGATGTCGGGTCCGGCGGCGGGGGATCGGTGACGGTCCGGAACGGCGGCCATCTGCTGGCCGGTGAGGTGCTGAAGCTATGGAAGACCGACGGCCAGGTAACCGTCAACGCGGGCACTCTGACCGCCGGCGCGCTGGAGGGGACGACGGGGACCATTCGGATTACAAACCCCGCGGGCGAACCGGCACTGACGGTTGGATCACCAGATTCCGGTACGTTCTCCGGTGCACTTCTTGATGATACGAGTCCGGGGTCGTTGACCAAGATGGGCACGGGCACGCAGGTCCTTGCCGGTGTCGGTATCGCCTATACCGGCGCAACCGCCGTCCTCGATGGCACACTCAGACTCACCGATTCGACGTCTTTCGTGAGCCCAATGGCGAATGACGCCACGGTGGAGTTTCAGGCCACGTCCGGCACGTGGACACTCGGCAGCACATTGGGCGGTGGCGGCACGTTCGTCAAGTCCGGGAACGGTACGCTTGTCCTCAGCGGGCTGCAATACTACGACCCGGGCGCGCTGTTCGAGATTCTCGCCGGCACGGTCGAGATGAACACGGACGCCAGCGGCACGGGCCTCGTGGCGGACGCCGACCTCTCCGTCCTCGTTACCGACGCCACCCTCACCTTCGGCTGCAACCAGCACTTGGACACGCTTGAACTCGGCGACGGCGGCCGGGTCCGCTTGGCCGGCGCGAACGTGGTAGTCGTGAAGCACCTCATCATGAACGGCCTCGACGTTGGCGGGGCTACCCTTACCCCTGAACCTGCCACCCTCGCCCTCGTGGCTTTAGGAGCCCTTGGTGTGTTGCTGAGGCGGAGAATCGCTACTCCGATAAACAAAGCGCGCCTTGAATAGGCACCCGGTGGCGATCGGCTTCCCGTCAGGAGCCGTCGGGGGCAAGAATCGTTTGACTTCTCCAATTCTTGGGGTAAAGTACGGGGGAGTGAAGAGTATGCACCCGGGGTCAGTCCGCCACAGGCGGGCCGGCCCCTTTTTCGTTCCGCCAGGAGACCAAAGACGACCGAGAAGGGCATCCCTGCCGACCCGAACCGGGCCGGGGGCATTCTCGAAGCCGTGCTAGAATCAGGGGGGCGTGCCGCATGCATATGCATCGAGGACCGCAACGTGACCGGCATGAGTGCGCCGCAGGCCTGTGCCGCCAGGGAGCCGCGCGGCTCGAACGGATGGAACCTCCAACCGACCTTCAACTCCGGCCGCAACTCGAACCCCTCGAGCCGCGGCTGTTGCTTGACGCCTTCCCGCTCGCCGACATCTACGGCCTGACGTATGGCTCCAATCCCTCCGCGCCCGTGGCCGTCGGCGACGCCTACTTCTTCAGCGCCGACGACGACATTCACGGGCAGGAACTCTGGCGGACGGACGGCACCCAGGCCGGGACCTGCCTCGTCAAGGATATCTGCCCCGGCGCCGGGGGGGCCGACCCGGACTCCCTGGTGGCGTTCGACGGCATGCTGTTCTTCGAGGCAGGCGGCGAACTATGGCGAAGCGACGGCACGGAAGCCGGCACCCTCCGGGTCAAGGAAATCGACCCCGCCCCCGACGACGTGTGCCACGCCCAGTACCTCACGGTGGCGGGCGATACCCTCTTCTTCTCCGCCAACGACGGTCTGAGAGGCAAGGAGTTGTGGAAGACCGACGGCACGGAAGCCGGCACCGTGCTCGTCAAGGACGTCGGGCCGGGCAACTCGAGCCTCCAGCCCAAGCAGCTGATCGCCCTCGGCGACCGACTCTTCTTCACCGACTATAGCGAGCGCGAACTCTGGACGAGCGACGGCACGGAGGCCGGCACGGTCCAACTCCGCCCGGACGGGCTCAACGATTCCGGCAACGAACTCTACAACTTCGTCATCACTGACGACTTCCTTTTCTTCACCTGCGACGACGGCATCCACGGCAAGGAACTGTGGCGAAGCGACGGTACGGACGAGGGCACCCGCCTGGTCCACGACGTCAACGGCGTGACCGCCGGGTCCGGCCCATACGACATGGTCCGGTGGAACGGCTTCACGTACTTCCGGGCCGAGGACCCGCTCCACGGCCGGGAACTGTGGCGGAGCGACGGCACGGCCGAGGGTACCACGCTCGTCAAGGACATCCGGCCCGGACCCGACGGAGGGGCCCCCTACCAGTTCACCCCCGCCGGCGACGCCCTGTTTTTCTCGGCCGACGACGGCACAGGCGGTCGCGAACTGTGGAAGACGGACGGGACCGAGGCCGGCACCGTCCTGGTCCGCGACATCTACCCCGGTTCGCACGGTTCCAGCCCAACCTCCCTGACGCCTGTCGGCGACCGGGTGGTCTTCACGGCCTACGGACCGGACGTCGGCGCCGAGTTATGGATCTCCGACGGCACCGAGGCCGGCACCATGCAACTCACCGGCCTCGACTACGCCGGCCGGTTGACGAGCCTCTCCAACCTCACCACCGTGGGCGACTTGGTCTTCTTCGCCGGCGACGACCCCACCGGCGGGGAGGAACTCTGGCGGACCGACGGCACCCCCGACGGCACGTTCCGCACCCGCGACATCCGGCCGGGGCCGGAGGACGCGAGGCCCGAGGACTTCCTCGCCACCGCCGGCGCCCTTTTCTTCATCGCCGATGACGGCATACGCGGCCGCGAACTCTGGCGCAGCGACGGCACCGAAGCCGGCACCCACGTGGTGGAGGACGTTAACGGCAACACGTCCGGGGCGTACCCGGACGAGACGTGCGTCGTGGACGGCGTGGCCTACTTCGCCGCCAGCGACGACATCCACGGCGAGGAACTCTGGCGCAGCGACGGCACCGCGGACGGCACCTGGATGGTCAAGGACATCGACCCGGACGGCACCTCGCGGCCCATGAACCTGACCGCCGTCGGCGATACGCTCTTCTTTGCCGCCAACACGCCCCTGGCCGGCAGGGAGTTGTGGAAGTCCGACGGCACCGAAGCCGGCACCGTCATGGTCCGCGACATCGAACCCTGGGAAAGCGGATCCTCGCCTGACACCCTGACGCCGGTTGGCGACGTCCTCTATTTCCTTGCCGACACGGGCGCCCACGGGGACGAACTCTGGCGCAGCGACGGCACCGAGGCCGGCACCGTGCTCGTGCGGGATATCTGCCCGGGCAGCGGCGACGGCTACGTCCGCGATATCCTCGTCGTCGGCGACCGGCTCTACTTCCGGGCCAGGGACGGAGAACACGGCCACGAACTCTGGACGAGCGACGGGACCGAGGCCGGTACCGTCATGGTCAAGGACATCGACCACGGCTCGGACTCGTCCTGGCCCGAGTACTTCACGGCGTTCGACGGAAAGGTGTACTTCAAGGCGTCGGACGGTTTGCGCGGCTACGAACCCTGGGTCACGGACGGCACGCACGGCGGGACGCGCCTCGTAGCGGACCTGGACCGCGGCGGCGCCGGGTCCTACCCGTGGCAGTTCACCCCCCTTGGGGAGCGCCTGTTCTTCAGCGCCTCCGGCCCATACGGCTCCGAACTCTACGTCCTGGCGGCCGGCTCCGATACGCCGTCCCTGATCGACATCCGGCCGGGTGACGGCGGCTCCGACCCGGGAGGACTCACCGCCGTCGGCGACACACTCTTCTTCGCCGCCACGGACGACAACGACGGGCGCGAACTCTGGAAGAGCGACGGCTCGTTGACGGGCACCGTGCAGGTCCGGGACCTGGCAGCCGGCGTCGGTTGGTCCGACCCGGAGGACCTGATGGCGCTGGGCGACCGCCTGTTCTTTACGGCGGACGCGGCCGGCGGCCAGGAACCGTGGGTGAGCGACGGCACCTCGGAGGGCACCGTCAGGCTGGCCGACGTATACCCCGGCTACGGCGACTCCTGGCCGCACAACATGACCCTGGTCGGTGATACCCTCTTCTTCGCCGCCACCGCCGGCCGCTCGGGATACAGCGACTACGATACTGAACTCTGGGCAACCGACGGCACGGTGGCTGGCACGCGGCAGGTCCGGGACATCTGGCCCGGCGGGGACGGGTCGGACCCCGAGGGCCTCGTCCCGTTCAACGGGAGCCTGCTGTTTACGGCGAAAGACCCGACCGGCGGCGAGGAACTCTGGACGAGCGACGGCACCGAGGCGGGCACCCACCGCGTAGCGGACATCAATCGTGCCTCGCTGGGCTCGAACCCCGCCCTTCTGGCCCAGGTCGGCGATCTCGTCTTCTTCCGCGCTGACGACGGCAGCCACGGGAGGGAACTGTGGCAGACCCCCGTGGGGGGCGGTCCGGCCGTCCTCGTCCGCGACATCGAACCGGGCGAAGACGGCTCCTCGCCGTGGTACGCCGTCGCCCTCGGCTCACACCTCTACTTCGCCGCCACCGACACCGCCTCCGGCCGGGAACTCTGGATGAGCGACGGCACTGAGGCCGGCACGCAGCGGATATCCGACATCGGCACCGGCAGCGCGGGCGGCGGCATCGGCGACCTGACGCCCGCCGACGACGTCGTGTACTTCACGGCCAACGACGGCGTCCACGGCAAGGAACTGTGGATGGCCGACGGCCAACGCGTGAGGGAAGCCGGCGACATCTGCCGGGGCAGCGAGGGCTCGAACCCCGCCAACTTCACCGTTGCGGGCGACCACGTGTACTTCACGGCCGACGACGGCACCAGCGGCGAAGAACTCTGGGCTGTCCAGATCGGCAGCCGGAGACCCCGCCGCGCCGGCGACATTCGGCCCGGTGCCGGCGACGGAAACGTACAGTACCTGACCCCCGCCGGCGACGCCGTCCTCTTCTCCGCCGACGACGGCGTCACCGGCAAGGAACTCTGGTTCTCCGACGGCACGCGGGACGGCGCCTACCGCGTCCGAGACATCAACGAGGAATCGGACGGCTCGGACCCGCGCAACCTGGCCGCCATCGGTAACCGGCTTTACTTCAGTGCCGACGACGGCCTCCACGGGGCCGAACCGTGGATGACCGACGGCACCGACGCGGGCACCATTCTCCTGGGCGACCTCCGGGAAGGGTACGCCGACTCCACGCCTACCGAGTTCACGGCGGCCGGCGCCTACGTCTTCTTCGCCGCCTCTCTGCCGGGAGGAGGACCGCTCTGTGTGACCCAGGGCACCCCGGCCACGACCCACATCCTCGAAGTCTCTTATGACGGGGACTCGGTGTACGGTGCGAGGTACCTGACCGCCCTGGGCGATCGCGTCGTCTTCAACGCCCGCTGCAGCGCCCTGGACGAGGAACTCTGGATCAGCGACGGCACCGAGGCCGGCACGGTGCTCCTCAAGGACCTGTACCCGGGCTCCCGCGGCGGCGATCCCAGGCCCGCCGCCGTCCTGGATGACCTCCTGTTCTTCGGGGCCGATGACCCCATCTCTTCCAGGAGCCTGTGGGTAACCGACGGGACGGGCGGCGGCACGGTGCGGCTGGGCAGCGTCGCGCCCATGTTCTATCAGGACCGTCCGTATGCCGGTCCGCTCGACGGCGCACTTCTCTTCATGGGCCAGGACGCCCTCCACGGCACCGAGCCGTGGGTCAGCGACGGGACGCCGTCTGGCACAGGCATGCTGGCCGACGTCAACGCCAGGAGCGACGGCAGCGATCCCGGCCAACCGGTCCGGGCCGGCGACTACTGGTACTTCACCGCCTACGCCCCGTACGTGGGGCGCGAGTTGTACCGGACCGACGGCACGCCGACGGGGACCATCCTCCTCCGCGACATCCACGAGGGCTCGAACTCCTCGTCCCCCTCCTACCTCACCGCGGCGGGCGACATGCTCTTCTTCACGGCCGACGACGGCCACCACCGCTACCTGTGGAAGACGGACGGCACGGAGGTGGGGACGGTTTTCGTGGCCGAGATGGAGGTCTCCTATCTCGCCGGCCTCTCCGACGCCGTCTACTTCAACGCCTACGACGGAACGCACGGCAGGGAACTGTGGCGGAGCGACGGCACCGCCGCCGGCACCGCGATGCTGAAAGACCTCTACCCCGGCGACACGAGTTCGTATCCGTCCAGGCTGACGTCCATCGGCGACCGCCTGTATTTCACCGCCTATGGCGAAGGGATCGGCCAGGAGCTCTTCGTCAGCGACGGCACCGCCGCCGGCACCCACCTCGTCCGCGACGTCCGGCCGGGCGAGGACTCCTCCGGCGTCGACGAACTGACCCCGTTCGGCAACCTCTGCCTCTTCGAGGCCGACGACGGCGTCCACGGGAAGGAACTCTGGCGAAGCGACGGCACCGAGGCCGGCACCTTCATGCTCCGCGACACCAACGCCGACTCCGACGGGGCGGACCTCTCAGACTTCGTCGAGTTCAACGGCGGCTGGTACGTCGTCGCCGACGACCAGGTCCACGGCCGCGAACTCTGGAGGACCGACGGCACGGCCGGCGGCACCCGCCTCCTCAAGGACATCCGGCCCGGTTCCTATGGGTCCTATCCCCGAGAACTGACCGTCTACCGCGACTGGCTCTTCTTCGCCGCCGACGGGCCCGACGGGGAGGAACTCTGGCGCACCGACGGCACGGAGGTCGGCACCGTCCAGGTCATGGACGTGTACGTCGGCGGCAACGCCGAGCCGGAGCAGTTGACCGTCAGCGGCGACTGGCTCTACTTCGCCGCCGACACGAGCGGCTACAGCCACAGGCTCTGGCGGACGGACGGCACCGCCGGCGGCACCGTTCGCCTCCACGGACCGTATTATCCCCAACACCTGACCGACGTGGGTGGTACGCTCTTCTTCACCTCATCCGACCAGGGCCTCGGCCAGGAACTCTGGAGAAGCGACGGCACCCAGGCCGGCACCCGCAGGGTGAAGGACATTCGTCCCGGCCCGTATTCGTCGGACATCGAAAACCTCTTCGACGCCGACGGCGTGCTCCTCTTCACTGCCGACGACGGCGTGACGGGCCAGGGGCTCTGGCGCAGCGACGGCACCGAGGCCGGCACCGTCCGCGTCAATCCCGTCAACGCCGCCACCTACGACGCGAACCCGACGCCCGTCATCACGGCCGGGGGAATCCACTACTTCCTCGCCGAGGACGACCAACTCGGCCAGACCCTGTGGAAGAGCGACGGCACGAGCGAGGGCACCGTCCTCCTTCAGGCCGCCGACACCGACCAGGGGCCGTACTCCATGAGCCTCCTCGGCGCCGCCGGCGACCTCCTCTTCTTCCGGGCCGACCATCCCGGCTACGGGCGCGAACTGTGGGTCACCGACGGCACCCCGGCCGGCACCCGCATGGTCGTGGATCTATACCCCGGCTCCGAAGACGGGTACCGCAGCGAGTTCGCCGTCTGGAACGACCGCGTGTACTTCCAGGGCAACCGCCCCGACGTCGGATGGGAACTGTTCGCGACCGACGGCACAGCGGCCGGCACCCATCTCGTGAAAGACATACTCGCCGGAAGCAGTTACGGCGGTTCCCCGAGCGATCTCACCCCCCTGGGCGACCTCCTCTCCTTCAACGCCAACGACGGCGCCACCGGCCACGAACCCTGGGTGACCGACGGCACAGAGGCCGGCACGTACCTCCTGAAGGACATCCATCCAGAGGGCGGAAGCCGCCCTGAAGACTTCTTCCGCGCCGGCGACCACGTCTTCTTCACCGCCGTGGAATCCGACACCGGACGCGAACTCTACGTGACCGACGGCACGGAGGCCGGCACCCGCCTGCTCGCCGACATCAACCCCGGAGACGACTACGCCGACCCCGGCGAGTTCCTGGACCTCGGCGGCACGCTGCTCTTCACGGCCGAAGACCTCACCGGCAGCCGGCACCTCTACCGCAGCGACGGCACGCCGGCCGGCACCGTCCGGATGGAACGCGACGACGCCGCCACCCTCGGCTCCAACCCCTATAACCCCGTCCGCCTCGGCGACGTGGTCTTCGTCGTCGCCGACGACGGCGTGCACGGGCATGAACTCTGGAAGACCGACGGTACCGCCGCCGGCACCGTCCTGGTCCGCGATATCTGGCCGGGCTCGAACGGGGGGGGCGCTCAGGACATCACCGTCCTCGGCGACCGCCTCGTCTTCCGGGCCGACGACGGTGTCCACGGCAACGAACTCTGGGTGAGCGACGGCACGGAAGCGGGAACCGCCCTCCTCCTGGACCTCTACAACGGTTCCGGCGATGCCAGTCCTTCCGAACTTACCCCGATAGACGGGTATCTCTACTTCGCTGCTCGGGGCGACGACGTCGGCAACGAACTCTGGCGGACCGACGGCACGGCCGCCGGCACACACCTCCTCAAGGACATCTACGCGGGTTCGGGCGGCAGTTACCCCGAGTTCCTCACCGTCGTCGGCGACCGGCTCTTCTTCCGGGCCGTGGGCGACCGCGAACTCTGGACCTCCGACGGCACCGAGGCCGGCACCCTGCGCCTCCACACTTTCCCCGAAGGCCCGCTGAGTTTCACGGCGTCGGGCGGCAACCTCTTCTTCGAAGGAAGCGATTCCGCCCACGGTGACGAACTCTGGACGAGCGACGGAACGCCCGCGGGCACGCACCTGGTCAAAGACATCTACCCGGGCACCGTTGACGCCAACGTGTACGAATGCGTTGACGCAGGCGGCACCTTCTTCTTCCGCGCCACCGATCCCGACGCCGGCTCCGAACTCTGGCGCAGCGACGGCACCGAGGCCGGCACCGTCCGCGTCAAGGATATCCGGCCCGGCACGGATTCCTCCTATCCCCGCGCCTTCGTCGCCGTCGGCTCCACCCTCTTCTTCGAGGCCGACGATGGTGTCCACGGCGACGAACTGTGGAAGAGCGACGGCACCGAGGCCGGCACCGTCCTGGTCAGGGACTTCAACACCGACACCCTCGACAGCGACCCCGGCCCCGTCACGGTGCTCGACGGTATCCGCTACTTCTGGGCCGAGGGCGACGCCGTCCACGGCAACGAACTCTGGCGCAGCGACGGCACGCCCGCCGGCACCTGGATGGTCAAGGACACCCGCCCCGGACCGTACGGCAACGTGTCCGACCTGGTCGTCTTCGACGGCTGCCTCTACTTCCGCGCCCGCGACGATGCAAGCGGCATCGAACTCTGGACGAGCGACGGCACCGAGGCCGGCACGCACCCCGTGGTCGACCTATGGCCGGGTGAGGAATCCTCCGACCCGTCCGCCATCACCGTCTTCGACGGGGCCCTCTACTTCCGCGCCGACGACGGCGTCCACGGGACCGAGCCCTGGACGATCGAGGCCGCCGGGGCCGCCCCCGTTCTCCTGAAGGACGTCAATGCCGTCGCCACCACCGGCCCGGACGGCTCGCCCGTGACGCGGGACGCCGACCCCGGGCCGTTCACCGCCTTCCAGGGCCAGATCGTCTTCGCGGCCGACGACGGCGTCCACGGACGCGAACTCTGGATCACGGACGGCACCGAGGCCGGCACGCACCTGCTCGTTGACGTCTGGGAGGGCACGGCACCCGCCGATCCGGAAGTGCTCGGCGTCAACACCGATGCGATCTTCTTCAAGGCCGACACCCTCCAGGGAGAGGGCCTTTGGGCCACCGACGGGACGCCGGAGGGCACCCATCTTGTGAGCGAGGCGTGGAGTTGCGAGCCGCTCGTCTTCAATGGGTACTTCTTCGCCTGGCAGCACGTCCCGGAAGAGGGCACACGCCGCCTCTGGCGGAGCGACGGCACGCCGGAAGGCAGCGGCATCCTCTCCGAGGCCCACAGCGGCGGCCGCCCCGCCCTCGTCACCGCCGGCCCGAGGTTCTACTTCACCGCGTACGACGCCGCCGACCAGTTACACCTGTGGGCCAGCGACGGTACCCACGCCGGCACCTTGCCGCTCGTCCCGCTCGATTACGGGACCGAGTATTATCCGGTCGGCGACACCCTGTACTTTGAGCAGACCCTGACCAAGGGGGTTTACAGTTGGCAGGACACCTGGCAACTGTGGAAGAGCGACGGCACGGTCGAGGGCACGGTCCTGGTCTCGTCCCAGGCGTTCATGGGCGAGGGCCTGTATGAGGACAGGATGGTTGCCCTGGAGGGTGCGTTCCTGTTCGTCGCTCAAACCGCCGAACACGGAGGCGAACTCTGGGTCACGGACGGCACGGCGGACGGAACCCGCCTCGTCCGGGATATCCAGCCCGGCCCTGAAGACGCCTGGCCGGCCCAGTTCGTCGTCGCCGACGGCCTGCTTCACTTCGTGGCCGACGACGGCCATACGGGCGTTGAGCCGTGGGTCACCGACGGCACGGAGGCCGGCACCCGCCTCCTGGCCGACGTCGATACCCGCACCGACGACACCACCCTCACGTTCGGCCCGGTGTTCGACGGCGTCCTGTACTTCGGCGTCGAGGGCGTGGACACGTGGCGGACCGACGGGACGGAGGCCGGCACGTACTCGCTCCGTCCGCCGGGCTTCGAGGGCGACTTCGGGCCCGAAGTCGCCGCGATGACTCGGGTCGGCGACCGGCTCTTCTTCCCCGCCGGATACCGCTACGAGTCCCAGTTGTACGTGACGGACGGTACCCCCGGGGGGACGCACGCCGTCGAAGGCGCGTCGGGCCTGCGGGTCAGTCCCAACCAATCTCCGCGGAGCATCTTCGCCGCCCTCGACGACGGCTTGCTGTACTCGCATACCGATACCCAACACGGTTACGAACTCTGGTGGACCGACGGCACGGAGGCCGGCACCGGCCTCGTCGAGGACATCAACACGCAGCACGCCGACGGCAACGTCTCCTGGCTCACCCGGGCCGGCGACCGCGCCTTCTTCGTCATGTACACCAAGGCCCTGGGCTCGGAACTCTGGACCACCGACGGCACGGGCGCCGGCACGCACCTGGTCAAAGACATCGTTCCGGGCGAGAACTCGGCGGATCTGCATTACCTGACGCCCTTCGGCGACGGCATCGCCTTCCAGGCAAGCACCGCCGAGGCGGGGTCGGAACTCTGGATCAGCGACGGCACGGAGGCCGGCACGCATATCGTCGCGGATTTGAATGCGGGCGACGAAGACGCTTATCCCGGCAACCTGACGCCGGACGGCGACGTTCTCTACTTCACCGCCCGCGGCGACGCCGAGGGCCTGGGACTCTGGGCGTCCGACGGCACCGAGGCCGGCACCCGGTTCCTGACCGACATCTACGAGGCAGAAGATTATACCCTGGGCGGCGGCCTCCTCTTCTTCGAGAACGCCGCCGGTAGGAAAGGCGCGGAACTCTGGCGGAGCGACGGCACCCCGGCCGGCACCTTCCTCCTGCGCGACGTCAACGACCGGGCCCACGACTCGCACGCCTCCCTTCCCGTGGCGGTCGAGGACCTCTACTACTTCACCGCCACCGACGGTGTCCACGGATACGAGGTGTGGCGGACCGACGGGACACCCGAAGGCACCGCCAGGGTCACGGACTTCGAAGAGGGCGGCGTCTACAGTCTTGTGGCCTACGACGACCGGGTGTTCTTCCCCGCCCGCGACGAGGAAGGCAACGCCCTGTGGGCAACCGACGGCTCGGAGGAGGGCACCGTCCTTATCGCGAGAGGCAGCCGCTTTGAATACCCCTTTGTGATGGCCGGCCGCCTCTTCTTCCGGAACTGGGTGACCGACGGCACGCCGGAAGGCACCTTTCATCTGGACTACGGCCTGGTCCAGGGGCGGGTGGCGGAACTCGACGGCGCCGTCTACTTCTTCTACGGCGACGACACCTACGGCTACGAACTCCGCAGGGCCACGGCAAACTTCCAGACGTATGAACTGGTCGCGGACATAAACCCAGGCCGAAATGACTCCAACGGAAGGAATCTGGTCAGTGCCAACGGGCGTTTGCTCTTCACCGCCTACGACGGCGTCCACGGCGAGGAACTCTGGACGAGCGACGGTACCGCCGAGGGGACCTACCTCGTCAAGGACATCGCCTCCCGCAGCGGCGACGCCAAGATCTGGTGGCTCACCCCCGCCGGCGACCACCTTTACTTCACCGGAGGCCGCGACGGCGACCATCTGTACGCGAGCGACGGCACCGTCGAGGGCACGATCCGCCTCGACGTCGATGCCGAGCGCCAGCAGGTCTTCCTCAGCCCCAACCAACTGTGCGCCGTCGGCGACGTCCTCTACTTTGCCGCGTACCACCCGGTGTTGGGCCGGGAACTCTGGACCACCGACGGCACGCGGGCGGGGACCGTGATGGTCGCCGACATCGCCCCCGGCAGCGACGGGTCCAGCCCCGCCTACCTCGGCGCGGCCGGCGACAGGGTCTTGTTCCGCGCCAACGGGTACGACGGCCACGGCAAGTCCCTCTGGACGAGCGACGGTACGGCCGACGGCACCCACTGGGTCGCCAACGTCGAACCCGTCCGGCCCCAGACCCTGGCCCTCGGCGATGAACTCTTCTTCGTCGGCCTTGGCCCCGACCGCGATACGGCCCTCTGGCGAACCGACGGCACGGACGAGGGGACCCGCTTCGTGGCCGACGACCTCTTCTACGACCGCGACCCCTGGCTCACGCGCCTCCTCGGGGCGGTCATGTTCCGGGTCAACGACGAGGTCATCGGCGAGGAGTGGTTCGTTTACGCGCCCCCGCCGGAACTGGTGGGCCTCACGGTCAACCAGGATGCGGCCCAGCGGTCCATGGTCACGCGGCTGGACCTGGAGTTCACCGTGCCGGTCGTCATCGGTCCGGACGCCCTGGATCTCCTGAATCCGTGCACCGGGCCTGTGGCCACCTCCGTCGTCGACGCCGACGGCCGGGGCCGGCACTACGTCGTCACCTTCCCGGCCGTCGACCCCGCGACTGGTTCGCTGGCCGACGGCGCCTACGAGGTCCATCTCGACGCCGGCCACGTCGCCGACCCCTGGGGCCAGGGCTTGGAGGGAGGCGACGCCGTCGTTTGGTTCCACCGCCTCTTCGGCGACGTCGACGGCGACGGCGACGTGGACGGCAGCGACGCGGTCCCGTTCCGGCTGGCGTACGGCAGTTCGGCCGGCGATCCGGACTTCCCGGTGTACTTCGACGCCGACGGCAACGGGTGGATCGACCACGACGACCTGGCGGCGCTCGGCCAGCGCGTCGGCGACGACCTCCGGCCGCCCACCCTCCAGCGAACCGCCGTCAACCAGGGGAGCGCCCAGCGGTCCAGGGTCGACGAACTGACCGTCCAGTTCAGTACACCCGTCGTCCTGGAGCCCGGGGCGCTGGTCCTGGCGCGCGGCGACGGCCAGACCGTGCCGTTGACGGTCAACGACCCCGCCGGCAACGGCCGCACGTACCGGATCACGTTCGCCGGGGCGGGGACCGAGGCGGGGTCGCTGGCCGACGGCGTCTACGAACTCCGTATCCAGGCGGACGGCGTCCGCAGCCGGTGGTGCCGGCCGTATGCGGGCGACACCGTGGCCCTGGCCTGCCATCGCCTCTTCGGCGACGCCGACGGCGACAAGGACGTGGACGCCTCCGACCTGGCCCCGTTCCGCGCCGCCCTCGGCACGGCGGCGGGCAGTCCCGCGTACCTGGCGTACTTTGACGCCGACGGTGATGCCGACGTCGACCAGGACGACGCCCAGGCCTTCAGCGCCCGTCTTGGCCAGGACGTCCGGGCCCCGACCGTCCGGTACGTGCGCGTCGGCGACGGGCACACCCAGCGGTCGATGGTCTCCGCCCTGACCGTCCGGTTCAGCGATCCCGTGACGCTGGATGAGGGGGCGTTCGCCCTGACCCGGCGCGACGGCACCCCCATGACCCTGGACGTGGCGAATCCCTCGGGCGACGGCCGGACGTACCGCATCACGTTCGCCGGCCCGGCGGTCGAGGCGGGTTCCCTGGCCGACGGCGTCTACGATTTCGTGATCCAGGCCGACCGCGTCCGCGACGCCTGGGGCCAGACGCTGGGCCAGGACGGCGGTCTCACATTCCACCGCCTGTTCGGCGACGCTGACGGTGACGGCGATACGGACGCCGCGGACGTGGCCCTGCTGCGGACCGCCTACGGAACGCTTCAGACCGACCAGGAGTTCCTGCCGTACTTCGACGTCAATGGCGACGGCCGGGTGGACGCCGCCGACGTCCTCGCGGTGCGCGCGAGACTGGGACACTACTATATCTACTAACGAAAGCACAATTGGCGATCGGGTTTTGACTGGAGGGGTACGGCATGACACGATATCACACGGCGAAATGGATCACCCTGGCCACCGCGGTGTTGTTCGCCACCGCGGCCGAAGAGGCGGGCGGGGACATCGTGTACGAGTTCTCGCAGGAGAACTACGACGCCCTGCCCGGTGCGCTGGTCACCATGACAGTGGACCTCCTCTTCACGGACCTGGACTCGGCGGACCTGGTGATCGGCGGCGGGCTCTCGTCCGTCGGTGTCGACCTGCTCCGCCAGCCTGCCGCCCTGGCCTCTCCGGCGGAACTGCTCGGCATCGAGCCGAACGACGCCGACTTCGACGACACCCTCCTCGGCCCGCAGTTCATCGGCCCGTTCGCCGACGAGGCCGGCGTGTGGGCCTTCGTCGAACTCGGGGCGACCGAGGGCGTCACGGGGACCGACGAGGGCAACGGCGACCGCCGCATCCGCGTCGCCTCCGCAACCGTCCAGGCAGGCACCGTCATCGGAGAGGTCACCACCTTCCAAGCCGTCGACTATCACCCCGACCTCGACAATACCGTCTCGTTCGATGAGCCGGCCGTGGCGTTCGACCCGCGCATCCAGCCCGGGCAGGCGACGGTGACGGTGGTTCCGGAACCCACAACGGTGCTGCTCGCGGCGGCCGGGGCGCTGGCGGTCTGCCATTGCCGACGACGGTCCGGCGCCGTGGTTACGAAGCACCACCGTGCCACAACGCGGGGTTGAAGTGTTTCACTGGCGGTGGGACGCCTCGGGCGTGGTCGCGTAGCGAAGCAGGCACTGGCCGCGGCCCGCGGCGGGCGGAAGAGCCGAAGGTGGGAAGGTCAACGCTCATATTCTTGTTATACGACACTCGGGCGGGAGGCGTTGCATGATTAAACCGACCGGCCCCGGCCCGTGCTACGGCGTCGCCGGGAGGAACTCCCATATCTCCCAATGGGTGAGCCCGTTGAGGATCGCCAGGTGCCGGCCGGTGGCGAAGGCCACGAGATGGCCGTGCATACGCGGGCTCGTCTCGTGCACCCGCACCTCGCCGTCGGCCGCGAAGCGCACGACGTCGACGTGCCGTTTGTGAGGCGGTACGGCGGTGCCTTCCTCCCAGTTGAAAAGGCCGAATAGACCGTCTTCCACGGGGTACAGCCGGGGCGCCGGCCGGTAGGACCGCGGAAGAGGCTCGATGCGCTTCGGCGCCTGCCACGTCCACTGCCAGAGGACCTTGCCGGAGGCGGCGTCCAGCGCCCACACGTTCCGGCCGATGGCGGCGTAGACTTGCCGGCCCGCCGGCCCGACGGCCAGCCGCATGTAGTGCTCCGCCCACTCGAACGCCGGGCACACGGCAACGTCGAACACCGTCGCGCCGGTGCGGGGATGCATGGCCGTAACGTGCCCGGACTCGCTGCCAAGCAGGACGAGGTTGTCCCCGAGGGCGACCTGGCCGAATTGGGCATCCGTTCGGACGCTCCAGAGGTGCCGGCCGGTGGCGGCGTCCACGCATTCCAGTTGCGTGGGCCGGCGCCGGTCCGGCACGAGCACGACGCCCCCGGCCTGGCGGAGAACCGTCCGGTTGGCAAGGCCCGTTTCGCTCGTCCATCGGCGGGTCTCGACCTGGCGGGTCCACCGCGTGCGGCCGGTGGCGGGGTCCAGGGCGTGCAGCGTGCCGTCCTCCTCGGCGGCCGTGATGACCTCCGGCCCGGCCGACACGTACGACTCCCGGCCGAGCGAGAAGCGGCGTCGCCAGAGGGGCTGGTCCTTGCCTTCCTCGTACAGGGCGGCGGTGCGGTCGTTCAGGGCCACGAAAACGCGATGGGCGTCGAGCGGGGCGAGGTCGCGCGGCGACTGGGGCAGGGTGGTCCAGACGGCTTCGTCTCCCGTCAGGGGCTTCGCCGTTTTCAGCCGGAAGCCCGGGTCGACGGCGAAGACGCGGTCGCCCGCCCGCATGACGCGGCCGCCTGCGCCGTCCGGTCGCCAGAAGAACACCGTGTGAATGCGGAGGTCGTCCCGGCGGGGCATCCAGCAGATTTCCCG